>JAIENC010000071.1 GCA_019751635.1 Mycobacteriaceae bacterium
CTGGCACGGGAAAGTCTTCTGTTTCAAGAGAATTGGCTCGTATTCTAGGCGCTCGTTATGTGGATACCGGGGCAATGTACCGGATTATGACGCTGGCGGTCTTGCGCGCGGGGATTGACCCCGCGGATGAGGCTGCGGTGGCGGCGATCGCCTCGACCGTGCAGGTTTCGGTTGGCGATGACGCCGATGTAGACCGCTGTTATCTTGCCGCCGAAGATGTTTCGACGGAGATCCGTAGCGATAAAGTCAACCAGGGGGTCTCGGCGGTGTCGGCGGTTCCGGCAGTGCGTGCTCGCATGGTTGAACTGCAGCGGGCTTTGGTTTGCGACCGAGGCAATGCTGTGGTGGAAGGTCGAGATATCGGGACTGTGGTGCTGCCGGATGCGCCGGTGAAGGTATTTTTGACCGCTTCGGCGGAGACTCGGGCTCGCCGCCGCAACGACCAGAATGTCGCTGCCGGTCTGCCCGATAACTATCAAGGCGTGTTGGCCGATGTGCGTCGGCGCGATGAACTCGATTCCACCCGGGCGCTGTCGCCGCTACGGCCAGCTAAGGATGCGGTGATTGTGGACACCAGTGAGATGACCCAGGCCGAGGTTATTGTCCATCTCCGCGATTTAGTTAGCCAGCGAATCGGGGTAATGCGATGAGCGGTGATGGTACATGGTCCGACGAAAATGATTGGAATGTCGAAGAATTCGACGAGCTAAGTGGCCTTGCTTCGGCAGTGGCCCCGCCGGTGGTGGCGGTAGTGGGGCGGCCTAACGTCGGTAAATCAACATTGGTCAATCGGATCTTGGGCCACCGTGAAGCGGTGGTGCAAGATGTCCCAGGAGTAACGCGGGACCGGGTCTCCTATGACGCATTGTGGACCGGTCGCCGGTTTGTGGTGCAAGACACCGGGGGCTGGGAACCCGATGCCAAGGGTTTGCAGCGGTTGGTCGCCGAGCAGGCCGCGGTGGCTATGCGTACCGCTGATGCGGTGATCATGGTGGTCGATGCGGTGGTGGGGGCTACCACTAGTGACGAAGCCGCTGCTGCTATCTTGCGTCGCTCAGGTAAACCAGTGTTTTTGGCTGCCAACAAGGTTGATAACGAGAAGGGCGAAGCTGACGCCGCGGCGCTGTGGTTGTTAGGGCTCGGTGAGCCGTATGCCATCAGTGCGATGCATGGTCGAGGTGTGGCCGACTTGCTCGATGTGGTGGTGGCCGCACTGCCAGCGGTGACGGAGTCGGCGTCGGGTGTTGGTGGACCGCGGCGGGTGGCGTTGGTTGGCAAGCCCAATGTGGGCAAGAGCTCGTTACTGAATCGGTTGGCCGGAGATCAGCGCTCGGTAGTTCATGAGGTTAGCGGCACCACCGTCGACCCAGTGGACTCGCTCATCGAACTCGGTGACAAAGTCTGGCGATTTGTCGATACCGCGGGTTTACGCCGCAAAGTTGATCAAGCCAGCGGGCATGAGTATTACGCGTCGGTGCGGACGCATGGTGCGATTGATGCTGCCGAGGTGGTCATTGTTTTGATTGATGCCTCCCAGCCATTAACCGAGCAGGACCAGCGAGTGCTGACGATGGTGATCGAGGCGGGCCGGGCGTTGGTGCTGGCGTTTAACAAATGGGATCTGGTAGACGAGGATCGCCGCTATCTGCTGGAGCGTGAGATTGATCGAGAGCTGGGGCAGGTTCAGTGGGCTCCGCGAGTCAACATTTCCGCCATGACAGGTCGAGCGGTCAGCAAACTAGTTCCGGCGCTCGAGGGCGCTTTGGTGTCCTGGGATACCCGGGTGTCAACGGGTCGTTTAAATTCCTGGATCAAGGAAATCGCCGCTGCCACACCACCTCCCGTGCGTGGTGGTCGTCAGCCGCGCATTTTGTTCGCTACGCAGGCGACGGCTCGTCCGCCGACGTTTGTGCTGTTCACCACCGGCTTCCTAGAAGCCGGCTACCGGCGATTTCTCGAACGGCGGCTTCGGGAGACCTTCGGTTTCCAGGGCAGCCCGATTCAGATCAACGTTCGTGTGCGTGAGAAGCGGATCGCCAAGCGACGATAAACCGCTAGTTTCTTTGGCATTTCACACTGCCAAGTCTGCCGCTTGTTATTGTTGAGATATACCCATACGGGGTTAGTGGGTTTAGTGACGACGTCTCAGCCGGCGCCGGCTGATGTGGTGATTTGAGGTCGGCAAGTAGGTTCTCAGACGAGACGCAGGGAGGGCCAGATGGTGGCCAATCGTGGTTATGTGGCGCACAAAGACAGCTACGCCAAGCGGCTGCGCAAAATCGAGGGCCAGGTTCGCGGGATAGCGAAGATGATTGAAGACGATAAGTACTGCATTGACGTTCTCACTCAGATCAGCGCGGCCAGCAGCGCCCTGCGGTCTGTTGCGTTAAATCTGCTCGACGAGCATCTTGATCATTGTGTGAGCCACGCGGTTCAAGAAGGTGGTGAGGACGCTCAAGTAAAGCTCGCCGAAGCTTCCGCGGCGATAGCGCGGCTTGTTCGTTCCTAACCCAGGATCGCCGGGCGATCTGCGGGGGCTAGGAGTTGCATGACAAACCCCGCGATGGCGCAATACCTCGACTGCGGTAGGCTTTCCAGCTGCCGCCGGTGATGCTGTCGGCGAACCGGGCTGTGGCGCAGTTTGGTAGCGCACTTGACTGGGGGTCAAGTGGTCGCAGGTTCAAATCCTGTCAGCCCGACACAGGTCAGAGGCGGTTTTTATAACTGCCCAGATAGAAATCTGGTTAGCGTACGCCAATTGGTACGCCAACCAGGTTTAAACTGAGCGCAATGAGCAAACGCCGGGCCAACGGTCAAGGCAACGTTTACCAGCGCGCCAACGGCAGCTGGGAAGCCCGCCTGGCCTATGTAGACCCCGACAGTGGCCGGCGGAAGCGGGTCAGTGTGTACGGCGCAACTCAGAAAGCGGCGCTACAGGCTCTCGATGAAGCCCGCAATCGAATCAACGACGGCTGCCCACCCCGCGATGCGACCACCGCGATTGCCGTATGGATGGCGCATTGGCGAGTCACCACGCTAGCGGCGTCCGACCGTAAGCCAGCCACCCGCGAGCTGTACGCCAACCTGTCGCGCAAGCACATCGAGGCCGCACCGATCGGCGCGTTGCGACTGGACAGACTACGGCCATCGGACATCGAGAAGTTCATCCTCGACATGCGTGCACAGATGAAACTCGGCAAGCGCACCGAAAACGGTGTTGACGTCGAGCCGGTACGTGCGCTCAGCGACTCCACCATTCGGTCCGCCTATACCGTGCTGAGGAGCGGTCTGGACGGCGCCGTACGTGACGGGTTGTTGGCGAAGAATCCGGCTGCGGCGGTCAAGCGTCCGGGAGTGGAGCGCACAGAAGCGCGGCACCTCGATCGCGACGCGATTGTGCGGTTGCTCAGCGCAGCTAGGGAGTCGCGGTATCACACCGCCCTGGTGCTCATTGCGTCGACAGGACTGCGACGAGGTGAAGCGCTAGCGCTTCACTGGGACAAGGTGGATCTTCATGGGGGAGCGCTGCGGGTCGCTGCGACGGTCGCCCGGGTAGATGGCGCGTTGACTATCAGCGAGCCGAAGACTGCCCGTTCACGACGCCTCATACCGCTGTCAAAGCCGATGGTTTCGATGCTGCGAGAGCACCAGTTACGCCAGCGTCAGGAGCGTCTACGCGCCGGGAACCAGTGGTGCGAAAGTGGTTTGGTATTTACCACCGAGTTCGGTACTCCTGTCGACCCTCGCAACCTGCTCCGTGTGATTGAGTCGGCCGCGAAATCCGCAGGCGTGGAAGGCGTTGTCGTTCATACTCTCCGACATTCAGCAGCTACAGCATGGCTTGAAGGCGGAGTCCATATTAAGGCCGTAGCAGATCTATTGGGGCACAGCAGCATAGCGATCACTGGCGATATCTACGGACATGCGGAAGACTCCACCGCCCGCGCTGCGGTAGACGATCTCAGCCGGCAACTGGGAATGTAGGTCGAATCAGTCAATAACCTCAACCGTCGCCGCCGGGCCATCGCCTGCCGGGGTAAATGCCGTAGGAACCGTGTACGTGTTCGTTGTATAGCGTGGACAAGGCGGGTAGCAGTATGGTCGCTACCGTGAGCTTTTGGGATCGCCAGGTCGAGGAGTTAATGGCTGGCATCGCCGGACTTCTTGGTGGTGACCGGCCGGTGCGGGATGCGTATGCGGGCTATTCGGCGGGGCTTTCGGGCGGCGAGGAAGCGGTTACGCATGCTGGCCAGACCGCGCCAGGTGAGTGGACCGGTCGCGGTGTTGAGGCTGTCAACGAGCTACACGAGTCGATCCGGTACTTGAAGTCGGCACGGGCTGAGGCTGACCGCAGACTCGGAGATGCAGTGGCGGCGATTAATACTGCTGCCCAGCATGCCCGCGAACGTTTGCAACAGGTTCGGGCGGAGGTCGATAGCAGGGTCGGCTCGTTGCAATCGGCGATGGATACAACGACGGGCCACCAGCAGATGGCGGAGTTTTTGGCCGCTAAGACCAGGGATGTGCGGGCTGTGATTGATGAGGCTCGCGACGCATCGGCTACCCATATTGCTGCTATCGGCCAGGCGCGGGCGCGCTATGACAGCATCCGCGGTTGACCGGTGCTGGTAATTCCTATGCTGTTGGCCTCGGCATGGGCTCGGTGAGGTCATAGTTCTGGTTCGTGGCCGGGGGCGTCCAGGGCGCGGCTGTGGTGTTGGGCGTGTGTGATGCGTTCTTGGGCTCGTATCATTCGGCGCAATGATTCGGCGGTGGGGTAGCCCAACTCGGCGAGCACACTGGGTGTGGGGTTGAGCAGGAGACTCCAGCCGGGTTTACGGCCCCGTTGCGTCATGCGCTGGTTGGCGGCTGCAGCTTTGGCGAGGGCTTCGGGGCTTTCGGCGGCGAGGCGAAGCTCCAGTGTGTGTGCGGCGAGTTCGGCTTGCTTGTCGGCCAACGTGTCGGCGTGCTCGAAGGGGCCGGGCGGGTTGGCGAGCATGTCGTCGAGTTCGGTGCGGTCGCGTTCGAGTTCGTCGCTGAGCATCTGTTGGTGAGCGGGGGTAGGCCGCTGTAGAGGTTTTCCACGTGGCGCAGTAGGCCACGGGCCTTGTGGGCGGCGGGTTCTCCTTGGCCGGCGGTGGCCATGAGTTCGTCTTGTTTGAGTTCGGTGACCCGCGAGGACACGTCCAGGCGTAGCAGGAGCATGTCGTGGGTGAGGTCGCGCGCAGTCAGGATGTTGATGCCGTTGATTGAGCCCCCGCTTGGGGTGAATTGTGTAGCGCCGCGGTCTTTTCCGGCGATGAAGGCGTGCCGGCAGGCGGTGGCGAGTAGATCCGGCGGTGATATTGCGATCGGTGGGGGTGACACCGTCGATGGTGATGCGTGATGGTGCACCAGATTTTGTGTGTTGTGCGGCCTGTTCGGCGAGGGGTTCGAGCTGGGTGAGGGTTTGTTGTTTGGCGGGAATGGTGCGTTGATAGGTCGCGACGCGCCAGTCTCGGCGGCGCACCGAATCTTGGTGTGCGCGCTGGAGTGCGGTGAGTCGTTTGACGGTGTCTTCGAGTTCGACTTGGCGTAGGTAGCGTGGATCACCGGTGGCGACGGCTTTAGTTTCGGCTGCTGCGGAGCCGATGTCGCCGCCGGAGAGGTCTTCTATTTCGGTGTCGGTGACCTCGTTGCGGCGCATTTGCTCGATGAATAGTGCTTTGGCTTGGACTTTCTGCCACATCACGGTGTCGTAGCTGGATTCGGTGACGTAGTTGAGGATCTCGACGAGCGGGTTTTGGTTGTCTTGGCGGATGATGCGTCCTTCGCGCTGTTCTAGGTCGGCGGGCCGCCAGGGCACGTCGACGTGGTGTAGCGCGATCGCCCGGGCTTGCACGTTGGTGCCGGTGCCCATTTTTTCGGTGCTGCCGATCAATACCGAGACTTCACCGCGATTGCATTGGGAGAATAGGGCTTTGACTTCGGTGGGTTTGCGTGCTTGGTGGATGAACCGTATTCGTTCAGGTGGCATTCCGCGTGCGGTGAGTTCCTCTTTGATTGCGTGGTAGATGCTGAACCGGTGTTGGTGCGCCTCGGTGGTGGGGGTGCCGCGATCGCAGAATACGATTTGCAGCGGGCCGGTCAGGGCGAGGGGCTGGCCGGTGTCGGTGTCGAGGTAGACGCGGTCGGCGTTAGCGGTGTGGATGCGCATGATCTGTTCAGCTACGGCGGTCGCCCGGCTGTGGGTGGGTGCGGCGAGGTGAACTAGGCGCGGATCCAGGGAGGCGTTGCGGCCGTCGTTGCTGATTTTGAGGATGTTGTCGCGGGCGGGGTCTTTGGAGTCGAGGTGATCGGCGCGCCAGCCGAGGTCGGTGATGAAGTCGCTGACTTCGATGTCGGGTTGGATGCTGATGATGTGACGCTGCCCGGTGGCTAGGGCGGGCAGGCCGACGGGGACTTGGTCTCGGGTGACGACGTCGGTGTAGGCGGCCGAGAGGGCTAGCAGGTCGGGCAGGTTGGTGTATTTGCCGACGCGGGTGATCGGACGCAGTTTGGTGCCAGTGGTGTTGACCTCGATGGTGGTATGGGCGGCGGTGAACGCCGCACCCCAGTTGCTGAGATCAGCGACACCGGCGGCCTGGAGTAGGTCGGGTCGCAGATAGGTTTGCATCACCCACAATTCGCCCAGCGAGTTGGCGATGGGGGTGCCGGTGGCGAAGGTGGCGACTCGTTCGACGACACGATGGGCGGGGATGCCGGCTGCTAGGGCTTCGTCGCGGCGGCGTTGGCGCAGTATCTGTAGTTTGAGGGCGAGGTCTTCGGCGCGTTGTGAGGCTGCGGGACAGGATAATTCGTCGATATTGCAAATCCGCTGCTTGTTCTTATATGCGTGCGCTTCGTCGATTTTTCCAACTGGCTTCCCGGCTGCAATGGAGTTGGCATGCGCTTTTACGTTGCACACATATGTGTGCAA
>JAIENC010000238.1 GCA_019751635.1 Mycobacteriaceae bacterium
GCCCCACCTCACCGAAACGACACGGCGCTAAACAGCTAACCCCCGCCCACGCGTGCACTCTCGTTCACGAAGAGCCGTTTTGATGCGTCTCGTGAGTAGTGTTTATGGTCGTATCCATCGCGCCATTCGATACCGCTATCTGAAATTGATACGACACGGCTGGGCCGGCCGGACCGGAAACATAGATATGCTGAGCAACGGGAATTGCTGCGACAAGTTCGTTTAGGGTGTTTTCGATAATTGACTTACCCTCTTTTACTTGTTGCGCCTGGGTTTGGATAACAGCTTCTGTTTCCGTATCAATATCCGCCATGCGGGAAATTAGGGCCGAAAACGACGCGGTACGCGCTTGGCTGGCGCAAGCTCCGCCGCCTGCCCAGCCCTCCGTCGCGGCGAGAATCTTGTAGCGCCTCATGAATGTCACGCAAACAATCGCTACTGGCGGCGAATGAAGTTTCTTGTGAATCATCACATTGATGAGGGGAAGGTGCGCCGTCCCTGGTCACCTTATTATGTTTTCCCTTGCAGGCGCAATCTGCGGAGTAGGCGGCTAATGCCATTCCGGCCGTAAGAGTTGTGGCCACAAGCAAACATACTGGCTGAAATTTGGGGTCCGCTAGTGATTTCAGCAGATCTGAGTCTGTCATAATGGTTGTCAAAATCGACCACTCCTCGCTGCCGTACGCCCGTTACGTCTGCGATAGCAGAATATCAAGTAACTTGGGCTATATCAAGCTACCTGTTTTTAGTCAAGGCACGCGAACAGATCCAGGGGAAATCGACCATCAAGGCCTCCCTGTTGCGCACAGCGGGACAACCCAGTTGCATCACGGCTACTTCACGGAGCTAGAGAGGCTCTTAGCGGTTGAGGGTACGCAGAAGGCCAGGCTGGCGGCCTTGTTTGCCGTCGACGCTCATGCCGACCTGGACGATGAATCGGTGGTGCTATTGCGTTAGCAGCCAATCACGTTGCTGGCGGACGAACTGCGCGTCCACGGCCTGCCCGTGGCCCGGCACATAGATCGCATCCGGGCCGCCGAGTGCGAGCATCCGGTCTAGCGTTACCGGCCATGCCGTGAGGTCAGAGTCATTGTCGAGTTGGGGGTCGCCTGACTCCTCGATGAGATCACCGGCGAACACGACCGCCGGTTCGCCGGGCACCAGCACGACGAGATCTGCAGCGGTATGGCCGGGACCCAGGTGAGTGATCGTCACGGCGCGATCGCCGAGGTCGACAACCGCGTCGTTGGTGGGGCAGTCCGGTATCCGTAAAGCCGCGATCGCTCGGTCGATCTCTCCGGGGTCCGCGCCGCAGCACAGCGCGTCAGCGCGGAGTAGTTCGGTGCCTGACGAAAGGTATTGGGAAACCTTTGGCGAGCAATATATTTCAGCGTCAGCGAATAGCGAAGAACCTAAGACATGATCGAAATGCCGGTGGGTCAAGACAACGTGGGATACCCAGTCGCCGGCAATGTGCCGCACATCGGCCGCGATGGCTGCTGCTTCGCTGAGCGTGCTGCCGGTGTCAACCAGCAGCACCCCGTCCCGGCCGGTCACTAAGCCGATGGTGACGTCGAGAAACGGCAGTCTGCAGCGATGTACGCCATCGGCCAGCTGTGCCCAGTTGTAGATCACGGTGCACTAAGGCTAGCTGCCCGAGCCGTAGACTGGGACTGGTGTCCGAGACTTGGCGAGCAAATCGGCCACGACAGGCCCCAGCTCGGCTGGATCCCATCGCGCACCCTTGTCCACGTGCGGGCCATGGGCCCAGCCTTCGGCGACCCGGATCAGGCCGCCCTCGACTTCGAATACCGTGCCGGTGACGTTGCCGGATTGCGCACTGCCCAGCCAAACTGCCAGCGGTGAAATGTTTTCCGGGGCCATGGCGTCGAAACCTTGATCAGGGGCGGCCATGGTCTCGGCGAACACCGCTTCAGTCATGCGGGTTCGTGCGGCCGGAGCAATCGCGTTGACGGTGATCCCGTAGCGGCCCAGCTCGGCCGCGCTGACCAAGGTCAGCGCGGCGATGCCGGCCTTGGCGGCCGAATAGTTGCCTTGTCCAACGCTGCCCTGTAGCCCCGCCGCCGAGCTGGTGTTGATCACCCGGGCGGCTAACTCGGCAGGCGGTGTGCCCGCCTTGACCAGTCCCCGCCAATATCCGGCGGCATGCCGCAGAGTCGCGAAGTGTCCTTTGAGATGCACCCGGATGACCGCGTCCCATTCCTCTTCGCTGGTGTTGGCCAGCATTCGGTCCCGGATGAAACCGGCATTGTTGACCAAGACATCGAGCCGGCCGAACGTGTCGATGGTGCTCTCAATGAGGTGCGCGGCACCGGTCCAGTCGGCGATGTCGTCACCGTTGACGACGGCCTGGCCGCCGGCTGCGGTGATTTCGTCGACTACATCGTGGGCCGGGCTGGGCGTTGGGTGGGCGGATCCATCCAGCCCGACGCCGATATCGTTAACCACCACTCGAGCGCCCTGCGCGGCGAACGCCAACGCGTGTGCTCGGCCGATCCCGCGGCCCGCGCCGGTCACGATCACCACTCGGCCATCGACCAAACCCATCCCCGATGCTCCTTACTGTTGCCTTGGTGGCTGAGCAGACGCAAACGCTCCCGACACGCCAGGCGTGTGGGGGCTTTTGCGTCTGCTCACCCCACTAGCCGCGGCCAGATATGGCGGTGGCTCGCCGCCACCGTGTACCGCTAGCGCCGCACCGCTAATGTACGACGCCGCATCAGAGGCTAAAAAAGCTGCAGCCCAGCCGATGTCGATGGGTTGCGCCAAGCGTCCCAACGGTACGGTGGCGGCAACGTGGGCGATCGACTGAGCGTCGCCATAGAACAACTCCGACTGCTCGGTTTGCACCATGCCCGCTACCACGGCGTTGACCCGCACCTTCGGTGCCCATTCCATTGCCAGGGTGGCAGTGAGATTCTCCAAGCCGGCTTTGGCCGCGCCGTAGGCGCTGGTGCCCGGCGTGGGGCGACGCCCGCTGACCGATCCGATGTTCACTATTGTTCCGCCACCGGGCTGCTGTTGCATCAGCGCATTAGCGTGTTGTGAAACCAGCAGTGGTGCAAGCAGATTCAGTTCAATTACCTTACGGTGAAAGGTGGGTGTGCCCTCGCTGGCCAGTGCATAGGGTGAACCGCCGGCGTTGTTGACCAAGACATCGAGTCGGCCATGCCGTGCGGTGATGTCGCCGAGCATCCGGGTGACCGCGTCCTCATCGCGGACGTCGCAGCAATGGAATTCATAGGGCAGCTGCTCGGCGAGACGCCGAGCGCAGGTGATGACCACGGCTCCTTGCCCGGCGAAGACCTCGCTAATGCCGGCGCCCACGCCGCGGACGCCGCCGGTGACCAGCACCACCCGTCTAGACAGGCCCAAGTTGATGGGCAGGGGGCTATGGGGAGGGGTCATTGTGCTAACCTACCAAGCAAGTGCTTGCTTAGGCATCTGGTCTTCGCGTATTCACAGGAAGTGCCCATTGACTCTCACCTCCGCCACCATCGAACCGGGCATAGTCGCGGTTACGGTGGACTTTCCCCCGGTTAACGCCATCCCAGCCCGGGGCTGGTTCGAGCTGGCCGACGTGGTGCGGGCCGCCGGCGACAACCCGGCCACCCGGGTGGTGATCCTGCGGGCGGAGGGCCGTGGTTTCAATGCCGGCGTGGATATCAAAGAGATGCAACGAACGCCAGGTTTCGCCGCCTTGCTTGACGCCAACCGTGGCTGCTTTGCCGCGTTCCGGGCCGTCTATGAATGCGCGGTGCCGGTAGTCGCTGCGGTTAATGGGTTCTGCGTTGGCGGTGGAATTGGTTTAGTCGGCAACGCTGACGTCATTGTGGCCTCCGACGACGCTACCTTTGGGTTGCCGGAGGTGGAACGCGGCGCGCTGGGCGCCGCCACCCACCTCTCGCGGCTGGTACCTCAGCACATGATGCGACGGCTGTTTTACACCGCGGCCACCGTGGATGCGGCTACGTTGCACCATTTTGGCTCGGTGCATGAGGTAGTGGCGCGGGAGCGGCTCGACGAGGCCGCTTTAACGGTGGCTCGCGATATTGCAGCCAAAGACACCAGAGTTATTCGAGCCGCTAAAGAAGCGCTGAATCTCATTGATGTGCAACGAGTTAACTCCAGCTATCGGATGGAGCAAGGATTTACCTTCGAGCTCAATCTCGCCGGCGTGGCCGACGAACATCGCGACGCGTTCGTCAGAAAATCATGAAAGACAAGCGGGCCGGCCTCGATGAGGTTGTCGAGCAACTGCATTCAGGGATGACTATCGGTATTGGCGGCTGGGGATCGCGACGCAAACCGATGGCCTTCGTGCGGGCTATCCTGCGCTCGCAGATTACCGACCTGACGATAGTTAGCTATGGCGGACCGGATGTGGGGTTGCTCTGCTCGGCGGGCAAGGTACGTCGGGTTTACTACGGCTTTGTCTCGCTGGATTCTCCGCCGTTCTATGACCCGTGGTTTGCCAAGGCGCGCACTAGTGGGGCGATTCAAGCCCGGGAAATGGATGAAGGCATGCTGCGCTGCGGGCTGCAGGCGGCAGCGCAACGGCTGCCTTTCCTGCCGATCCGTGCTGGCCTGGGTAGTTCAGTGCCGGACTTCTGGGACGGTGAGCTACGGACCGTTACCAGCCCCTACCCGGCGCCTGGCGGCGGTGTCGAGACGTTGATCGCGATGCCGGCGCTGTGCTTGGATGCCGCCTTAGTGCACCTGAATCTCGCTGATATCCACGGCAATGCCGCCTACACCGGCATTGACCCCTATTTCGATGATCTGTTCTTGATGGCCGCTCAGCGGCGCTACCTCTCCGCCGAGAAGCTGGTATCCACCGAGGAATTAGTGAAATCCGTTCCGCCGCAAGCTTTGCTGGTGAACCGAATGATGGTGGATGCGGTTGTGGAAGCTCCCGGTGGAGCCCATTTCACCACCGCGGAACCGGACTACCGGCGCGACGAGAAGTTTCAACGGCACTATGCCGAGGCAGCTCAAACTGACGCGGGCTGGCAGCATTTCCTGGCAGCCTACCTATCCGGCAGTGAGGCTGACTACCAAGCGGCAGTGCGGTCCTTTAGTGAGATGTCTTGATGAGCACTCGGGCTGAAATATGCGCGGTGGCATGCGCCGAATTATTCCGTGACGCAGGCGAAATCATGGTTAGTCCAATGACCACCATGGCAGCTATCGGCGCACGGCTGGCCCGATGGACATTCGCGCCAGACATTCTATTGACCGACGGGGAAGCGCAACTGCTAGTCGACACCCCGGCGCTGGGCGCTACCGGAAGGGTTGAAGGCTGGATGCCCTTTAGCCGGGTTTTCCAGACCCTGGCCTGGGGCCGCCGTCATGTGGTGATGGGCGCCAACCAGATCGACCGTTACGGCAACCAGAATCTGTCCGCATTGGGGCCACTGCACCACCCCACCCGGCAGATGTTCGGTGTCCGTGGTGCGCCCGGCAACACCATCAACCACGCCACCAGTTACTGGGTGGGCAATCACGTCAAGCGCGTGTTTAGCCACAGCGTTGATGTGGTGTCTGGAATCGGTTACGACAAGATCGATCCGGATAACCCGGCTTTTCGTTTTGTCAATATCTATCGTGTGGTGTCCAACCTCGGGGTGTTCGACTTTGGTGGCCCTTGTCGCACCATGCGGGCGCTGTCTTTGCACCCGGGTGTCACTGCGGAAGAGGTGCAGGACAACACCTCTTTTCCGGTCCATGCGCTAGACAAGGTCGGCCCCACTAAGCTGCCAACCAATGCCGAACTACGTTTGATCCGTCAAGTTATCGATCCGAAATCCTTGCGCGACAAAGAGGTACAGGCATGAGATT
The DNA here is from genome assembly GCA_019751635.1 of Mycobacteriaceae bacterium. Lineage (GTDB taxonomy): Bacteria > Actinomycetota > Actinomycetes > Mycobacteriales > Mycobacteriaceae > Mycobacterium. Next base: position 5,863 of record JAIENC010000238.1, read on the forward strand.
GCGTACCCCGCTGACGGATCTGGTTGGCGTTACTCACCCGGTGGTGCAGACCGGCATGGGCTGGGTATCCGGTGCCCGGCTGGTTTCAGCTACCGCTAACGCGGGCGGGCTGGGCATCTTGGCCTCAGTCACAATGACCCTCGACGAGCTAGCCGTGGCGATCGGTAAGGTGAAGGCGGCCACCGACAAACCGTTCGGGGTGAATATTCGCGCAGATGCCACCGACGCTGCCGAGCGGATTGAGCTGATGATTAGCCAGGGCGTGGCGGTAGCCTCTTTCGCGTTAGCACCCAAGCCTGAGTTAATTACCCGCCTTAAAGCGGCTGGGGTAGTAGTGATTCCGTCGGTTGGTGCGGCTAAGCATGCTCGTAAAGTGGCTGCCTGGGGTGCTGATGCGGTGATTGTGCAAGGCGGCGAAGGCGGTGGGCATACCGGTCCGGTGGCCACCACGCTGCTGCTGCCTTCGGTTATCGACGCCGTGCGCAAAGACGCTCCCGGAAAAGGTATTCCGGTGATTGCCGCCGGCGGCTTCTTCGATGGCCGCGGATTAGCTGCTGCGTTGTCTTACGGTGCGGCTGGAGTGGCTATGGGCACCCGGTTTCTGCTTACCTCGGACTCCACGGTGCCGGATGCGGTCAAGCGCCGGTACCTAAACGCCGCCCTAGACGGGACTGTCGTTACGACTCGGGTGGACGGCATGCCGCATCGAGTTTTGCGCACCGGTCTAGTGGAGAAACTTGAAAGTCGTTTAAGAGCAAGTGGTTTCGCGGCAGCTCTAATAAACGCTAGTAAATTCAAGAAAATGTCGAAGCTGAGTTGGTCGTCGATGGTCCGCGACGGACTAGCGATGCGGCACGGAAAAGACTTAACGTGGTCCCAAGTGTTAATGGCGGCGAACACCCCGATGCTGCTTAAAGCTGGTCTCGTGGAAGGCAATACCGAAGCCGGCGTATTAGCCGCTGGCCAGGTTACTGGAATCATCGAGGACTTGCCGTCTTGTGCGGAGTTGATCGAACGGATCATTGGCGACGCGGTTAGGCAGCTGCAAGCAGCAAACGGATTGGTGGTGGACAGCTAAACGCCGGCGCGAGTGTGAAATCTACGACGCGACACGCGGGGTGTGCGTCGTAGATTTCACACTCGGCGCAAAGCTGTGCGGGCGCCATCCAGCTGAGAGCATCGCGGCGCCG
>JAIENC010000280.1 GCA_019751635.1 Mycobacteriaceae bacterium
TAGCCCAGCCGACCAGGGCCATCACGGTCAAGGCGATGCCGGCCATAGACGTGTTCACCAGCAGGAATGACCGCAGGTTAACTCCACGCCGATTCGCCAGAGACATGGACACAAATCCCAGTGCTAGCAGTGAAGGCAGCTTGATCTGCGAGGACAAGGTAATGAGCACTATGCCCGCAAATAATGTGCCCAATGGCACCCATCCGGCGTTTGGTTGCCAAGCTTGGATGCCCCGCAAAGCGCATTCCGCGCCGGTCAGCATCAGCCCCAACATGAGTGCCTCGTTGTGGATGCCGGCGACCAGATGCATCACTAACAGCGGATTTGCCGCGCCCAGCCACAGCGCACTGACTTCTGCCACGCCGCAGCGACGAGCCAACCGGGGGGTGGCCCACACGATCAGCCCCACACCGAGCAACACGATGACGCGGTGGCACAGCACCGCGGCCACGAGATTTTGTCCGGTCAACGTCGAGATGCCCCGGCCAATCCACAAGAACAGCGGGCCGTAGGGAGCCGGTGTATGCCGCCAAAGGCTTGGCACGGACAACGTGAACACGTGGTCAAGGCCCAGGCCTGAGGCCGGACCAACCCGGTACGGGTCGAGGCCTTGCTGGGATATTTGGCTTTGAGCCAGGTAGGAGTAGACGTCCTTGCTGTACATCGGCGGTGCTGCCAAGAGCGGCAACACCCAAAGCAGCAAGGTGCGGTCCAAATCGCCGCGGGACATTTGACGTTTGCCTAATGCGAACCGGCCCAGCATCAGCCAGGCCAGGGTCATCATGACCGCTCCGGTGGTGGTCATTGTCAAAGACACGGTTTGCAGTCGTGACGGCAGGTTGAGCAACCGGACCCCGAACGAGGGGTCTTGCACTACCGGCCGGGCGCCGGCGCCTAATGCGCCGATGGCCATCAAGATGGTGCCGGTGGCGCCGAACAACCGAATGCGCCGAAGCGCGGTGAGTTCGACGTCGTTCAGCGGGGAGCCGACAGCCAGCTCGTCGCCGTGCCAGCTGGCGATTGAGGAACTCAACAAGTGTTGGCGGGCCGCCATCACAGCAGCCTAGCTGCCGCCGGTGGGAGCCCGGCTGGACCCATCGCCGGAATTTTGTCACACTGATGTTGTGAAAATCCGGTCGAGTTCAGGGCTCGTGGAGCGCGCTGAACTTAAGGGGTGCACTGAAGCGACGCCGGACGGTCATACCCGCCGCGCCATTGTGCGTCTACTGCTGGAGTCCGGTTCGATCACTGCCGGTGAGATTGGCAGCAGGTTGAACCTGGCGGCGGCGGGGGTGCGGCGTCATCTGGATGCCCTCATCGAAGCTGGTGAGGCGGAGGCCGCTGCCGCGGCGGCCTGGCAACAGGTGGGACGTGGGCGTCCGGCCAAGCGCTATCGGTTGACCGCGGCTGGCCGGGCCAAGCTTGATCACTCCTACGACGACTTGGCTGCCGCGGCAATGCGTCAACTTCGCGAGATCGGCGGTGAAGATGCCGTGCGCACCTTCGCTCGCCGCCGCATCGACGCCATCCTGGCCGGTGTGCAGGCCGCCGATGGTGCCACCGACCGGGATATTGAAGCGGCCGCTGAGCGGATCGCGACGGCGCTCACCACAGCCGGCTACGTTGCCACCACCACACGGGTGGGTGGTCCGATTCACGGTGTGCAGATCTGTCAGCATCATTGTCCGGTGTCGCACGTCGCCGAGGAATTCCCCGAGCTATGCGAGGCCGAGCAGCAGGCCATGGCTGAAGTGCTGGGGACCCACGTGCAGCGATTGGCGACCATTGTCAATGGAAATTGTGCGTGCACTACCCATGTTCCGCTGTCCCCGACACCGACCACCAGCATTGAAGGAGCGTCGTCATGACTCTTGCGCCGGACGCCATGAAAGCTACGGCTGAGCCACTGTCCCAGGAGGAGGCGATTGCCTCGTTGGGCCGTTATGGCTACGGCTGGGCGGACTCCGACGTTGCCGGCGCCAGCGCGCAGCGTGGTCTCTCCGAGGCGGTAGTCCGTGATATCTCGGGGAAGAAAAACGAGCCCGACTGGATGCTGCAGACCAGGCTCAAGGCATTGCGTATTTTCGACCGTAAGCCCATGCCGCAGTGGGGAAGTGACCTCGGTGGCATCGATTTTGACAACATCAAGTACTTCGTCCGCTCAACCGAAAAGCAAGCTGCTACCTGGGATGATTTGCCCGACGATATCCGTAGCACCTACGACAGGTTAGGCATCCCGGAAGCCGAGAAGCAACGGCTGGTGGCCGGAGTGGCGGCTCAGTATGAGTCCGAGGTGGTGTACCACAAGATCCGGGAAGACCTCGAGGCCCAAGGCGTGATCTTCCTTGATACCGACACCGGTCTGAGGGAACACCCCGAAATCTTCAAGCAGCACTTCGGCACCGTGATTCCGGCTGGGGACAACAAGTTCTCCGCACTTAACACCGCGGTGTGGAGTGGCGGCAGCTTTATTTACGTGCCACCCGGTGTGCGGGTCGATATCCCGTTGCAGGCCTATTTTCGGATTAACACCGAGAACATGGGTCAGTTCGAGCGGACACTGATCATCGTGGACGAGGGCGCCTATGTGCACTACATCGAGGGTTGCACAGCGCCCATCTATAGCTCGGATTCCCTGCACTCGGCGGTGGTAGAGATCATCGTCAAGCCGCATGGGCGCTGCCGTTACACCACCATCCAGAACTGGTCTAACAACGTCTACAACCTGGTGACCAAGCGGGCTCGCGCCGAGGCCGGTGCCACCATGGAGTGGATCGACGGCAACATTGGTTCCAAGGTCACCATGAAGTACCCGGCGGTCTGGATGACCGGTGAACACGCTAAAGGCGAGGTGCTCTCGGTGGCTTTCGCTGGCGAAGGCCAGCACCAAGACGCCGGAGCCAAGATGCTGCATCTCGCACCGAACACCTCGAGCAACATTGTTTCCAAGTCGGTGGCTCGTGGTGGTGGCCGCACCTCTTACCGTGGCCTGATCCAGGTGAACAAAGGTGCGCATGGATCCCGGTCCAGCGTGAAATGCGATGCGCTGCTAGTAGATACGATCAGCCGCAGCGACACGTACCCCTATGTGGACATTCGGGAAGACGATGTCACGATGGGCCATGAAGCGACGGTCTCCAAGGTCAGCGAAGATCAGCTGTTCTACCTGATGAGCCGTGGGTTGACCGAGGACGAAGCGATGGCAATGGTGGTGCGCGGCTTTGTTGAGCCGATCGCCAAGGAGCTGCCCATGGAATACGCCCTAGAACTCAATCGCCTGATTGAACTGCAGATGGAAGGCGCTGTTGGATGACGGCTGTACTCAATAAAGGGGAGCTGTTCGCCTCCTGTGACGTGGACGCTTTTGAGGTTCCCGGCGGTCGCGACGAGATGTGGCGATTCACCCCGCTGCGGCGGTTGCGTGGCTTGCATGACGGCTCGGCTGGTTGCGCGACAGGGCGTGCCCAGATTGCCGTCACTGAACGTCCGGATATCCAGGTGGAGACGGTGCGCCGTGGTGACGAGCGGCTGGGTCAAGCCGGTATCCCCACCGATCGTGTTGCAGCCCAAGCGTTCTCCTCTTTTGATTCGGCGACGATCGTGAGCGTCAATCGAGACGTTCAGGTTGCTGAGCCGGTGCACATCGTGATCACTGGCCCGGAGGTGGGTGCAGTAGCCTACGGCCACCTGCAAATTCGGGTAGCCGAACTTGGCGAGGCGGTGGTCGTTATTGATCACCGAGGTAGCGGAACCTACGCCGACAATGTCGAGTTCATTGTCGGTGATGCCGCCCGGCTTACCGTGGTCTGGCTGACTGACTGGGCGGAGGACACCGTTCATGTCAGCGCCCAGCACGTTCGGCTCGGCAAGGACTCAGTGCTGCGTCACGTTGCGGTCATGCTGGGTGGCGAGCTGGTCCGGATGTCGGCTAACGTCCGGTTCGCCGGCCCAGGCGGAGACGCCGAGTTGCTCGGCCTGTACTTTGCCGACGACGGCCAATATCTGGAATCGCGGCTGTTGGTTGACCATGCGCAGCCGAACTGCACCTCGAACGTCTTGTATAAAGGTGCACTGCAAGGGGATCCATCCTCGTCGCGGCCGGACGCGCACACCGTCTGGGTGGGGGATGTGCTGATCCGCGCCGCGGCCACCGGCACCAACACTTTTGAAGCTAACCGCAATCTGGGTCTCACCGACGGTGCGCGGGCCGATTCGGTGCCTAATCTGGAAATCGAAACTGGTGAGATCGCTGGTGCCGGGCACGCTAGCGCCACCGGGCGCTTCGATGACGAACAACTGTTTTACCTGCGTGCCCGCGGTATCCCTGAAGACCAAGCCCGCACGCTGGTGTTACGCGGGTTCTTTAACGAGATCATCGCTAAAATCGCGGTCCCCGAGGTCCGTGAAAAGCTCACCGCAGCAATCGAACACGAACTAGCTATCACCGAATCGAGAACAATATCCTCATGACGACTCTGGAAATCAAAGACCTACATGTCAGCGTCGAGAACCCTAACGCCGCCGATGGGCTAAGCCAGACGCCCATCCTTAACGGCGTTGACTTAACGGTGTGTTCCGGGGAGATACATGCGTTAATGGGTCCCAACGGGTCGGGTAAATCCACGTTGTCCTACGCGATCGCCGGTCATCCTAAATACCAGGTGACGTCGGGATCGGTCACGCTGGACGGCGAGAACGTTCTGGCCATGAGCATTGATGAACGTGCGCGGGCCGGCGTGTTTTTGGCCATGCAATACCCGGTCGAAGTGCCCGGTGTGTCGATGTCGAACTTTCTGCGGTCGGCGGCCACCGCCGTTCGTGGTGAAGCGCCTAAGCTGCGGCACTGGGTCAAAGAAGTTAAGGCCGCCATGGCGGACCTAGAGATCGATCCCGCTTTCGGCGAACGCAGCGTCAACGAGGGCTTTTCCGGTGGGGAGAAAAAGCGTCACGAGATCTTGCAGCTAGGGCTTCTCAAACCCAAGATCGCTATCTTGGACGAGACCGACTCCGGTTTAGATGTGGACGCGTTGCGGGTGGTCAGCGAGGGCGTGAACCGCTATGTCGAAGCCGAACGGGGCGGGATTTTGCTGATCACGCATTACACCCGGATTCTGCGTTACATCCGGCCACAGTTTGTGCACGTCTTTGTCGGCGGCCGGATCATCGAGTCCGGTGGTCCGGAGTTGGCTAACGAACTCGAAGACAACGGTTACGTGCGGTTCAGTCAAGCCGTGGTGCCGGGGGCCTAAAACTATGGCCACGATATTAGGTCGGTCGTCAGTGCTGGATCCGACTGCGATCTGTGCCGATTTTCCGATCCTGCAGCGCATTATGCGGGGTGGAAAGCCATTGGCGTACTTGGATTCTGGGGCCACCTCACAGCGCCCATTGCAGGTCCTCGACGCTGAGCGGCAGTTCCTCACTACCGCCTATGGTGCGGTGCATCGTGGTGCGCACCAACTGGCTGAAGAAGCCACTGATGCCTACGAGCAGGGGCGGGCCGAGATCGCGGCGTTTGTTGGCGCTGATCCTGATGAGCTGGTGTTCACTAAAAATGCCACCGAGTCGCTCAATCTGCTGTCCTATGTGCTGGGCGATAACCGATTCGAACGGGCGGTCGGCCCGGGTGATGTCATTGTTACTACCGAGCTGGAGCACCACGCTAACCTCATCCCTTGGCAAGAGCTTGCCCGGCGAACCGGGGCCACCCTGCGCTGGTATGGCATCACCGACAATGGCCGTATCGATCTGGACACGCTAACGCTCGATGAGCGCGTCAAAATCGTGGCGTTCACGCACCACTCCAACGTGACCGGCGCGGTGGCGCCGGTGTCGGAGTTGGTTGCCCGCGCCCAGGCGGTGGGTGCGTTAACGGTGCTGGACGCCTGCCAATCGGTGCCGCACCAGCCGGTTGATTTCCACGCACTAGATGTGGACTTCGCAGTTTTCTCCGGCCATAAGATGTTGGGTCCCAATGGAATTGGTGTGCTTTATGGTCGTCGCGAGGTGCTGTCGGTGCTGCCGCCATTCCTCACCGGTGGGTCGATGATCGAAACGGTGACCATGGAATCCAGCAGCTACGCGTCGGCGCCGCAGCGGTTTGAGGCTGGCACCCCAATGACTTCACAGGTGGTGGGACTGGCTGCCGCGGCACGATATTTGGCTGCTCTGCGGATGGATGCTGTGCAAGCTCATGAACATGAGCTGGTTGCCGCGACGATCGCTGGGCTGACCGGTATTGCTGGGGTGCGCATTGTTGGACCCGTCTCCATGGCGGACCGCGGTTCTCCGGTGTCTTTTGTAGTGGATGGTGTGCACGCCCATGACGTCGGTCAGATACTTGACGATGAAGGAGTGGCTGTGCGGGTAGGCCACCACTGCGCATTGCCGTTGCACCGTCGGTTGGGTTTGACGGCTACGGCCCGGGCCTCCTTTGCGGTATACAACACCCTCGACGAGGTGGCCCGTTTAGTGGCTGGTGTGCAACGTGCCGTCGACTTTTTCGGGAGAGCCTGATCATGCGTATGGAGCAGATGTATCAGGATGTGATCCTGGATCATTACAAGCGCCCCCAGTACCGCGGTCTGCGAGAGCCGTTCGGCGCGCAGGTCTTTCACGTCAATTCGATCTGCGGGGACGAGATCACCTTGCGGGTGGCGTTGACCGAGCAGGGCGACCAGGTGGCCGATATCTCCTATGACGGGCAAGGATGTTCGATCAGCCAGGCGTCGACCTCGGTACTGGCCGAACTGCTGATCGGTCAGAGCGTGGCGCAGGCGCTGACGGTTATCGGCGCTTTCACTGACATGGTGTCCTCGCGGGGAAGCATTGCTGGGGACGAGGATGTCCTCGGTGACGGCATTGCGTTCGCTGGAGTTGCCAAGTACCCAGCGCGGGTGAAATGCGCGTTGCTGGGTTGGCTAGCGCTTAAAGATGCATTGGCGCAGGCCGGCGCCGTCCTGAAAAACGACCACTCGATCGTGGAGGTAGATGGTGAGCGAAACTGCTGCACCAGTTGACGAGTTGCTTGCCGACATTGAAGAGGCGATGCGTGACGTC
>JAIENC010000205.1 GCA_019751635.1 Mycobacteriaceae bacterium
CCACCAACTTAGATGCGTTAGCTCAGATCTGGCAGTGGACAGCTGACGACATTTTGGTGCATGGCTTGCCGCTCTATCACGTTCATGGCCTGGTGTTAGGTCTGCTCGGTTCGTTGCGTGTGGGAAACCGCTTTGTCCACACCGGGAAACCCACCCCAGCGGCCTACGCGGCAGCCGGGGGCACCCTCTATTTCGGTGTCCCGACGGTGTGGTCACGCGTGGTCGCAGACCATGCCGCTGCCCAGGCGCTGCGATCCGCGCGGTTACTGGTCTCCGGAAGCGCCCCGCTCCCGGCCCCCCTGTTTGAGCGGTTGGCTCAGCTAACCGGGCACCTGCCGGTTGAGCGCTATGGCAGCACCGAATCCCTGATTACCTTGTCCAGTCGGCCGGATAGCACGCGTCGGCCGGGTTGGGTCGGGCTACCGCTTAGGGATGTGCAGACCAGGCTGGTCGATGAGCAGGAGAGTCCGGTGCGTCGCGACGGCGAAACCGTGGGGCGGCTCCAGGTACGCACTCCCACGCTCTTTGGTGGTTACCTCAACCGTTCCGACGCCACCGCGGAGGTCATCGACGCCGAAGGTTGGTATCGCACTGGTGATGTCGCCGTCATCGACAGTGACGGCATGCACCGCATTGTGGGTCGGGAATCGGTGGACTTGATCAAATCGGGGGGATATCGGATCGGCGCCGGTGAAATTGAGATGGCGCTGCTAGGTCACCCAGATGTCGAGGAGGCGGCAGTCGTCGGGATGCCCGACGACGACCTGGGCCAGCGGATAGTCGCCTTCGTTGTCGGTCCGCTGCAAAACAACGGAGCAGTTTTGATTGATTATGTAGCCCAACAACTTTCGGTGCATAAACGGCCGCGTGAAGTTCGGGTAGTGGCGGAGTTGCCGCGTAATGCGCTGGGTAAAGTCCTCAAAAAACAGCTGCTCGCTGAGGGCTGAGCCGTCGCGGCACCAGTTCAGTTGGCGTGCAGGTCTTCGTTGAGCTCGATGCCCTGACCGGCCCGAGCAACCGCTTCGACGGCGCCGGTCGCCGAGTTACGGCGGAACAGCAGGTTATTGGCGCCGGACAGGTCGCGGGCTTTGCGCTGGCTGCCGTCGGGCGTGGTGATTTTGGTACCCGCGGTGACATAGAGGCCGGCCTCGACAATGCAGTCGTCGCCCAACGAGATACCGAGCCCGGCATTGGCGCCGAGCAGGCAGCGCTTTCCCAGTGAAATCACTTGTGTCCCACCGCCAGATAGCGTGCCCATGATCGACGCTCCACCGCCAATGTCTGAACCGTCGCCCACGACAACGCCGGCCGAGATGCGACCCTCCACCATCGAAGCGCCCAGAGTTCCGGCGTTGTAGTTGACAAAACCTTCGTGCATGACCGTGGTACCTGGCGCCAGGTGGGCGCCGAGCCGTACCCTGTCGGCGTCGGCGATACGCACCCCGGTTGGCACCACGTAGTCGACCATGCGCGGAAACTTGTCCACTCCGTAGACCGTGACAGGTCCGCGGCGGCGTAGCCGCGCCCGCACCATTTCGAAACCCGCTACCGCGCATGGTCCGTGATTGGTCCACACCACGTTGGTCAGGATGCCGAACAAACCGCTGGTGTTGAGACCGTGTGGCGCCACCAGCCGATGTGACAGCAGATGCAGCCGCAAGTAGGCGTCATAAGCATCGGCAGCGGCGGCGTCGAGCGAGCCGATCACCGTGCGGACGGCCACGGTTTCGGTGTCGCGGTCCTGATCATGACCCAGCAGTGCAGCCAGGTCGGCAGGAGTCTCACCTGCTGACAGCCGAGTGGTGCCGCTGGTGCCCACCTCGGTCGGCGTCGGAGTTAACTCCGGCGCGGGAAACCAGGTGTCCAGAACTGATCCGTTGGCTGCCAGTGTCGCAAGTCCAATGCCTACCGCTGCTGTCACGCTGGCTACCGTACTTTTCCCGTGCGAGCAGACGCAAAAGCCCTCGACACGCCGGGTAAGAAGGAGCTTTTGCGTCTGGTCGCGCAAGAAAGGCGCGGAAGGGGACCCACTACGCTGGCAGCGTGCTGGACTTAGGCGGGGATCCGATCGAGTTGGCGGCTGCACTGGTTGATATCCCTAGCGAGTCCCGGGCTGAAGCGCGCATTGTCGACGAGGTGGAGGCTGCGCTGCGCACCCAAACCACCGGGCTGGAGATCATCCGCAGCGGCAATGCGGTGCTGGCCCGCACCCGCTTGCAGCGGCCGTCGCGGGTGCTGCTGGCCGGGCATCTGGACACTGTTCCTGCGGCGGACAACCTGCCCAGCCATCGTTCGACCGGCCCAGAAGGTGATCTGCTGCATGGTTGCGGCACCGTGGACATGAAATCTGGTGACGCGGTCTTTTTGCATCTGGTCGCTAGCGTGCTGGAACCGCAATACGATCTCACGCTGGTGCTTTATGATTGCGAGGAAATCGATTCGGCAGCAAATGGTTTGGGCCGTATCGAACGTGAACTGCCGGGTTGGCTGGTCGCTGATGTAGCCATTCTCGGCGAGCCCACCGCCGGTTATATCGAGGCGGGTTGCCAGGGCACATTGCGGGTAGTCATTCACACAGCAGGGACCCGTTCGCATTCGGCGCGCTCGTGGATGGGGGATAACGCGATTCACAAGTTAGCTGCGGTGCTGGACCGCTTGGCGGGTTATGCGGCGCGCACTGTCGACATCGATGGTTGTTGTTACCGCGAGGGGTTGTCGGCGGTGCGGATCGGCGGAGGGGTTGCCGGCAATGTCATCCCCGATGCGGCTTCGGTAACCGTCAACTACCGTTTTGCCCCGGACCGGTCAGTAGCGGATGCGCTGCAGCATGTGCGGGAGGTGTTCGACGGGCTCGACGTGCGCATCGAAGAAGTTGACGTCGCGGCCGGTGCCTTGCCTGGCTTGTCTGAGCCTGCTGCCAGGGCGCTGGTTGATGCTGCAGCTGGACGGGTCCGGGCGAAATATGGTTGGACTGATGTCGCGCGGTTCGCAGCTTTGGGTATCCCGGCGCTGAACTATGGACCGGGTGATCCGAATCTGGCGCATTGCCGTGACGAACGGGTGCCGGTTGCCCAGATCACTGCCGCGGTAGACACATTGCGCGGCTATTTAACCGATTAGCTGCGCTTGTGCTGCGGCATCGGCGGCGACTGCCTGCATGCCGACCTCGGCCCAGTTCGCTGCGACCGCTCGCAGTGCTACGTCGTCACCGGCGGCCAAGGCTTGGGCATGAGCCAGCACGATTCGGCCCACCACGCAGTCGACTTCCCCGCACAACCGGGTCAGCGGCTCTACCGCATGGGTGTCACCGAGTCGCACGGCTTCCTGCCAGGCGCGTAACGCCATCGCCGGCTGCCCGCCACGTTCAGCCATGCGGGCGGCGTCACGGGCGGCGGTCACCGCCCCGGGCGAATCACGCATGGCCGCCAGTTGCCAGGCCCGAGCCACACCGAGTTCTGAACTGAATAATGCTGACTTGGTTCCGTGCCGAGATTCGGCTCTGCTCAAGGCTTTTGCTGCGGCGGCGGTGTCTTTCTGTTGAGCCAGTGCGGTGGCGAGCAGCATCAGTGACAGTGGCCCCCAGGAGTAGCCGGTGCGCTCCAAAATAGCTGCAGCTGGGCCGAGTAATGTTGCTGCGTAATCGAATTCGCCGCAGGCAAGCAGCACTTGCGCTAATAACACCTCGCCAATTGCCCGGCCGGGCTGTTGTAGTTCGGCGAAGTCGGTGAATTGCTGAGCGAGCTCGCGTGCTTGATCCAGTCGCCCCGTCAGCAGCAGCGCGGTGGTTTGGCCCAGCCCAGTCGTGAAGCGCAGCAAACCGGGGTGCTCGGCGTCGACAGCGCGCTGCGCGAGTGCTTCGACGTCGTCGAACCGACCTTGGCGTGCCGCGCACAAGGTGGCTGCGCTGGCAGCCCAGGCCACCGCTTGATCCTCGGCTGATGGCGAGGTCAACACCTCGCTGGCGATATCAACGGCATGCGCGACGTTGCCGGCGTTCATGGCAAATGTGGCGCTGAGCGCGTCCAGGGTGCTGCGCGGGCCAGCATCGGTGATGCGTTTGCGGATGGTCTGCAGAAACGCGGTTGCCCGTTCTGGCTGGCTCAGCATCCAGAACTGATTGGCTGCTCGCAGCAGCGTCCAGGCCATCAGCTCTGGTTCCGCCAACTCGGCGGGTGTGACAGCGGCCAACACCGCTTCGGCGTCGCGGCCGCGGCCCTGCCAGGCCAGGGCGTGGGCAAGCGGTAATCGTGCGGTGAGGTCCTCGGAGCGGGCCAATGCCCACCGGGCCAGTCGTTCGCCAAGGGCGGCGTCACCCAGCCGTAGCGCTTGGTGGGCAGCGAAAATCACCTCGCTTGTTGGCTGTGGAGCATCGCTGTCTAGTGCTAACGAGGCCAGTCGCAGCCGGTCGCTGAGGTGATCGGTGGGATGTTGCGATAGCAAGGTGACTAGCTCAGTGCGCCGTCGTCGCACGCCGCCATCGCTAAGACCGGCCAGTGCGGCGTGTGCTCGCTGCGCAAACAGCGGGTGGGCGGTGTACACCACGGGGCCGTCTTCACGCCCGCCACGCACCCGGGTTTCTACTGCACCCCAGTCCTCGGCTTGCTTGACCGCACCGTCGCCCGCTAAAGCGGTCAGATCGCCGAGGCTCAGCGGCTCGTGGACGGCGAGATAATCCAGCACCGATCGTGCTGCGACCGGCAGCGCGGCAAGGAATTCGTCAACTTCGGTGGGGTTCGTCGTTGCGCTTGACTGCTCAATATCAATTCGCTCCAGCAGTCCGTCGGTCCATAAAGCGGCGATAGCCTCGGGCATCGCTGTGCAATCCGGGCCGCGGGCAGTAACAATCATTCGGGCCGTGCCGGCCAATGCCAACTGGTACACCAGCGTTGCCGACAAAGTGTCGAGATTGTGGGCGTCATCAACAATGAGCAGTAGGTCGTTGGGCCGATCTGGGTGACTCAAAGACGCTCGAGCCGCCCGTAACAGAGCGGCCGGCTTCCCGATGTCTGCGATGTCAACCAGATGGCTGAACGCCCCGAATGGGACTACGCGTTCAGTCGGGGTGCCGGTGACCCAGCGGACGACCATACGCCGATGGCGTTGGTGAATATGGTCGGCGGCCAATCGAGCCAGCGTGGATTTGCCGATACCGTCCGCTCCGAGTACTACGGCGCCTGGCCGGCCCGCGGAAATTTTCCGGTCAAGGCTAGCGTCTAGCCGGGCTAGGGCGGTCGCGTGTTGGGGGACGTTCCACCGAATCGGCACCCGGCGGATTTTATTGCGAGCAGCGCCGGCTGCCTAGCGATAAGGCGATATCGACTATTTTTCCAAGTATGCAGCCGTACCGGGATCGAGAACCAAACCAATGGGCGGTGGCAGTGTACTGCGCTGCCCGATCCACTCATCCGCAGCTGCTTGCTTTGGCAACCGCTCTCGGCGAGGCCATCGCGGACCGTGGTTGGACGTTGGTCTGGGGCGGTGGAAACGTGTCGGCCATGGGGGTGCTGGCGTCGGCGGCCCGGGCTCGTGGCGGTTGGACGGTGGGTGTGATTCCGCGCATGTTGGTACACCGCGAGCTGGCTGATCATGACGCTGATGAGCTGATCATCACTGAAACAATGGGAGAGCGTAAGCGGATCATGGAAGCTCGCGCCGACGCGTTCATTGCGATGCCCGGGGGGATTGGCACCTTGGACGAGCTGCTTGATGTGTGGACCAAGGGCAATCTGCGCATGCATGAGAAGCCGGTAGTGTTATTGAACTCACACGGGCATTACAACGGGTTGTTGTCCTGGATGCAGGATCTGGTCAATGCCGGTTATGTCGCTCAGGAGGCGATGGAACGCCTGGTGGTGGCTGGCGAGTTGGAGATCGCAGTAGCGGCATGTGCGCCTGGCGCGAAGGTTGCTTGACGGACGGTTTCTCGAGATTGAAACCACCGCGAAGTCGTTCGGCGTGTCGTGTACCTCTTTGCAGTGTCGGCGCGCTAGGCCGTACCGGGCTAGGCTGGCCACGGACTTTGTCGAAGCGAATCAGGAGATCAGGTGCGGTGACTATCGCGGAACGGTCGACTTTATGCGGTCGTCCGGTCGCCAGGGATCGCCCCCTGATTATGGCGATCGTGAACCGCACCCCGGATTCGTTTTACGACCGCGGGGCGACCTTTAGTGACGCTGCGGCGCAGGCCGCGGTGCACCGGGCCATCGCTGAAGGCGCCGACGTTATTGATATCGGCGGAGTAAAAGCAGGTCCAGGGAGCAACGTTGATGCTGGCGCCGAGACCGCCCGAGTGGTGCCCTTTATCGAATGGCTCCGGGACGCCTATCCTGAGCAGCTGATTAGCGTTGACACATGGCGTTCAGCGGTGGCTCGGCAAGCGTGCCAGGCTGGAGCGGATCTGATCAATGACACCTGGGCCGGCATCGACCCTGAACTTCCCCAGATCGCCGCGGAGTACGGGGCGGGCCTGGTATGTGCGCACACCGGCGGCGCGGTGCCACGCACCCGACCGTTCCGGGTGAATTACGGTACGAGCACGCGTGGGGTGGTTGACGACGTGATTAGCCAGGTCACCGCTGCCGCCGAACGAGCGGTCGCGGCCGGGGTAGCTCGGGACCGAGTCCTGATCGACCCGACTCATGATTTCGGCAAAAACACCTTCCATGGACTGGCGTTGTTGCGTCATGTCGAAGATCTGGTTAAGACCGGGTGGCCAGTGCTGATGGCGTTGAGCAACAAGGACTTCGTCGGGGAGACTTTGGGCGTGGCATTGACCGAACGACTGGAGGGCACGTTGGCGGCCACCGCGTTGGCTGCGGCCGCTGGGGTGCAGATGTTCCGCGTGCACGAAGTTGCTGCAACCCGCCGAGTGCTCGAGATGGTGTCTTCGATCCTGGGCAGGCGCCCGCCGACACGCACGGTGAGGGGCTTGGCATGACAGCATCTGACCTGGTTACCAGCGAACTCGATGCTGGCGGGGCCCTCACCTCGCCGCGCGACAGATGGCTATCCGAGCGTAGTTGGACTCGTCCCAGCTGGACTATCGCCGAGCTAGAGGCGGCCAAGGCTGGGCGGACGATCTCGGTGGTGCTGCCGGCCCTC
>JAIENC010000231.1 GCA_019751635.1 Mycobacteriaceae bacterium
AGAACGCCGCCGTGATAGATCCCGGCCTCCTCAAGCACGGCCAGCCCGGGATGCTCGGCCAAGATGCCGTCAACGTCGCCGACCGGGCGCACTTTCAGCACCGCCGGCACCCGACTCACACCAGCAAGCGCGGCGATAAGCCACAGTCCTTCCGATGTGGTGGACAGCCGCGCCCCGACGGCCACGGTGCTCAAATCGATTGGAATCCCGCGGCGACACTGTGATCGGTGGTCCCGGCGTTGGTCGACGCCGTGCCGATCGCGGTCCCGTGCCGTTGAATCGTTTGAAATACTTGGGTAAAGGCCATATCCACCTGCTGGTGGCACGCCTGGTAGGCGTTGGAGCCGTGCTCGGTCCATATCTCGGCCAGGTTGTTGAGCACATTGATCGCCTGCTGACGCAGATCATTCATGTGCGCCACCAGGTTGCCTTGAGCCGCAACGTGGTCAGCCATCATCGGATGGTCATAACGCATTGACATCTCAACAATCTCCTTCAATCACGATGGGATACAACCGATTACGTCTGGGAAATGTTCGACAAGGTGGAACGGTTCTGCTCGTTCATGTGCTCGTACTCTTGCGCCGAACGCTTGATCATGTCGATGACCGCCTGAAAACGGGCACCGACTTGACGCCCCGTTGTCGCCACATCCTCGCTGGTGGCCAACGATGCCAACGCGGCGTTACCGGCGAATCCAGTACCGGTCAGGTTCTGATTCATTGCCACGTAGCGGCCCAACGCGCCGAGCACATCGTTGCCGATGGTCTCCATCTGCGCCGCACCCGACATCAGCCGGGCCGTATCGGTGTTGAGTGCCATGCTTGAAACTCCCTTTTCTCAACGTATTTGGTGTTTGTCCTCCTCGTGCCCCTGCCGAGGATCACACCCCCTGACCATCTGCATAAACGACCCCGTTGTCGGTGAAAACCGGTACCGCATCACCGAGACCGTCGAGCACAACTGACTTATCGGCGTCGGCGACATCACGCGAGACCGACCGGCGCGACCGCTCCCCAGCGGCAGGCATGCCGCACATACCCGGGCCCATCGCACTCGACGACGGCGCTGCTGCACCCCGCACTCCGGCCGCCGGCATATCCGCCTCGGGCTCGATCTCCCCGCTGGCGTTGTTCCACCAACCCTCCGGTAGGCCCACCGGTCCGGCCATACCCGCCCCGGCCGACGGCTTCGTCAATGCAGCACTGACCGCCGACCCGCCCCCGGCATAGCCGCCGTTCGCGCTACTAAGACCAGACCACGGCGAACCCGAGCCCAAGCTGCCCGGACCGACTCCTGGGCCGCCGCCTAACCCGCCGGTCGCCGCCGATAGCGCCGGACTCATCAGACCACCGAACTGCCCACCCAGCATTGAGGGCAACTGCCCCGCTTGTGACAGCGGCTCAGAGACCGCCGACTCCAGCGTGGACGGCGCTGACATCGCCGGGCCCATCATCGCCTGAGCCGACCCCAGCAACTCACTGCCGTCGGCCTTACCCGCGGGGGAAGCCGCCGTCGGGGATCCGGGCTGCGGTTGGCCGCTACCGGCCTGGCCGGCGCCCTGGGCCGCCGACGCCACGCCCGCTGTCACGCCCGCGCCGACACCCGACGCCGCCGAAGTGCCCTGCGAGAACCCTGCCGACAGCGCCTGGGCCCCCAACGCCGCGCCTTGTGCTGCAACCGCCGCCACGCCAGCCGCCATACCCAGCGGATTGGCCCCCATCGGTACCGGCGCCAGCGGGACCGACAACGACCCCAGCAGGCCGGTCACCGTGGCCAGATAGCCCATCATTGCGCCGGCGTTTTGCCCCCAGAATTCGGCGTACTCAGCGTTGGCCTCAACGATGGCCGGGGTGTTTTGGCCGAGAAGATTGGTCGCTTCCAGCGTGGCCTCGCGAACCCGATTCGCTACCACCACTAGATGTGGGACCGTCGCCACCACCGCGGCCGCATAACCATCAATTCCGGCTTGAATGGTTGCGGCAGCCATTTCGGCGTGCGCACCGGCCGTGCTGATCCAGGCCGCCGCCGGCAGCGCAGCATCCATCATCGCCGTGCCACCCACACCGTCAAATGACGGGCTAGTCGCCGCCGCCGTCATCGCCATCTGCGCACCCTGCTGCGCATGAGTGGCTGCCACAGCCTGATAACCGGCAACCTGAGGAACATGCGCCATCGGGCCCGCCCCCACCATGGTTAGGCGGAACGCGTTGATCTCCGGCGGAATTCCCCAATACATCTGTTGGTCGCCTATAGCATCAACGCGGCCTGCGATAACGCGTCGCTGGCCGCGTAGACCCCTGCCGAGGTAGCGACTTGCGCAGCAAACAAACCTCGCTGCGTCACCCCTACCCCAGTCGCTGCTAAATACTGCGCCGCATGCGCGGCGATCGCCTGAGCGAATATCGCCGACACTTCTTCACCGCCCATCGGCATCACCGCACCCAGCGCCGGGGCAGATCCGGCCAATACCGCACCGGTAACCGCAGCCCCGACCGCCTCAGATGCCCCCTGCGCAGCAACAACAGGTGTTTCAATGAACATTCGCGGGTCCCTCCGCTCAGCTCGGCGACACTTCACCCGAGCCTAAACCCGCAAAACGACCAGCAACACCGACAACGACACATTCATCACAATTCGCCGCACCCTGTCGATGCAACTGCTCGAATAGCCTCCACCCCCGTTATCGGCTGTTTGGGCACGTCACAGAAGGGTGCCAACCAGCCGTCATCGCGCAATTCCAGGCCGAGGCGTTAGCAAAGTCATATTAGATATTTGAACCATCATCTGTCGTGAACAGGTACGGGCGCTGGCTCCAGCATGAGGCCCCACGGCGCCGCAACGTTCGTCAGCTGGACTGGCCTTTCCTGTTTCGGCATACGGCCACCGCACCAAAAGATTAAGAATATTAAGAGAATCATGTGGTATTAATAAGAACGCCGATGCTGTGCAGCCAACCGAAACGAGGAGAACGCCATGGAATCCTTCGACGTCGTTGTTGTCGGAGCGCGCTGCGCCGGCTCACCTTTGGCGACCATGCTCGCTCGCCGCGGGCTAAAAGTCTGTGTCCTCGATCGGGCCCGCTTTCCTTCGGAAACACCGTCGACGCACATCATTCAGCGATGCGGTGTGGCCATCCTTGACGAACTCGGCGTGCTGGACACCCTGATCGGCGTAGGTGCCGCCCCGCTGCACCATGCCACCGTGGCCAGCGACGACGTCCGCATACACACCACCGTCGCCGACCCGGCCGATCATCCGGTGCTGTGCATGCGACGTCTGACCCTCGACGTGCTACTCGTCGAGGCCGCCGGCGCCGCCGGCGCCGAGGTGCGAACCGGCACGAGGGTGACTGGGCTACTGCGCGACGGGGACCACGTAACCGGCGTGCACACCGACAAGGGCACCATCCATGCCCGACTGGTCGTCGGCGCCGACGGGCGACACTCCACCGTCGCCAGGACTGTCGGCGCGCAGGAATACGACGTGACCCCGCCCGGCCGAATGGCGGCGTGGGGCTATTTCGAAGGAGTCGATCGCACAGACCGAGCTTGGTTCGGCCGGATGAAAGACATGGGATACCTCGCCGGACCCACCGACGGCGACCTGTACATGGCTGCAATCGCCCCGGACCAATCTCGCATCCACGAATTCCAGGCTGACCGCGACACATTCTTCACCAACGCCCTGCGGCAGTGGCCCGAACTGGCCGACCTCATGGCAGACGCCAAACGGGTCGGACCGCTGCGGGTATTCACCAAATGGCACGGCTACTTCCGCCAATCCGCCGGCCCCGGATGGGTTCCCGTCGGCGACGCCGGACACTTCAAAGACTTCACACCCGGCCAAGGCATCTCCGACGCGCTACGCCAAGCACAACAACTAGCGCACAGCATCGAACACGGCCTAGCCGGCGACGGACTCGATGTTGCGATGCAACAGTGGTGGCGCTGGCGTGACCACGATGCCTACGAAATGTATTGGCACGCAGCCCGCATGGGCACCCCCGGCCCAGCCACACCCTGGAAGAACAGTCTGCTTCGCGAGATCAGCATCAACCCCGCCGCCACCCAAGCGTTCTTTCAGGTCCTCAACCACGACATACCACCCTCAACGCTCCACACCCCGGCGCTGGCGCTGCGAGCCACGGCCCACGCCATCTGGGATCAACCCAGGCATACGCTGGCGACCGTCAAGGAATTCATTTCCGCTGCACGACACAGCATTCAACAGACCCGCGCCAAACAACGACTAGCCGACCCGATCATGACCATGAACCGGGAGCTAGCTCATGCTCAACGATGACCCCACCGAACCGCCACAGGACGAACACACGTTCCGAAATCCACCCGAACGCATCCCCAGGCCGCCAAGGTCACCGACGGTTGGCAGTAATATGAAGTCCTGTCGAAGCTTTGCGGAGGTGTAGTCGTGGAACGCCGCGCGCGCAAGAAGGTGGTGGTGTCGATGGCTGCCGTCAAGAAGGCGGGAGTGCGCGCCACGAAAGCCTCGGCCAAGTTGGAGGGCCGGGTGGTTCCCACTGGCTACATACGGTCAGACACCGTGCAGGCCTACATCGCGAAACAGCAGCGCCCTTAAGCGCTGATGCCGCTGACACCCGGCTACGGTGAGACCCCACTGCCGCATGACGAACTCACCGCGCTGCTACCCGCGGTTCTCGACATCCTGGGCAAACCCATCACGCACGCTGCCATCTATGACCTCGAACAAGGCCTTCAAGACCAAGTGTTCGATGAATTGATGCCGCCGGCGCTCGACGGTTCGTTGCCCCTCGACGAGCTTCTCAGCGACGACTTCGTCCGCAAGCTCCACACGCAAATGTTCGGTCCAGTGTGGAGCTGGGCCGGACGGTGGCGGCGATTAGAACTCAATATCGGCGTCGCGCCGGAGCAAATTGCCGTTGAGCTGCGAAACGCACTTGACACCATCGCTTACCGATGGGAGCACACCGACGACTGGACACCGCGGCAACTGGGTATCGCCGTGCACGCCGAGACCGTGCGGATCCATCCATTCACCGACGGAAACGGGCGCACCACAAGGTTTCTCGCCGATTTGGTGTTCGCGGCAGCTCAGGATCCATCCGAACTGCAATACGACTGGGAGCTTGACAAAACACGCTATATCGAGCTGCTGCGGGCTTACGACGGACACCGGAACGTGGCCGACCTTGCAGCCTTCGTTAGCGTGGAGCCGATCGAGCCATCCACCTCTGATTGAACCTGCCCTACCCGAACTAGGGCTCCCATGGCGTTATCTCCTCGTTGCTGTGATTGCCAACCGAAGTCGTTGAGTGGGTCTTTCGCAGATCTCGCCCGGGCAATGTAGGCAGGAGTGAACACGCTTGCCATCCTTCTGCTGATAGCCAATGGCGCGCAGATGAAAATAGTTCGTAAAGAGATTGGGCATGCCTATCGGCCAGGTCTTGATTATGTAGCATCACGTCGATTTCGTTTGCGGCAGTAATCTCTACGAATGCCCTGGTGTCTGCCGCTGGTGCGGGGGCGATTTCGCCGGTGAATCGGTTTGCGAAGCTGACGGCTGCGTGATTGTTCAGTTGGGGGTAAACCGTCGCCCGCACACAGCTGCCGTAGAGATAGACGAGGTGTTCTGCTCGAACACCGATGAGTTTTCTCAGCTCGATACGATCCGTCAGCCCGATTAACGCAGTAGCAAAACCGTCGGTCCCGTATGCCGCGTGGCATAGCCCGGCGACGCGCACTTCGTCTGGCGCTTTCCACTCGGCCAGTCGAGCAGCAACGCGGCTGAGGTGATCAAACAATGTCCCACCGGGATGGGCGATGGAGTCAGCGCCGTGCCTCAATAGCCATTGCTGAACTGCGCCATCAGTGCTCATCTGCCCTGCTCATTACGCATATCATGCTGCATGATTACCGTGGTCACGACGCAAACCGTATCGTTTGCTGCGTCACGCCAAACCACCGGATGGTCGGCTTGTCGCAGGTAGCAGCGTCTTCGTCCGTGAGTCGCGTTATTCGGCATGCCGACCCATCTGGGCAGCCGTGTATACCTGGCTCCCATCCCAAGGCCCCGCCGATGTGATCCAGAGTGGCCATGCGAACAGGCGCCACTGCGTGGTTAATCAGCCGTGACACTGGGCGAGATACCGCGCGATTTTGCCCAGCTCGTGTTTGGACAGCCCCCGATCCAAACGCTCCGCCTCGACCTCGGCCGCCACACGGTAGTTGCCGCTTCATCGTGGTTCAGCGTTCCGCCACTGCTATCTGCACCGGGGCTACCAGTTTGTCGGTAACGTAGATGCCGCGTCCTGGCGGAAACTTTGCTGCCTTCGTGTCACCGATGATTGCTCCTTCGGCGCGGTCACCGTCCATCACCACAGTGGCAACCTTGACTTGCAAAAGCCTGCCTACCAGTGGGGAAAGTGCGGCCCGGCCCCACTGTGTGAGGCGCCGCGACACGATTAAGTGCAGCCCGACCTCACGGCCGCGCTCCACGAACGCGATTAGCGGCTCCAGCGGGTATCCCGTTCCTTCCTGCCAGCCGCCGCGGTCCCAGCTTTGGATCGTTTCTTCTCGATCTATGAAGACGAAGATTTCTGGTCCTGACCATTGTTGAACGCCTGCGGCTAGCTCGGCCTGGGTGATCTCTTCGCCCGGCAGTCGGCTTTCCAGGATGGCGGCCACCTGCACGGCCATGTCGCGGATTTGGCGTTCCCGATGTGTGTAGGCGCCCAGATGGGCTCCCTCGGGGACGACCTGCAGTAGTCCGTTGTGAGGGTCGGCCACATAGATCTGTGCCTGCTCGGGGGTGTAGGCATTCATCACCCCGCGTGCCAGGGTGGCCAGCCCGGTCGACAACCCGCACTCGGGTCGCCCGGCGAGCAAGAAATGCGACGAGGCGGTGAAATCGGCCACGGCGGGCAGCAGTCCGACTTCTGAAATGCCGAACGGTACCTGGCCCGGCTGACCGTGGCCACGCCGTTGCCACAGCTGCTGAACCTCCTGTATCGACACCATGGCCGGCAGCATGCGGACCTGGGCAGCCGCGCCCGCTTGACCTGCTATCTCGGTGATCGCGGTGGCCGCTTCACCCACCCCTACCAGCTGACCATCCAGCCTGAGCTGGGGCAGCGCGGTTTGAAAGTGGTAGCCCGCCATCGAGGTGCCCCGGCCGCGGATCTTGACGATCTTTGCGTCCTGCTCCTC
>JAIENC010000044.1 GCA_019751635.1 Mycobacteriaceae bacterium
GAGAACGTCCTCTTCAACGAGGCGATTCGACAGGATGATCGCGTCCTCGTAGTTGTGGCCTTCCCACGGCATGATCGCCACCAACAAGTTGCGGCCCAACGCCATCTCGCCGTCGGCGGTACATGGACCGTCAGCAACCACTTGGCCAGCCTCAACCCGTTGCCCGTAATCCACAATCGGACTCTGGTTAGCGCAGGTGCCGTGATTCGAGCGGGCGAACTTGCGCAACCGATACGTCTGCCGGGTGCCGTCATCAGCCATCACCG
This sequence comes from Mycobacteriaceae bacterium, assembly GCA_019751635.1. Classification (GTDB taxonomy): domain Bacteria; phylum Actinomycetota; class Actinomycetes; order Mycobacteriales; family Mycobacteriaceae; genus Mycobacterium. Next base: position 267 of record JAIENC010000044.1, read on the forward strand.
TGATGTAATCGGCTGACACCTCCTCGATGACGCCGCTCTTGTCGGCGACCACCACATCACCGGCATCAATAGCAGCCCGCAACTCCATACCGGTGCCCACCCATGGCGCCTCACTGCGCACCAACGGAACAGCCTGACGCTGCATGTTGGCGCCCATCAGAGCCCGGTTAGCGTCGTCATGCTCCAGGAAGGGGATCATCGCCGTGGCCACCGACACCATCTGGCGCGGCGAAACGTCCATGTAGTCGACCACCAGCGAGGACACGTACTCCACCTCGCCGCCCTTACGTCGGACCAGAACACGGTCCTCGGTGAATCGGCCATCCGCATCGGTCGGCGAGTTGGCCTGCGCCACGACGTAACGGTCCTCTTCGTCAGCGGTGAGGTAAACAATCTCGTCGGTGGCGACGCCGTCCACCACCTTGCGGTACGGCGTCTCGATGAAACCGAACGGATTGACCCTCGCGTACACCGACAACGAGCCAATCAGACCAATATTGGGGCCTTCCGGCGTTTCGATCGGACACATCCGCCCGTAATGCGACGAGTGCACGTCACGGACTTCCAGGCCCGCACGCTCACGGGACAAACCACCCGGGCCTAGCGCCGACAACCGACGCTTGTGGGTCAAACCCGACAGCGGGTTGTTTTGGTCCATGAACTGGGAGAGCTGGCTGGTGCCGAAGAACTCCTTGATGGCAGCAACCACCGGCCGGATGTTGATCAGCGTCTGCGGTGTGATCGCCTCAACGTCCTGGGTGGTCATCCGCTCACGGACCACACGCTCCATCCGGGACATACCGACCCGAATCTGGTTCTGGATCAGCTCACCAACGGTACGCAACCGACGATTGCCGAAGTGGTCAATGTCGTCGGTCTCCACCGGCACCTCAGCGCCGCCGGGGGCGGTCATCGTCGGCTGCCCCTCGTGCAAACGCACCAGGTACTCAATGGTGGCCACCACGTCTTCTTCGGTCAATGTCGACGTGGTGATCGGCTTACCGGGATTCAACCCCAGCTTCTTGTTGACCTTGTAACGACCCACCCGGGCCAGGTCGTAGCGCTTCTCCTTGAAAAACAGGTTTTCTAGCAAAGATTGAGCCGACTCTTTGGTCGGTGGCTCGCCTGGACGCAGTTTTCGGTAGATATCCAGCAGCGCCTCGTCCGGACCTGCCGTGCTGTCCTTCTCCAGGGTGGACATCATGATCTCAGAGAAACCAAATCGCTCTCTGATCCGCTCGCTGGTCCAACCGAGCGCCTTGAGTAAAACGGTGACCGGCTGACGCCGCTTCCGGTCGATACGAACACCGACGGTGTCGCGCTTGTCGACGTCGAATTCCAGCCACGCCCCGCGGCTCGGAATCACTTTGACACTGTGCAGTGTCTTCTCGGTGGATTTGTCGATGCTCTCGTCGAAATACACGCCGGGCGAACGGACCAGCTGACTTACCACAACGCGCTCGGTGCCGTTGATGATGAACGTGCCCTTCTCCGTCATCATCGGGAAGTCACCCATGAACACCGTCTGGCTTTTGATCTCTCCGGTGTTGTTGTTGATGAATTCCGCAGTGACAAACAACGGAGCAGCGTATGTCACATCCTTGTCTTTGCACTCGTCAACCGGCGCCTTGACTTCGTCAAAGCGGGGGTCGGAGAAAGACAGCGACATCGAGCCGGAGAAGTCCTCGATCGGCGACAACTCGGCGAGCACCTCTTCGAGGCCACCAACCGGGTTGAGGTCACCGCGGGAAATCGCTTTTTCCCGCCAACCCGGGGCACCGATCAGCCAGTCAAACGAATCGATCTGGACGTCAAGCAGACCAGGAACCTCGAGCGGCTCACGGAGCTTGGCGAAAGAAAGTCGGTTCGGTGCGCCGGGCACGGAGCTGTTAGAGGAACTTTGCGGGCGACTCTGGCTCTGGCGAAACTCTGCCAAGATGCATCCTTCCAGCACCTAACGCGACTAACGGAAGCCGGCGACCGCCGAATCCTGTTGCCGCGATAATTTGTCGGTTCGGCCGGCGAACGATCTACCTAGATCTCACACACGGCAGCAAGACACTGAGCCAGAAACTGGACTCAGGCAAGGACCACAGTGTCAAGTTACGGGTGAGATTGGCAGGAAGTAGCCAGCGCAACGTCCAACACTAGCGCAGGACGGCGCATTCCTCAACTATCCGCGACTAACCGGGCCTAATTGTGACCAGAATACCGGCGCTGGCTGGCGTCTGGACTCTTCCACGCATACATGCTGCCCAACAGATTGGCGGGTTTGTGCGCATCCGTCAAGGGGTTACGGTGACTAGGCAAAAATGCCCCAGAGTCCGGCCTGCTTACTACTCGGCAACCTGGCTGAACGAGCTAGGCCACCATCCCATCGATGGACGACAATCGCCGCGATGGATCAGCCTTCAGCGCTACCAGTACCTGTTCAAGCCGCTCGACAAGCAACGTGATGCTGGCCGCATCAAAAACATCGGTACGAAAATCCACCACCCCACGGATACCTGCCGGCTCACCACCAGCTGCCCAGCATTCGTCGAAAAGAAACTCCAGGTCCATAAGGGCGGCGGCCACGTTATTCGCGTACAACCAGGTGATCTGGAGATCACCCCAGCTAGGGTCGGCGTCACAATTGTTGGCTTGTGCAGCAGGCCGCCAGACCAGATTCACCTGAAACAAGGGATGCTGAGCTAGGGATCGAACTGGGTTGAGTCGATCACACAGCGCCACGAAAGGCACATCTTTGTGCTGATAACCAGCAAGATTACGTGCACGCACTACAGCGAGTAGCTCGACGAACGTCGGATCGCCACTGATCTCGATGCGCATCACCAACTCGTCGATGAACAGTCCGACCAAGTCATCAAAGGCGATGTCGCTGCGACCCGAAGTCGTGATCCCGTATACCACGTCGGTAGTGCGGCAAAGCCGCGAAAACAGCGCGGTCAACCCCGCCTGAAACACGGTGAAAGTTGTCGCGGTGTGCTCTCGGGCCAACCGCACCATGCGCTGATGCAGCTCGACCGGCCACACCACCTCAACACAGTCGCCGCGTTGATCAGCAACCAGCGGGTAAGGTCGGTCGGTTGGCAGTGCCAACCGGGCCGGCATGCCAGCCAGCGCCTGTTCCCAGTACGCCAGCTGGGCACCGAGAACACTGCGGGAATCTGCCGGATCCCCTAGGAATTCACCTTGCCACAGCGTGTAATCGGCATACTGCACCGCCGGCTCGGCCCAGGATGGGGCCTGGCCGGCCCGCCGACTGGCATAGGCTCTGCCGAGATCCCGAAACAAGGGAATAACTGACCAGCCGTCCATCACAATGTGGTGGATCACCAGCACCAGCACATGCTCATCCTCGGCGACCCGGAACAGTCGTGCACGCAGCGGAATCTCGTCCACCAACACAAATCTTTCCTCGATAACAGCATCGATAGCATCCTGGAGTCGATCCGCCGACCAGGTGGTTGCCGTAACAATGCCGCAGCTGAAGTCGATCTGCTCGGCAGGCAGCACGACCTGCTCCGGCACTCCCCCAACCCGGGGAAAAACGGTGCGCAAATTCTCATGGCGAACCACCATGTCCCGCACCGCCGCAGCCAACGCATCCGCATCGAGGTGCCCGGTCATCCGCACCGCCACGTCGGCGGTGACCAAACCACGAGTGGGTCCCTGCAATTGATCGACGAACCACTCGCACCAGTAGGCCTGCGCGAAAGACAGCGGTATGTGCGACGGCCGCTCCCGAACCGCCAACACGCGGCGGGTCCGGTGGGCGATTTGCGGACCCAGCCATGCGGATAATCCAGCCACAGTGGGTGTCTTCGAGAGCGCCTGGACTTCGATCTCGATCCCCAGGCGAGCCTGGATACGCTGCACCAGCTGAGCCGCGGATAACCAATCTCCACCCGCATCGAAGAAGCTGTGATCGATGCCTAGCTGCGGCAGGCCCAGAACTTCAGCGAATAATCCGGCCAACACCATTTCCCGGCGATCCCATGGCGCCCGATACCCTACTGCCGCCATAAAATCACCGACTGTGCCCCATACCGGTCGTTAGCGGGGATCTCACCGAGTGAGCAAACAGGTTCTAGTCGTCGACGGGCTGACGTACCGGGTAACTGTGGGTGTCCTCAAGGTCCTCCAGGATCGCCGCCTGAGCGGTCGGCGGCAGCGTGTGCAGCATCTCTCGCACCCGGGCTCGACGCCGAGCGACCGCTTGCCGCTCCGGCATCCCCGGTGTCACCGTCAGTTGGGGCGGCACGCCTTCGATCTCTTCCACACCACCATGGTGTTGACCGGCCTCCATCATGGCCTCTTCTTCGGCCATGGTCGCCTCATCCTTCTCCTCGGACATCCCGATGGGCCCGAGCCGACGGCCGTTCAGAAACTGCCGGACAACCGGTTCGTCGCTGGTGAGCAGCACCTCGCGTGGACCGAACATAACCAGGTGCTTACGGAACAACATGCCCATGTTGTCCGGCACGGTACGCGCAATGTTGATGTTGTGCGTCACGATGAGGATGGTGGCATCGATTTGAGCGTTGATGTCGATCAGCAGTTGGCTCAGATAGGCGGTACGAACCGGGTCCAGGCCGGAGTCCGGCTCATCGCACAGGATGATCTTCGGGTCAAGCACCAACGCGCGGGCCAGACCGGCCCGCTTACGCATACCGCCGGAGATCTCGCCAGGGAACTTCTTCTCGTCACCCCCGAGGCCGACCAGAGCCAGCTTCTCCATGACGATGTCGCGGATCTCATTTTCTTTTTTCTTGGTGTGCTCACGTAGCGGAAATGCGGTGTTGTCGAAGAGGTTCATCGAACCGAACAGGGCGCCATCTTGAAACAACACACCGAACAGCGTGCGGATCTCGTAGAGCTCCTTAGCCGAGCATTGAATAATGTCGGTACCGTCAATGATGATCGAGCCACGCTCCGGTCGCAGCAGGCCAATCAACGATTTGAGAAAGACAGATTTGCCGGTACCTGACGGCCCCAGCAATACACTGACCTCACCGGCAGGAATCTCTAACGTGATGTCTTCCCAGATCCTGGATGATCCAAAGGACTTGGTCAGTGCTTCGACCTGAATTGCCACGCCCATGGGAAGCCCTTCCGTCCACGTCCTTGTTTCTCACCTGCCCCACCCAAACCCAGATGAGGCATGAGTCACCGTAGCGCACGTCGACCGTGGAAACGACGGTTGTACAGCACCGCACCGCAGCACACAACGACACGAAACAATAACGACATGCTAGTCAGCGGGCGCCCAGTTGCCATGGAAGCCCATCGGCACGCGCTGCGGCAAATGCACAATAGCTGTCGACTCTAAAGTTTGCGCATCGAGGACAAGCAGTTGACCTTCCTGATGACCGCGGTGGTACCCGTAGCCCATCAGGATGCCGTCATCTTCTACTGAATCGGCTTTTCCGGTAGGAACAAAACACATCTCACCAATCAACAGGTCACCATCGAGCGGGGCCACCGCGCACGACCCGGTGCGGTAGTCGTGCTTGTACAGCGATGTGGACATCTCCGAAACCCCGCCGGACAAATAGCCGCCATCAAAGCCGAGGATATAGCCGAAGCGATGCTGCTTACCTAACCGGGTTTCGTTGATCCGAGGGAATTCTTGTGGCCGATCGTCGCGGCATTCGGTGCTCACCACGCCGGTGTGCAGGTTGACCGTCCAGCGGTCCAGCCGAGGCAGGTTCTGCCCAGGACCACGTAAATCCCGATCAAACATTCGCTGGTAGCGGACCACATCCAAGACCAGGATCTCGGCCCCGTCCCGGTATTCCGAGTAGGCGTTGACCGGGTGGAAAACGTAGCAGGGCTCAATGTCAAACCAACGCACATCACGGTTTTCACCTTCGCGGGGCATAACGCCAATTCGCGCCCGATAACCCGGGTTCCAGGCATAGGGGTAGCGGTAACTGCGACGTGGATTGCGATTGATCAAGGCGGTGATCGGGCTTGGCATCCGGACCCGCCCCAACAACGACTCAAACACCAGCCGGGCCGGCGCACTCAACCAACGCGGCGCTGTGACCGGTAAAACTTGTCCAGGATCAAACGTCACCGGCAGGTCGTAAATGATCACGTACTTATCAGTCAACGAAAAATCGTGCATCGCCGGCGATCCGGCCACCTCAATATCCACCGTTCGTCGCGCCCGCCCAGCAGTGTCGATCACCGAATACTGGACGGTACGCCCGCGGAGAAAAGAATAAGACACGGCATGCAATTCGCCGGTATTCGGATCACGGTGGGGATGGGCGGTGTAACCGCCAGACAGCGTGCCAGCGAAATCGCATGTTCCCACGGTGTCCAGCTCATCGGTGAGTTCGTAGTTAGCAACACCACCTTCGACGAGCGCCAAAGTACGTCCAGCATGGCTCACCACGTTGGTGTTTGCTCCCAGTGAAAGCATGCCCGCCCGCGGGTTTAGCCGTGCGGGCACTGGCTTACCGACAGCGGAGCAGACCGCCGCACTGGCCACCCAACGATTGCGGTACCACCGGGCCCGCCCGTCACCAAGCGCAACTCCATGGATCATCCCGTCGCCGCTGAACCAGTGGTAGATGGCCGGATCAACCTCGGCGACGGGGTTCGGCCCGTTACGTAGATAGCGGCCCACCAGATAGTCAGGAATATGACCCGTGACCTTGAGGTCGGTAGCGGTCACTTCAGCGCTTACCGGGGCCAGAAAACCCTCGAGATAGGGGTTGAGACCAGCAGCCACCGTTGACTCCTACAACACTGATTTTTCACTGTCATAGTGACCGTACGCCAACGCCTGGCATCTCTATAACGAACGAAACCCCCGGGGAGCATGGATCAGCTCTCCCCAGGGGTTGTCGCGCACAACTTACTTGACGGTGACCTTAGCGCCGGCGGCTTCAAGCTTGGCTTTAGCCTCCTCGGCGGCCTCCTTGGCGACCTTCTCCAAGACCGGCTTGGGCGCCCCGTCAACGAGGTC
>JAIENC010000257.1 GCA_019751635.1 Mycobacteriaceae bacterium
AGTCGCGGGTGCTCAACGGGCGGGTCGCCGTGGTTGGGCTCGATGACGAACGTGCTGCTGCCTTGTTGAGCGCTGCACCCGCGCCGGTGCGGGTCGGCTTTCGGCTCGGCGAACCAGCTACCGGGGAACTTGGCGTGCGTGACGGCATGCTTGTCGATCGCGCTTTTGCCGATGATCTGGCCCTGGCTGCGGTGGCCTCAGTGCCGGTGCCGGGTCCGGTGGGGGTGCTCAACGCGTTAGCCGCAGCGGCGTTAGCGCGCTGCGTCGATGTGCCAGCCAGTGCGATCGCTGCCGCGCTCGAGTCGTTTCGGGTCGGTCGGCACAGGGCTGAAGTGGTGGCGCTGGCCGAGAGTGTCCGCTACGTGGATGACTCCAAAGCGACCAATCCGCATGCCGCTGAGGCCTCGGTGCAGGCCTATCCGCGAGTTGTCTGGATAGCCGGCGGGCTGCTCAAAGGTGTATCCATTGAGGCGATGGTTTCCCGAATCGCCCCTCGGCTGGTGGGTGCAGTGTTGATAGGTCGCGATCGGGCCGAGGTTGCCGAGGCGTTATCGCGACACGCGCCCGATGTCCCCGTCGTGCAAGTTGCGACGGGTGAGGATGTTGTTATGGATGCGTCTAACGGGGTAGATGTGAATTCTGGGACTTCTGAGTTAGAAGCTGTCCACAGCGCTGACGGGCCGGTCGGCGCTCGCGTGATGAGGGCGGCCGTCGCCGCGGCCCGGGATCTGGCTCGGCCGGGTGACACGGTGCTTTTGGCGCCGGCCGGTGCATCTTTTGATCAATTCACCGGTTATGCCGATCGCGGCGACGCTTTCGCGGCCGCTGTGCGGGCCACGCTTCGGTAGGTCGTGGTGGGCAGCGGATTGACCCGATTGAGACGTCGGGTTAGCAGAAAACAGGAACCGACTGAGGTTGTTGCCGGCGATGATGCCATTCCCGCCGGCGAGCAACCCGTTGATCAGGTCCCCGGGAATACGGACAACCCCGAAGCGGTAGCCAAGTTAGTCCATCGGGTGGGGCCGCGGACCCGATTCGGGGCCTGGTTAGACCGACCCATGACGTCGTTTCATCTGATTACTGCCATTGCTGGGCTTTTGACCACGCTCGGTCTGATCATGGTGCTGTCGGCTTCGGGTGTGCGCTCCTACGGCGATGACGGGTCGGCTTGGGCAATTTTTGCCCGACAAGTGCTCTGGACTGTTGTCGGGCTTATCGCCTGCTACTTCGCGTTGCGGGTACCCGTGCGATTTATTCGCCGCGTTGCCTTTAGCGGATTTGTCATCACTGTTGTGTTGTTGGTCTTGGTGCTGATCCCGGGCATTGGCAAGCTCGCGAACGGCTCCCGTAAGTGGTTCGTGGTGGCCGGTTTCTCGATGCAGCCCTCAGAGCTGGCGAAAATAGCTTTTGCGATCTGGGGGGCGCACCTGTTGGCGACCCGCCGCATGGAGCGGGCGTCGTTGCGCGAGATGCTGATTCCCTTGGTGCCGGCTGCGGTGGTTGCTTTGTCGCTTATCGTGGCCCAGCCAGATCTTGGCCAGACGGTGTCGCTGGGCATTATCTTGTTGTCCTTACTGTGGTATGCGGGTCTGCCCTTGCGTGTCTTTGTGAGCTCGCTGGCCGCGGGGTTGATGTCGGCGGCGATCCTGGCGATGTCTGCCGGCTACCGTTCGGACCGGGTGAGGTCATGGCTGCATCCCGAACTGGATCCGCAAGATACCGGTTATCAGTCTCGGCAGGCCAAGTTTGCCTTAGCCAACGGTGGCATTTTCGGAGACGGTCTCGGCCAGGGGGTGGCCAAGTGGAACTATCTGCCTAATGCCCATAACGATTTCATCTTCGCAATCATCGGCGAGGAGCTCGGATTGGTGGGGGCCTGTGGCTTGCTTGTCTTGTTCGGGTTGTTCGCCTATACCGGAATGCGGATCGCTCGCCGGTCCGCCGACCCGTTTCTGCGGCTGCTTACCGCTACCACAACCATGTGGATATTAGGTCAGGCTTTTACTAACGTCGGCTATGTGCTGGGCTTGCTGCCGGTCACCGGCCTGCAGTTGCCGCTCATTTCAGCTGGTGGAACATCAACGGCAACAACGCTTTTCATGATAGGTCTGGTTGCTAATGCGGCTCGCCATGAACCTGATGCGGTGGCCGCGTTGCGTGCCGGCCGAGACGATCGGATGAACCGGCTGCTTCGGTTGCCGCTGCCGGAGCCGTACTCGCCGCCCCGGGGTGAGATGGTGCGCCGGCGGCGCAGTGCGGGACCGCCCAGAGCTACACAAAAAGCCTTGCACAAGACCACGCCGGTGGTGGCCGGGCGCGTGGGCCGGCCGGGTAAAACCGATCGGCCGACCCGACGAGCTCAACATCCGGGTGCTGTCCAGCGACCCGTCGGCCAGCGTGCTGCTCGCCGGGTTCGTGCGTTGGAAGGGCAACGCTACGGGTGAACGACTCGGTCATCACGGCGGCTGGCGACTCGCATGCTGGCCCTGGGCGTTACCCCGGCGCAGCCGCATTCTCTGTGGTGTTGGCTGCGGGGGGCACCGCCGGCCATATTGAACCGGCGATGGCCGTCGCTGACGAGTTGATCGCCAGGGATCCCAGCATCCGGGTTACCGCCTTAGGCACCGCTCGTGGGCTGGAGACCACCCTGGTTGCTGAGCGCGGCTACCCCCTTGAGCTCATCACACCGGTGCCGCTGCCCCGCAAGCCCAGCGGCGACTTGGCCCGGCTACCGGCCCGGATCTGGCATGCGGTCCGGGAAACCCGCGCAGTGCTCGACCGTGTTGAGGCTGACGTGGTGGTGGGTTTCGGTGGGTATGTTGCGCTTCCGGCGTACCTGGCTGCCCGTGGCATGTCGTTGATGTCTCAACCCAACCGACGTATTCCGGTGGTGATCCACGAAGCCAATGCGCGAGCTGGGCTGGCCAATCGGGTTGGTGCGCGCACCGCTGAGCGTATTTTGTCGGCGGTGCCTAACTCGGGTTTACGCAATACCGAGGTGGTCGGCATACCTGTGCGTCGCCGAATCGCTGAGCTGGATCGTGCGGCGCTGCGTCCGGCGGCCCGAGCACACTTTGGTTTCGCCGAGAGTGCGCGGGTGCTGCTGGTTTTCGGCGGTTCGCAAGGTGCCGCTGCCATCAACCGGGCAGTCATTGGCGCGGCCGGTGAGCTAGCCGCGGCCGGTGTTGCGGTGTTGCATGCCTATGGCGCAAAAAACACTCTCGAGCCGCGGGCGGTAGCACCGGGTGAGCCACCGTATATTGCGGTGCCCTACCTGGACCGGATGGATCTGGCTTATGCGGCCGCCGATCTGGTGATCTGTCGGTCAGGGGCAATGACCGTTGCGGAGGTGTCAGCGGTCGGTTTGCCGGCGGTCTATGTGCCGTTACCCATCGGCAATGGTGAGCAACGACTCAACGCTTTGCCAGTCATCAACGCTGGTGGTGCAGTACTAGTCAGTGATGCGGCGCTCACTCCGGAGGTTGTGGCCGGGCAGGTTATTGCCTTGCTCACCGATCAGCCTCGACTTGAGGCGATGACCGCGGCTGCTGCGCGGGCCGGACATCGCGATGCCGCGGGCCGAGTGGCTCAGGTTGTGCTCGACGTGGCGGCAGGGGTGCGGGACGGGAAGGCAAGCAGGTGAACGCCGGGCCGTTACCGCCTGAGCTGCGGCAGGTTCATCTGGTCGGTATCGGCGGAGCTGGCATGTCGGGCATTGCGCGCATTTTGCTGGATAGGGGCGGGTTGGTCTCCGGATCGGATGCCAAGGAATCCCGCACGGTACGGGCATTGCGCGCGCGGGGTGCGCTTATCCGGATTGGCCATGACGCATCCTCGCTGGATCTGCTGCCCGGTGGTCCCACTGCGGTCGTCACCACCTTGGCCGCTATCCCCAAAAACAATCCCGAACTGGTCGAAGCCCGGCGCCGCGGTGTTCCAGTGCTACTGCGTCCGGTTGTTTTAGCCAAACTCATGCGCGGCTACACCGCACTGATGGTTACCGGCACCCACGGAAAGACCACGACAACGTCGATGCTCATCGTGGCGTTGCAGCACTGTGGGCGGGACCCGTCGTTTGCGGTAGGCGGCGAACTTGGGGCGGCCGGCGCCAACGCCCACCACGGTAGCGGAGATTGCTTTGTCGCCGAAGCTGACGAGAGCGATGGTTCGTTGCTGGAATACACGCCCAACGTTGCGGTGGTTACCAATATTGAGTCTGATCACCTGGATTTCTTCGGCAGCACCGACGCCTACGTCGCGGTGTTCGACTCGTTTGTGGACCGGCTGGCACCCGGTGGAGCTCTGGTGGTCTGTAGTGCTGACCCTGGCGCGGCTGCGTTGGGTCAGCGCGCGGCTGACTTGGGCATACGAGTGTTGCGGTACGGTTTCGCCGACTCGGGGTCGTCCAGTGACACGCTGACCGGGTTGTTGTTGTCTTGGGAGCAGCATGGCACTGGAGCGGTGGCGCATATCCGCTTGGCGGGTGAAGCCCAGTCCAGAGTGATGCGGTTGTCAGTGCCCGGTCGGCATATGGCTCTCAACGCCCTAGGCGCGTTGCTGGCGGCACGTGAAATTGGTGCCCCCGTTGATGCCGTGCTCGATGGGTTGGCTGATTTCGAGGGGGTGCGTCGCAGGTTTGAGTTGGTGGGAGCGGTTGGCTCGGTGCGGGTATTCGACGATTATGCCCATCATCCGACAGAGGTCAGCGCGACCTTGGCGGCGGTCGCTGGTGTGCTGGAGCAAAGCGGTACGGGTCGTTGCATCGTGGTATTTCAGCCGCATTTATATACGCGCACAAAGGCTTTCGCTGCAGAGTTTGGTCGTGCCCTTAACGCTGCCGACGAAGTCTTTGTCCTCGATGTTTACGGTGCACGTGAACAACCGCTTGCTGGTGTCAGCGGAGCGTTGGTTGTCGACCAGATCACTGTGCCGGCACATTATGTTGCGGATTTCTCCGCTGCCGCCGAAGCGGTGGCTGCGGTGGCTCGACCAGCTGATGTCATTGTCACGATGGGTGCGGGTGACGTGACCATGCTCGGCAAAGAGATTGTCACCGCGTTGCGGATGCGGCTGCACCAAGACGTGCCGGGCGGCCCGGGGGAGATGTGGTGACCCAGCCACCCCAGAGTCTTCCGGCCGAGCCGGAAGCCGATACGGCGGTCAGCGAGCCGACCAGCGAGATGCCCGTTGAGTCAGTCAATGACGCCGACGTCGTCGAAGCTCAGCCAGATGGCGAGGGAGCCCGTCGGCGGGCTCGGCGCGAACGGACCGAGCGTCGTGCCGGGCAAGCCCGTGCCCGGGCTATTGAACAGGCGCGCCGTGCAGCCAAACGTCGTATTACTCCATCCGATGATGCCAGTACAGCTGAGCCGATTCGGCGAGGTACGGTTCGGGGTCTCAAGCTGTTGCTCGTCGGGCTGGCTTTGACGCTACTCACCGCGGGGCTGGTGGTGGTGCTGTACTTCACGCCGACGATGTCGGTGCGGCGCATTGTCGTTGTCGGTACCGGGGCAGTGACTCAAGACGAAGTTGTTGACGCAGCGCGGGTGCGACTAGGGACACCGCTCCTGCAGATCAATACTCACCAGGTCGCCGATCGAGTGGCGGAGATCCGCCGGGTAGCTAGCGCTCGGGTGCAGCGCCAATATCCGTCCGCGCTGCGGATCACCATCGTCGAGCGAGTCCCTGTCGTGGTGAAAGATTTTCCGGACGGTCCGCATCTTTATGATCGAGACGGCGTTGACTTTGCGACGGCTCCGCCGCCACCGGCGTTGCCCTATATCGACGTTGATAGCCCGGGGCCGACCGATCCGGCCACCAAAGCTGCGCTGGCGGTGCTGACCGCGCTGAGTCCTGACGTGGCTGGTCAAGTCGCCCGGATCGCGGCCCCGACGGTAGCTTCGATCTCCGTTGCGTTGTCCGACGGGCGCCAAGTGATCTGGGGAACTGCCGAACGCATTCCGGAGAAAGCTGAGAAGCTCGCTGCCCTGTTGACCCAGCCAGGGCGGATTTATGACGTGTCCAGCCCGGATCTACCGACTGTTAAGTGAGTCGCTTGGTCTGGTGCGGATCGCTGGTGCGGCGGAGCCGGGTGTAGCGGGTCCGTACCCACCCCCTAAGGTGATGCTGGTTTGACGATCGGCGTTGTTTTTGGGGATTTAAGGGGGGAAGTGACCAAAATTTGCCTGCCATGCGTCGGCGCGCCTGCGAGAATCGCGTGCTTCATGGCCATAACGTTCCGTTTATGCAACAACCTGACATAACTCTAAGCCTCTTGTAGAGGTTGAGAGTTTGCTCGGATCGTTAATGCCCCCACAATCTCAAGTCCCGTTTCAAAGCCCCACCAGGGAGGAAGACGAAAGATGACCCCCCCGCACAACTATTTGGCCGTCATCAAAGTCGTGGGTATCGGTGGCGGTGGCGTCAACGCCGTCAACAGGATGATTGAGCAAGGCCTCAAAGGCGTAGAGTTCATCGCGATCAACACCGATGCGCAGGCCCTGTTAATGAGTGATGCCGATGTCAAGCTTGATGTCGGCCGCGAATCCACCCGTGGGCTAGGTGCCGGCGCCGACCCGGAGGTTGGGCGCCGGGCGGCCGAAGACGCCAAAGATGAGATCGAAGAGCTGCTTCGTGGCGCGGACATGGTTTTTGTCACCGCCGGAGAGGGCGGTGGCACTGGTACCGGTGGCGCACCCGTGGTCGCCTCGATTGCCCGCAAGCTCGGTGCCTTGACAGTCGGAGTGGTGACTCGGCCGTTCTCCTTCGAAGGCAAACGCCGCAGCAATCAAGCCGAGGCCGGGATCACGGCGTTACGCGAAAGCTGTGACACGCTCATCGTCATTCCCAATGACCGATTGCTGCAAATGGGCGATGCGCACGTTTCGCTGATGGATGCATTTCGTAGCGCCGATGAGGTGCTGCTCAATGGTGTGCAAGGCATCACCGATCTGATCACCACCCCTGGGTTGATTAACGTGGACTTCGCCGATGTCAAAGGCATCATGTCGGGGGCGGGGACAGCGTTGATGGGCATCGGTTCTGCCCGCGGCGAGGGCAGAGCTCTCAAAGCAGCGGAGATTGCCATCAACTCGCCGCTCTTGGAAGCTTCCATGGAAGGCGCTCAGGGTGTGTTGATGTCGATCGCTGGTGGCAGCGATCTTGGGCTATTCGAAATCAACGAGGCGGCCTCGTTGGTTCAAGACTCGGCCCATCAAGAAGCCAACATCATTTTCGGCACGGTCATCGATGACTCACTCGG
>JAIENC010000244.1 GCA_019751635.1 Mycobacteriaceae bacterium
GCGACCCGTTTCCTCGACACCGAAGCGGTCAAAGCGGCCTGATCTCAACCCGAAGGTTGACACAGAGGGTGTCATGCCAGATCACCCACGATCGAGACCGCAACGCCGCCAAGCTCATTCTCGCCGCCGGGCGGGCGGGCGGAGAGACTAAACGCCTGCCGAGCCCCGGTAAGTCCTCCCGCCACTCGAAAGGCACGAGGCGATGAAACAGGAAGCACCCCAACAGCGGCATAGCCGCACGGCAATCCCCGCCATTCATGGCGGGGAGCACGTCACCGTGTCACCCGCGGCGACTGCGCGGATGCTGGTTGTTTGGTTCGCCAGGAATCGGGTGTTTCTCTCGCTGTGAGTCCTAAGCGAACAGGGCGGGTAGCACCAACGTGGTGACCTCAGCGATGAGCGGACGCAGATTCTGGGCCTTCGGTTCGTCGGTGCGCGTTCGGGTCATCAATGCGAGCAGTGCTTGTTGACCGGTCGGGCCGTAGGCGATGCCCACATCATTGGTGCTGCCGTAGTCTCCGCTGCCGCTCTTGTCGGCGGTGGTCCATCCGGGTGCAAGACCAGCACGCATGCTCGAGGTCTCGTTGGCTCGCATCCAGTTCTCGAGTTGTCGGCGTTGCGGAGTGTCCAGCACGTCGCCAGTGAGTAGTTGGCGATAGCCACCACCGAGCGCTTCGGGTGTACTGGTGTCGCGGGGATCTCCGGGGATCGCCGCGTTCAGCTCCGTCTCCCATCGGTCCAGCCGCGTCCGGTCATCGCCAATGCTGTGGGCGAAGGCGGTGACCGCAGCTGGCCCGCCGATCATCTTCAGCAACAGGTTGGCGGCGGTGTTGTCGCTGACCTGCAATGCCGCCTGGCACAGCTCGGCCAGCGTCATCTGCCCGCCGGCGCGTAGTTGGGTGCGCGGCGAGTTGGCCACGATCGCAGCCGGGTCCACGACGACTGTTTGCTGCAACGTCAGCTCCCCGTGTTGAACCATCTGGAGCACCCGCGCCGAGGCATAGCACTTGAACGTCGAGCACATCGCGAACGGATCTTGCGCGCGGTGGGAAATCGATCGACCGGCGTTCAGGTCGGCGGCGAACAAACCGACAACGGCGTTGTGGCGGTTTTCCAACGCGGCGATTCGTTCGTCGATCGGCGGCAGCGGCTCGGCCGGATCGGACAAGGTCGATGAGGCTGGACCAGCAGAGATGGGCTTGCGGGCACACGCTGCTGCTGCGAGCGTCAGCCCGCCAAGTAACGCACGCCGCCGGGACAGTTGGGACATCAGCCCCAAGGTTACCGATCAGCCCGCGATGACCTAAGCCAGTCCTAGGAGCTGCCTCAGTATAGCTTTCCTCGATACGTTAGCGTCTCTTGGAGCGTTGCGGATTACCGGCGACCGTCAAAGAATTCATTTCCGCTGCACGACAAAGCCGTCAACAAACCCGCGGCACACAACGACTAGCCGACCAGGCAAAAACCATGAACCGGGCCTGGACGGGGTCTTCCGATGATGTTGTTAGCCCAAGCCTATTGCGGACTTGGACGCGTGGACAACGCCGAAACGATTATTGTTGAGCTTCAGGCCCGCTCTGGTGCTCAGGATACGGTGTTTCGCCCGCAGCTGCGCATCGTCGAGGCGTGGCGGGCAGATAGCAGCTGTCTGCAGCGACTGAGCAAAATCGCTGACACTCTAGACGGTTGTCTGCCGCCCGCCTATGCCGCTTACGGTGCGGCGTTAGCAGACCACGATCCGGTTGCCCTGTCTGCAGTTAGCGAGCAGTTTGAGCAGATCGGGGCAATGCTGTCGGCCGCTGATGCGGCCGCCCAGGCCGCCGCGATGTTTCGTAGCAGCGGTAAACACCAACAGGCCATCCAAGCCGCTGGTCGGGCCGCGCAGATCGCACAAGCCTGCGGTGGAATGCACACACCAGCGTTGCTCGCGACAGCACAACCCCTGCCGTTGACCGCACGCGAACGAGAAATCACCAACTTGGTGGCAGCCGGGCTGACCAATCGTGAAATCGCTGATCAGTTGACCTTGTCCCCGCGTACCGTCGAGCACCACATTTTGCATTCCTGCACCAAACTGGGTGTCTCCGACCGTAAAGCCCTAGCGACACTGATCGGGGACTTCCCCTGACGCGGTGTCGGTATTGGTGCGTGCCGGTAGTGTTTTCCAGCTGTGCGGGGTAGTGCCCATCAGGATGGGTTGGCTGCTCGGTACGCCCACTGTAGAGGAGGGGATGTCAATGCCCGGATCGTTTATCTTCGCCATCTGCTTGGCGGTGCTTGGGGTAGTTGTCGCGGTGGGCGGCATCGTCGTGACAAAGCGACGATGGCCCCTGATCGGTGTTGGTTCGATACTGCTTGCGCTTGGTGCCATTATTACGATTGCCGCAAGCTACGACAGAGTGGATACCCGAAACGTCGGCATCATCACGTCATTTGGTCAGCCGGTAGGCGCACACGGCGCTGGAATTGTGTGGCATGCGCCCTGGCAGAAGGTGAGCGAGCTTTCCGAAGCTATTCAATTGCAGGCATTCGAATCGACCAATTACGACGAGGCCGCATCGGGTAAAGGGGTTAATAGTAATCAGCCGGCGGTTGGAGTGCGGCTAGCGAATAACAGCATTGCGTATGTCAATGAGAATCTGAATTGGCGGCTTAGAGAGGGTGCGGCGCCTAAACTTTTTCAAGACTACGGCGGCGCCAATGTGTTCGATACGATCAAACAACAATTGGTAGACCGGCAGGCCCAGGTGGCTCTGGCTAAGGTATTTGCCAACTTCAACCCGCAAGTGATGCTTGCCGCAGCCGCCCAGCAACCAAGTGCTCCGGCGCAGATGACTGCACCAGCCCAGGGTGCTGATCTGCCAGCGATGGCGGCGCAGGTGCGGAAGGATCTGCAAGATGCGGTCGGCCAGGACGTCGAGATACTCGACGTCCGGATCCAGGGCATTTTTTATGACAAACCCACGCAAGACCGCATCGATGCCTATAACCAAAAGGTTCAGGAAACGATCAACGCTCAGCAGGATGTCAAGACGGCCGAACAAAACCGACTTGCTGCCGAACAGCGCGCGAACCAGCCGCCACCGGATTTGCGGATCGCGATTTTCAACTGTCTTAACGATCAGGTGAAGGCCGGTCGGGACCCGGCTGGGTGTTGGGGACAGATTGGTGGCCAGCCGCTCGTGCAGATACCACGATGACAGTGCATAGAATCGCCCACTATTTGTTGCTTGATGGTGGGCGCGGGACACCAACAATATCGTTGTAGCGGTCGGCCATGTACTGGTCGAGTGGTAGTTCACCAGGCGACCTAGGCTGCAGGGTCTGCGCCAACGCAGGGCCAATGACCTCACCGTATTCACCGGGGCTAAGGCCGGGCTGGGTTTGTCGCAGTTCATCGAGCCCGGCAACTCGCCCATAGGGATGGTCATGGTCGTGGGCAATGTAGCTGGGCGGTAACCCAGTGATGGTGTGCTGAGTTGCCAGCAAGGAGTCGAGTATCTCCCGATCAGCGTTTCCGATGTCCAGGTGCTGGATAGTGCTGCCGGTTGGTGCGTCCGGTGCTGTTCCGAGAAAATCGTTAGCCAGACTGTGGCCGAGAATGACAATCGCTGGAGCGGCCAGGGTGCCCACCCCGGGAATAAATCTGGCCACTGTGCTGGCGCTCAGCACGCCTGTCTCATAAGCCGATTTTTTCGACTCGTATTCTGAGACCCCTTGGTGATAGCCATTCTCGTTGTTGGCCTGGAAAGCGTTATGGGTACCGACATCGACGAATGCTCGCAGCGTAGCGGAGTCGTAAAGCTGATGGCTGTAGCTTGGATGAAGAGGATTATTGGCAAACGCATTGTCATGGAGTAGAGCCTGCGCATAGGCTTGGCCGCTGAAGTACTCATGTGCTTCTTTGTCGCTGGCTAAGACCGAAAAAATACCTTTAGCGACGGAAATCTGGTCACTCGGTAATGATTTTGCATGCGTGAGTGGGTCGCCGAATTCAGGCAATCCTCCCGAGGTATCGGCTATGTTATTCACGTAGCGGCCTAACCCATGTGACATGGCTTGAACTAGTCTGGGGTTCACCTGCCCCAGTGTGTGATTTCCCGGCAGGTGCAACAATTCTTGGGAGTTTTCCCCCAGGTAAGTTGCGTAGTTGTGGGCAGTGCGCCCGGCGATATCTGTCTCGGCGGCGGACGGATTCTGTGTCCAGCTCAACAACGCTCCGGGGGCCGTGCCACCGTCTGGCCACGCGTGGTGGGTAATATTTTTCAAAAAATTTCTGGCCGCTGTGTCATTATGCTGATTGAGCAACCAATTAATTGCGGCATGATCTCGGGCGGTTGCGGCAAAGACGCTTGATATTTGCGCTTGGAAAAAATTGTGTTGCTGCCACAACGGCGTGTCCATAAGTTGCGCAGACTTATCGAGCAAGCCCCGGTCCAGTGCGGTGTTAACTTGCAGAACTGGGTTGCCGTCTTTAACGATATCGGCGATCGTTTTGGTCTGGTCGGCGTCGATAAGATCCGGTTCAGTCAACACTTGTTGAACGCTAACCGGCAATTTATCGGCGCCGCCTTGTATGGTTTCGGATCGCTGTGTGGCGCCGACGATGAGTGGAGTCTTGGGGAAAATAAGATGGGGGTTGCTCATCAACTGCCACGAGTCGCTCATCATGCCTTTTTGCTCGCCAAGGTTCTGTGTGGCGACTTGCAGCGCGACGACGGACATCCCGTGCTCTTGAGCTTGCAGCTGACTTAACACTGCGGCTTGTTCTGCCGATAACGGGACTTTGCCGCAGAGCTGGTCTGTGCTAATAGCACGCAGCTGCGCATTGATTCTGGCCGCAGCGCCCTCGTCGCCGCCGAGTGCTGCCGCAACATCGCGTTGAGCTTGGTCGGGCGTCTGTGTTTCGTGGGCATCGACTTGGGAAACACGGCCAGGGTCGTAGCTGTTCTGCGCCAGAGTTGTCTGTGCCTTATGCAGCGCAGTTGTGTAGTCGCGGCGAATTGATCGCAATTCATCGAAGCACGATTGAGTGTCCTGAATCGCATCGTCTTCACATAAAGTAATGAACGCATTAAGCGTGTCGCGGTCAGATGAGGTGAGATCAGAATCCTTTTCTTGATCGAGAGCTTGGCCGAGTAAATCGTCAAGTCGGCGCAATTCATTTTCTAGCTTTGCGATTTCTTGACGCGCGGATCGTTGCGCTTCGCTGAGAGCGACGGCAAGGCCCGCTAAGGAAATTCCGATTTCGGGTAATTGTTTAGCCTGGGCGCTCAGGGCTTGAGTGGTGCGTTCAACTTCACGGGACGTGTTGATGGGATTCTTGCCATGTTCGTGATTCCAGGACAACTCAAAGCGGTTTCGGGCTTCATCGAATGCCGCGTGAGATTCCGCGGTGCATTGACCCGCGGCATGAAACGCTGCCGCTAGGTCCGAAATTTGCGCCGCTTGACCAGCCTGAAGGCTTTGATCGATAGCCCAAGGATCACCACCTGCTTCGGCGATCAGCCTAGGGATGCTTATGTAGCGAAACTGCACCGTGTCATCCGAAGTTGGGTCGCGTTGCGCTCCTCCATGTTGGTGAACTCCGCGCTCGTGTGGTGTGCCTTGCCGCCGAGTGTCGTCAATACCTCGTGGTGGTTTTGTGCACTACGTACATGCTCGGCATGCGCCGCGACTAGCGCTTCATGAAATGTTTCGGCCGCCCCGAATTGGCCAAACATCCCCGAAAACAATGGCCCGCGCGCTAGTTGAGCAGCGCCATCCTGGGCGTGGTCACTCGCGCGGTGACACAAGTGCGCCCCCGAGCGCAGCATCCCGGTATCCACGAACATCGTTGGGACACTAATGCTTTGTCGGTTCTGGTCAATTCACCTTCGGGTCATGGCTGGCCACCGCATTAGGGTCTTGCCGTTGGGTCGGATACACTCAAGCCCTAACGCTGGCGCTAGGTAACGGCCGCCAGCATGTCGTGGAACGCTTGTTCATCTTGCCCGGTGCTAGCCCACATTGATGGCTGAGCATCACATATAGGTGATGTGTGCACTCAGCACTGTCGTCTCGCGGCGATCGATTTTGCCTACCGGCAATCTCGCCAGCTTGTGCTGATACGACGTGCGAATCATCGCGCTGCTTCGGCACATCCGATGCCTGAAAGGCACTGAAAAATTTTGACTGACAAGACTTTTGCTGATCTCGGTGTGGACTCGCGGTTAATCAATGCGCTCACGACAACCGGCATCACCGCCCCATTCCCGATCCAAATTCACACTCTGCCCGACACTCTGGCCGGTAGAGATGTCCTGGGTCGCGGCAAGACCGGCAGCGGAAAGACATTAGCTTTCTCGATCCCGTTAGTGAGTAGGCTCTCGACAGCCATTCGGCGGCCGTCGCAACCATCCGGCTTGGTGCTGGCGCCCACTCGTGAGCTTGCCACCCAGATCACCGCGACACTCGAACCGTTAGCGGCTGCCTACCAACTGCGGGTGACCACCATCTTCGGTGGTGTATCGCAGCATCGGCAGGTAGCTGCCCTCAAATCCGGCGTCGACATCGTGGTGGCTTGTCCAGGCCGGCTCGAAGACCTGATGAAACAACGCTTGATCAGCCTCGATGCTGTCGCGATCACGGTGATCGATGAAGCTGATCACATGGCCGATCTCGGTTTCTTGCCCGGTGTTACCCGCATCTTGGCTGCCACCCCGGCTGGCGGCCAGCGGCTGCTGTTCTCCGCGACTCTGGACAACGGTGTGGACAAACTAGTTCGCAGGTTCCTCCGCGATGAGGTGTTGCACTCGGTTGATGAGTTGAACGCGCCGGTCTCGGCGATGACTCACCATGTCTTCCACGTGGCTGATGCCGCGGTGAAAAAGGAGCTGGTGCATCGACTGGCTTCCGGTACCGGCCGCCGGATTCTTTTTATGCGCACCAAACATCACGCCCGTAAGCTGGCTAAGCAACTCACCGAATCGGGAATACCGTCAGTTGACTTGCACGGCAACCTGTCTCAGCCCGCACGTGATCGTAATCTGGCTGCGTTCGCGGCCGGTGAAGCTAAAGTTTTAGTGGCAACTGATATCGCGGCACGCGGTGTGCATGTCAATGATGTCGAGTTGGTGGTCCACATCGATCCGCCTAGCGAGCACAAGGCTTACCTGCATCGGTCTGGGCGTACAGCTCGAGCTGGGAATGCCGGCGACGTGGTCACGGTAGTGCTGCCTGAGCAACGTAGGGATACCCAAGCCTTGTTACGCAAGGCCGGCATTCGCGTTACT
>JAIENC010000263.1 GCA_019751635.1 Mycobacteriaceae bacterium
CGCGGCCCCCCGCCGGGCAGCGCGCGGACCCTTCCCCTGGCGAGCCCACGTGAACGCCCCTGACACGCCGTGCGTGTTGGGGCTTTCACGTCTGCTCGGCAGGGAAAAGCACCCACTATGCGTTGATCGGCACGCGCTCGCCATCGCAGCTGATAGTGATCCGGCGAGGCTTGGCCCGCTCCGCAACCGGGATGATTAGCCGCAATACGCCGTTGTGGTAGTTCGCCTCAATCTTTTCGGTATCAAGATTTTCGCCCAAGAAAAGTTGCCTGCTAAACACACCCCGCGGGCGTTCAGCAGTCACCATTTCGCGACTCGGGTCGACGTCAGGACGCTCGGCACGCACGGTTAGCACGTTGCGCTCCACATCCAGATCAAGTGACTCAACCGAGATGCCAGGCAGATCAAACTCGACAACAAATTTGTCGCCATCACGCCAAGCGTCTAACGGCATGGCCGCCGGACGAGCGGCGGTGCCCAGCACCTGCTGCGTTAGTCGATCGAGTTCACGGAAGGGATCCGTACGCATCAGCACCATAATTTCACCTCTTCATTGTTTGATACATCGACCTTGCCAGAACTAGTAAATCTGTTCTGAATGACATAGATTTGTCATACCACTCTACGTACACTTAACGCAAGTACTGACATGAGATTTTCTGATGGAGATACGCGTGACTGAGCATTCAACAACTCCCCGGTCCGCGCTCGGCGTTTACGGCATCTCGGTAGCCTCCGAGCTATCCGGGATTGGCCTACAAACGTTGCGGCTCTACGAACGACGCGGATTGCTGACTCCGTCGCGGACCGACGGTGGCACGCGCCGCTACAGCGATGACGATCTCGTCCTTTTACAACGAATCAGCAAACTCGTCGACCAAGGTATCAATCTGGCCGGTATTGCCATGATTTTGGATTTGGAAAACAAAAACAGCCAGCTGAAATGGGCTTACACCCAGTTAGAACTTCTTAACGCCACGCTGCAGGCCGAGCGCAGATCAACACCACGCCACCACACTATCGCCGGAACATCGCCGGCCAGCTAGCCCCGACGCTGACGGGCGATTTCGGCCAGCACCACACCAGCCGCCACCGAAGCATTCAGCGATTCTGCGGCACCGGCCATCGGGATGGAAACCACCGCATCACAGTTCTGTCGCACCAGCCGAGATAATCCCTTACCCTCCGAACCGACAACTACCACCAGCGGATCGGTGGCATCAAATTCGTCGAGTAGCGTGTCGCCGCCGGCATCCAATCCCACCACGCACAAGCCACGGGCCGCCCAATCCTTCAACGTTCTCGTCAGATTGGTGGCCCGCGCCACCGGAATCCTGGCCGCCGCACCCGCACTGGTTCGCCAGGCGACAGCCGTCACCGATGCCGAACGTCGCTGCGGAATCAGCACACCGTGGCCGGCAAATGCCGCCGCCGAGCGGATAATCGCCCCCAGATTGCGGGGATCTGAGATGTTGTCCAACGCAACCAGCAATGCCGGAGGGGCGGCAATGGCCGCGGCCAGCACATCGTCAGGGTGGGCGTAGCGGTAGGGCGGCATCTGCAATGCGATGCCCTGATGCAGACCATTGACGGTCATCCGGTCCAGGTCGCTGCGCGGCACTTCGAGGATGGCGATACCGCGGTCAGCGGCCCGGCTTACCGATTCGGTGAGCCGTTCGTCAGCTTCGGCGCCTAACACCACGTATAAAGCAGTCGCAGGCACCCCGGCCCGCAGGCATTCCAGCACTGGATTGCGACCCAGCACGATCTCTTCGGTGTGCTTAGCCGGCCGCTGTTGCTGTTGCGGCGTCGACCGAGCCCGCTTAGCAGCGGGATGGTTGGGGCGTAAGTGCGCGGGCGGCGTAGGGCCGCGGCCCTCCAAGCCGCGGCGACGTTGACCACCCGAACCGACAATGGGGCCTTTTTTGGTACCAGGTTTGCGGACAGCGCCGCGGCGCTGCGAGTTACCAGCCATCTAGGTAATGCCACCACCTAACAGCGACCATTCGGGACCTTCAGCGGTGTCAGTGACCTCGACACCAGCGTCCTTAAGCCGGGTGCGAATATCGTCGGCCAACGCCCAGTCACGATGCTCACGCGCGTATTCACGGCGTTGCAATTCGGCTTGCACCAGTACGTCGAGCGCCCGGAGCGCGATTGACGTCTGGTCACGGGATTCCCATCGCTCATCGAGCGGGTCACAACCCAAGATGCCCATCATGGTGCGAACTGCGCTGGCATGCTCCACCGCGCCGCGATAGTCACCGGCATCGAGGGCCCGATTACCTTCGGCGCGGACGCGGTGCACCTCGGCTATGGCAATCGGGACCGACACGTCGTCGTCGAGCGCCTCAGCGAAACGCGCGGTCCACGGACCGGGGACAATCCCGCCGACTCGGCTACGCACCCGCTGCAAGAAATCCTCAATCCCGCGGTAGGCAGTAGCCGCGTCCAGCAGCGCAGTTTCTGAGAATTCCAGCATCGAGCGGTAATGTGCGCTACCCAGGTAGTAACGCAACTCGGCTGGCCGAACACGTTGCAGCACAGCCGGAATCGCAAGAACGTTGCCCAACGACTTGCTCATTTTCTCGCCGCCCATGGTCACCCAGCCGTTATGCAGCCAGTATC
Source organism: Mycobacteriaceae bacterium (assembly GCA_019751635.1). Classification (GTDB taxonomy): domain Bacteria; phylum Actinomycetota; class Actinomycetes; order Mycobacteriales; family Mycobacteriaceae; genus Mycobacterium. The sequence continues at coordinate 2,629 of JAIENC010000263.1, forward strand.
GGGCAAATCCGTCACCGGCAGCACAACTCTGGGCAATCTCATTCTCATGGTGCGGAAAAACTAAATCCATTCCACCGCAATGAATATCAAATTCAGGACCAAGATAGGCGCGAGCCATTGCCGAACATTCCAGATGCCAACCGGGCCGGCCTCGACCCCATGGGGTAGGCCACGACGGCTCACCCGGCTTGGCGCCTTTCCATAAAGTGAAATCGCGCTGATCACGTTTACCAGCCGCAACCCCTTCACCTTGGTGAACATCGTCAACCTTGTGACCGGAGAGCTGACCGTATTGCGGGTAACTCAGGACGTCGAAATAGACATCACCACCGCCGGCATAAGCATGCCCCTTGTCCATCAAGACCTGGATCAGCTCCACCATTTCGGTGATATGCCCGGTCGCATGCGGCTCGGCCGACGGCGGCAAGACGCCCAAGGCGTCGTAGGCGGCGGTGAACTCACGCTCATACGTTGCCGCCCATTCCCACCATGGGCGGCCAGCTGCGGCAGCTTTGGCGAGGATCTTGTCATCGATATCGGTCACATTGCGGACGAAAGCCACGTCGTAGCCCCGGACCGTGAGCCAGCGCCGCAAGACATCGAAGGCCACCGCACTACGGACATGACCAATATGCGGCAAGGCTTGAACAGTGGCGCCGCACAGATAGATAGAGACATGACCAGGACGCAACGGAGCAAACTCACGAACGGCGCCACTCGCCGTGTCGTGGAGCCGCAGGCCGACTTGTCCGGTCACGACGTGCCAGCTTACCGGCTAGGACTCGAGCACCGTCACCAAAGCCGTGGCAATCGCGGCTAGACCCTCGCCGCGACCGGTCAGCCCCAGCCCATCGGTGGTGGTAGCCGAAACCGCTATCGGCGCGCCAAGCAGGTCCGACAGCAGCTCTTGGGCCTCGGCGCGTCGCGGTGCGACCTTGGGCCGGTTGCCGATCACTTGCACTGCGGCATTTCCTATGCGGAAACCATTGTCAGACAATATATTACGAACATATTCCAACATGGACCGACCGCTGACACCGGCCCAGCGCGGATCGCCGACGGGGAAATGGTCACCGATATCGCCCAAGCCAGCCGCCGACAGGAACGCATCGCATAACGCATGCGCAGCGACATCACCGTCGGAGTGCCCAGCGCAGCCGTCAGCGCCGTCGAACAGCAGGCCCAGCAGCCAACATGGCCGTCCAGATTCAAGGGGATGCACATCGGTGCCCAGCCCGATGCGTGGGAGAGCGCTCACCGGCCCATGATCGCTTGCGCGAGAGCCGCATCCAACGGTGTGGTGATCTTGAAGGCCAGCGGATCGCCGTCCACCACCTGCACCGTGCCGCCACTGCGCTCAACCAGGGACGCATCATCGGTGAAGTCTGCACCGCCAACACCCCGATAGGCGTGCAACAGGACGTCAGCCGCAAAACCCTGCGGCGTCTGTACCGCCCGCAAGCCAGCCCGTTCTGGCGTGCCCAGCACCACCCCGTTGGCATCCACGGCCTTAATTGTGTCCGATACCGGCAGCGCCGGTACTACGGCCGGGTGTCCAGCCCGCAATGCCTGCACGACTCGCACAATGACTTCAGGCGGGGTTAGCGCCCGTGCGGCATCGTGGACAAGCACAAAGTGCGGCCGCCCCGCTTCATAGGCTGCTGCCAGCGCCAGCCGGACCGACTCGCCGCGACTGCATCCGCCGGCTACCACGGTGGCACGGTGACCCAGCATCAGGTCGGCCTGATCGATGCGATCAGCCGGCACTGCCACCACCACTCGATCAATGACCCCAGATTCCCAGAGTCCCGTCACAGCCAGCTCAAGCAAGGTGCGGTGATCAAGACGAAAAAACGCTTTAGGCACACCTGCGGCTAATCGCTCACCAGATCCGGCACCTGGAACCACAGCAACGGTCCCACCGCGTTGGCCCCCCATACCCGCCATCGGTCACCCCGGAAGAAGGAAAGGGCAGTCAATCAGGAAGCGGCAGCCAACACTTCGTCGAGAATGGTCTCCGCCTTGGCGTCGTCAGTGCTCTCCGCCAACGCCAGCTCACCGACCAGGATCTGCCTGGCTTTGGCCAGCATTCGCTTCTCTCCAGCGGAGAGACCACGATCTTGGTCACGACGCCATAGATCACGGACTACTTCAGCCACCTTGTGCACATCCCCGGAAGCCAGTTTCTCCAGGTTTGCTTTGTAACGACGCGACCAGTTAGTCGGCTCTTCGGTGTGCGGGGCGCGTAAAACTTGGAAAACCTTGTCGAGGCCTTCCTGTCCGACCACATCACGAACACCGACGTATTCGGCATTTTCGGCGGGCACTCGAACAGTCAGATCCCCCTGGGCGACCTTCAAAACGAGATACTCTTTTTGTTCACCTTTTATGGTCCGGGTTTCGATGGCCTCAACTAACGCAGCACCGTGGTGTGGATAGACAACGGTGTCTCCGACCTTAAAAATCATCTGATTAGAGCCCCTTTCCTTTGTCTATGCTAGCACGGGCCCCCTACGCGCATTGAACAACGGCGCAGGTCAGAGCACCGTATGCGAAGATTGGGGGTTGACAGAAGAAACACGACGTGCTTTGCCGGGCCACTTGCGTGACCACATCTTCGCCGTGTCAGGCCACCGTGCGCCAAACAGCTTTGATACCTACCGCCACCGTCAGCTACCGTCACCGCCACCTGACCTACTACTCTGCATAGTCGAACCATGACAGTTGACCCGCAGGAGGCAGTGAGTGAACCGCTTCGATATTAGCCTCCAGGGCCGCCGGAGCCGCCAAGGCTTTCGCGCCCGTCACGTCACAACAGTCATCTGGGCGGCGCTGCTCAGCCTGTTCGCCCTCGCGGTCAGCGGTTGCGGAACCGGCCAGCTCTCCCAGACCACCTCCCAGGTGCCGGCCATCAACGGCGCCAACGTCACATTCAACAACGTGGCACTGCGCGACGTCCGGATCCAAGCCAACCAAACTGGCGACTTTCTCCGGCCGGGCCGGACTGTGGAACTGGTATTGGTCGCAGTTAACCAATCCCCGAACATCATTGACCGACTGGTGAGCATCAGCAGCGACATCGGCACGGTGGCCATAACCGGAAACCCGCAACTGCCCGCTAGCGGACTGCTCTTTGTCGGCTCTGCGCATCGCCCCGGCGCCAGCGCTGTGGATACGGTCGAGAATGCAACCAAGGCCAAGGCAACCGTGACCTTGACCAAACCGATCACCAACGGACTCACCTACAACTTCACCTTTGCTTTCGACAAGGCCGGCAAGGGCAGCTTGCTGGTACCTATCTCGGCCGGCCAGGCACCGCCCACTAACTGAACATCCCTGCTGCCGATTCCGGCAATGATCTGCCTAAATTTCGATATGTTTTCTGCGGTCCTTGCTTGCGATTAATGAATATCGACTAGCAAAACCAGCAAAACCATGGGCACGTCTTCTCCCGGATGAGGTGCGAGATGTCTTATCTCATCGCAATACCCGAGTTATTGGCGGCAACGGCAACAGATTTAGCTGGTGTCGGTGTAACAATCACTACCGCAAATGCGATGGCGGCAGCCCCCACAACCACGGTGCTAGCCGCTGCGGCCGATGACGTGTCGAGGAGCATCGCGGCGCTGTTTAGCCAGCACGCCAGCGCCTATCAGGAACTCAGCGCCCAAGCCGAAGCGTTTCATCACCAATTTGTGCAGGCCCTCAGTGCTGGTGCAGGTGCGTACGCCAGCACCGAGGCCGCCAACGTTGGACAAACTCTGCTCAACGCATTAACCGGTAGCGCCGCACCCATGGCCGCAGCGTCGGCTGGGCTTGAGCATGATCTGTTGCACACGATGAATTCGCCCGCCCAGACGCTATTGGGTCGCCCACTGATTGGTAACGGCGCCAACGGGACGCCGGGAACTGGGCAAAACGGGGAGCCGGGCGGGATCCTGTGGGGCAATGGCGGCTCGGGCGGGTCCGGCGCCCCCGGCCAAGCCGGTGGAAATGGCGGAGCCAGCGGCTTATTCGGCACCGGCGGCGCCGGCGGATCCGGCGGAGCCAGCACCGGCACCGGCAATGGCGGCAACGGGGGAAGCGGCGGCAGCGGCGGATTGTTCGGTTTCGGCGGGGCCGGCGGGGTTGGCGGCACCGGTACCGGCGCCGGAAGCAATGGGGGCGACGGCGGAAACGGCGGGGCCAGTGGGTTGTTCGGCCCGGCGGGTGGGATCGGCGGAGCCGGCGGGTCTAGCGACAGCGGCACCGGCGGGGCCGGCGGACACGGCGGATACAGCCGAATAATTGGTAACGGTAGCGCCGGCGGCGCAGGCGGTGCCAGCGACAGCGGCACCGGCGGCGCAGGGAGCACCGGTGGACGCGGGGGGCTTTTGACCGGCGCCGGCGGCGCCGGCGGCTTAGGTGGATCCAGTAACAGCGGTAATGGCGGGGCCGGCGGACACGGCGGATTCAGTCCGATAATCGGTAACGGCGGGGCCGGCGGAGCTGGCGGGTCCAGCTTGACCGGTAACGGCGGGGCCGGCGGACACGGCGGGCTTGCCGGGTTGATCGGCGATGCTGGCGCCGGGGGGGCGGGCGGATCCTGTGCTGCTACCTCCGGAGGTATCGGGGGGGCGGGCGGCGCGGGCGGGACCGCGGTTCTGTTCGGCGCCGGCGGCGCCGGC
>JAIENC010000274.1 GCA_019751635.1 Mycobacteriaceae bacterium
CACTACCGCATCCGCTCACTCCTACACAGCGGCTGCCTACACGCACTCATCAATGCACTCTGAATTACGAAGAGCCCGTTTGGCTGGGTTCGCGGGTGTCCGCGGTGTGGAGTGCGTGAGTGGTCGGGTTGGCGAAGTTAGAGATGTTGGCAACAGGAGACTTTGATAGTGCGGGAGTCCAAGGAGTGGCAGTACTGGTTGGAATTTTTGCGGCAATTTTCTTGACGATGTCCTGGTATTTGCGTTTGGCTTCACTGATTCTGTTACGATTGTTTTCCGCTTCGCCGACAAGGATGGCAGTTAGAATTAAGGCGGCGCCGGTTGCTAACAAAGCGGCGCGTCCCGCTATTTCCAGCACCGCGCGGCAATTAATAATACCGATATTTAAGGCGAATCCGTATGACGGGTTGTAGTAACCGCCAAAGAACATCAGTGTCGTTACGAGCATGATTGATCCGACAAGTGCTTGTTTGATTCCGGCCAGGCCGTGACGAATCTGCTCGACCTGATGGGCTTGAGTTGCTAGGGTTTCGGCGATGATTTGATCTGCTTCGGATAACGCATCTATCTCGTCTTGTCGAGATCGAATATTTGCAGAGTATTTTTCCGCCGCGAGACCGGACCATTCGGTAGGGTGAGCGCCTGCGAAAATCTTGGTAATTGTATACGAGAATTCTATGGAGCCCTTACGAAAATCGCTGCCAGTGTCCGGGTGGCCAAAACCATTCATAAGCTCCAGGCACGTGATAAAGTCCAGCGCGACGTAGAGGTATAGCAATGCTGCCTTCGCTAGTTCCTGGAAAACAAACACTAATGTTTGTATTGTGATGATATTGACCAGATAAGTAGATTCCATGACATCAGCGGCTATCTGCAGATCAAGGCTCAAGCCTCTTTCGCCAAGCAGGCCTTGCGCGGCGGGAACTGCGGAACCTCCCGCGACGACCAGCACCTGCGCAGTAACCGCTATTCGCTTCAGTGTTTCCAGAGATATCAGGAATTCCTTCGCGCCGTCGCTGGACCAGCTGGGACTGCTATCTTCAGAGTCCGCTCGCGAACCCGGTTTATAGTCGTTCCAGTCTTCCCCTGCGTCCTCAAAATTCGCTATCGGACCGTCAGTTGAACCAGGCATCTCGTCGTTCCTTTTTCGATTGCTCGATGTTCCAATTTGCAGGCGAAATTTGCTTCCGGGATCCGACGGTAGGGTGCTATTTGCCGGAGCACATCAGTAGTCGACTACGTAGATGTGAGTGCTCGGACCGTTGCCGGCATCGATGGCTACGTACCAGGGTGGCGACCCGGGGTGGCTCGTCGGGCCGGCGAGACGCTGTCCAAGCGGGTGCCGCAATCACCCCGGTCGATGGCGTTGGTGGGAGTGGAAAAGTTGACCGCACAACTCATTTCCCACCGCTAGGCCTGCTGCAGCCGGCATGATGACCTGCTATGGCCGAACCGTCTATTCTCACGACTGAAAATGGTCTACCCCGCAGCGTGCACGGTGCGTGCGATTCACGTTTCGTCGGACTCGTGCGGGCGTTCGCCAAGCTGTTCCCCGGCCGTAAGTTTGGGGGCGGAGCGCTCTCGGTGTATATCGAGGGGCGACCGGTTGTTGATGTGTGGACGGGGTGGTCTGATCGGCAGGGCCATGTGGCGTGGACGGCGAACACCGGCGCCATGGTTTTTTCTGCGACAAAAGGGCTGGCTGCGACGGTCGTGCATCGGTTAGTGGACCGTGGGCTGCTGTCCTACGATGCGCCAGTCGCCGAGTATTGGCCGGAGTTCGCGGCCAACGGTAAGGCCGCGATCACCGTCGGTGAGCTGTTGCGGCATCGAGCCGGGTTGGCGCATCTCAGAGGGGTGGGCAGAGCCGAAGTGCTCGATCACTATCTGATGGAAGAGCGGCTCGCGGCCGCGCCACCAGACGGCATGCACGGAAAGCTCGCCTATCACGCGGTGACTTATGGCTGGCTATTGTCGGGTCTGACTCGGGCGGTGACCGGAAAAGGGATGCGTGAGCTGTTCCGCGAAGAGCTGGCCCGCCCACTCAACACCGACGGTCTGCATCTTGGGCGCCCGCCGGCCGGTGCGCCCACCACGGCGGCACAGACTTTGGTACCGGCTAAGAAAATGCCCACCCCAGTGCTGGATTTTGTGGTGCCTAAAGTTGCTGGTTTGTCGTTCTCTGGGCTGCTCGGCTCGATTTATTTTCCGGGCATTTACTCCATGTTGGAGGGCGATATGCCGTTTCTGGACGGTGAGATTCCTGCCGTTAATGGCGTGGTGACGGCCCGCGCCTTGGCTAAGGTGTATGCAGCGCTGGCCAACACCGGGGCCATCGATGGAAAACCGTTCCTGTCGCCAGAGCTGGTGCATGGTTTGGTAGGAAAATCGGATCTGACGCTGGATCGCAACCTCGGTATTCCGTTCAGCTATCACCAGGGCTATCAATCATCGCCGGTACCAGGGCTTTTGCCGGGATACGGGCACATCGGTCTTGGTGGAACGCTGGGGTGGGCCAACCCGCAGACCGGTAGTTCGTTTGGCTATGTGCATAACCGTCTTGTCACACTTAAGTTGTTTGACATGGGCTCATTCACCCAGTTGGCTCCGTTGCTGACCGCCGCTGTTGCGGCCGCGGGCCGCGCCGGTCCGCTGGAGGTACCGCAGTTCGGTGCCGGCTATGCCGACCCCGGCGAGCAACCGGTTGTGGGTGTTGGGTGAAAAGAGTTCTCCATCACTAGTACCCCCAAAAAAGTTGACTCCACTGTCCTGGTTAGGACACAGTAATTTCAGTCGCGCATGCGATTTTGCTTGCTAAGGCAGCCGACTGCTGCCGGTTAGCCAATTTTCACCGACACCCAGATCATGCGAAGGACGCACCGCGCAAATGATGCCTGCGGCACGGATTGCTCCTACTGTCCAGGGACAGTATGCCCCTCTGGAGATCGATCTTGATCCTGCTCGTTTGCGTGAGTTGGTCCAGTGGGCGCAGCCGATTCAGCAGAACCACAATGAGCAACGTGCGGCCCGGCAGGCCGCCGCGCAAGCTGCTGCCCGACAGGAAAATACCTTGAACTGCGGTGCCGTGGTGGTGTCGGTGCTCATGGTGCTGGCCGGCACCGTTGTGACGGTGATCGCCTTGACTGGTTTCGGTACACCGGATCGTGGTAGAGCGTTACGCAGCAGTTCGGCGAGGTTACGCGACGACGTTATTGGGAATCTGGGCAGCGCCCGGCCTCGTTCGGCATGCTGGTCTGGCTTAACAGCCACGATCTATGACGGCAAAACTAGCGCTCTGCAGGACCATATTGGGGCAATCGCGGCGGCAGATCTGCAGGCAGCCGATGCGGTAGATGCGCAAGCCGGCCAGGTTGCCCAAAGCCGCCAAAATTTAGAGATCATCCTCGCGGCTCTTGTTACGTCGATTGCGGTTGCCGTGGTGTTGCAAGCGCACTGGAAAGCGGCGGAAGCCGTCGCGTCACCCGCCGCGCCGGCATACGAAGCAGCCTTGATCGGGTTCGGTTTGTTGGTCATCTGCGCTGTTATCGGTGGGGCCGTCGCCGCGCTCATGGTCATGGATGACGCCGCTCAGAACAGCAAAACAACTCTCGGCAACGTGACAGACACCTATAAAGATGTTGTCCACGGTGTCGCGGCAACGCTGCAGATGAAGAGGGCAACGACATTTTGAGTGCCGGCTGGGGGCGGCATCGACCGCCGGTAAGTCGTTAGCCTCGCGGGTCAATAAGGCTGCGGAAGCTGTCTGCGGGGTAGGCCGTGGCACCCAGGCTTGTGATTCGGCTGGCCAAGGCCTTATCCGAGGTCACAACACGGATGTCGCGCGGATTGGTATCAGCCTGCACAAGTCGAACAATTTCGTCGTCAGCCGAGTTCGCCGCCGCCTTAGGTGCATGGGTTATCTGAATCACCGCAGTGCAGATCACCGTTGCTAAGGGGCGTTCAAACACCACGGTTGCCTCGGCGCCGATGGCCGATGCCCAGCGATCGAGATTGCGCACCAGCATGGCCATCGCGCGGTCGCGGTCCTTCCACCAGCCATCCGGGCGGGTCCCAATCACGTTCATGCCGTCGACGATCCAGCGCATGACGCATACGGTATTCCGTGTGGGTTTGATCATTCGACTCGTGGAGCTTCTCCTCGTCGTAATGCCGCTGGCCGGCATTATGGTCGCTGCGATAAAAGCATTCGCCGCCAACAACAGACGCGGTGAGCAAGCACCGAGACTTAATCAGCTACGCCAACCCGGCAACTTAACCGGGGCGCCACAGCCGGGTTGCGCTGACGTTGATCGCCCGGCCCAGTGGCGTTCGCTCCGACGTGTCCTGGCCGAGCATCACCGAATCGATACCCGTTGGCTCGAATACGAACTCGATGTCACCAAGCTGCTTGACTTTCCGTTGATGACTGATATGCGTGATCCGCTCACGATCAACTTTCATAAAACGAAGCTCCGAGCCGACTTTCTCCGTCCCGCCCGGGCCGAGGATTTTCTCGATGATGGAGACGCGGTAGCGCGATACCAAGCTGCGGTGGAAGACTATGTCACCGCATTTAACGCCGCCGAGACCGAAGCGATCCGCCGCCGGCGCAGCGACTTCTCCGGGGCTGGCCAGCAGCGAATTGCTCGCGCGCAGAATCTGTTACGCGTGGCCTCGGATTCCGCTGCGACGATGCAGGAACGGCAGCGTGCATATGAGCTAGCCGGCAAAGAACTCGATGGCCTCATCGTGTTGCCAGCCGCGATGCAAGCCAGCATCGAGCGCGGCATTTCTGGCGAGTTGGATTAAGGGGAGGAGCGTCCGATGGTCGAGCTACCGCGCAAAGAGGAACCTTTCAGTGGCGTGATCGGCCCTACGGCAGCCGGATCAGTCTCCGTCGCACCGTCAATCACCTATCCGCCCGCCGGCGCTCCCAACGTTGTGGTGGTGCTGCTTGACGATGTCGGCTTTGGCGCCCCGTCAACATTCGGTGGCCCAATCCCGACTCCAGCGTTAGACCGGATCGCTCAAAATGGATTGCGCTACAACCAATTCCATACCACCGCATTGTGTTCGCCGACACGTGCTGCGCTGCTGACTGGGCGCAACCATCACAGTGCGCACATGGGCACCGTCTGCGAGCTCGGGTACGGGTTTCCTGGCTACGACAGCGTCATCCCGCAAAGCACTGCCACCATCGCCCAGATATTGCGGATGAATGGTTACCGCACAGCCTTATTCGGCAAGGCACACATCACCCCGACCTGGGAGATAGGCCCGGCCGGTCCCTTCGATCGCTGGCCCACCGGTCTAGGATTCGAGCGGTTTTACGGCTTTCTGGGTGGCGATACTTCGCAGTACGAACCGGGGCTTTACGACCAAACCACTCCGGTGGAGCCATATCTGGGCCGCGACGATTATCACCTCAGTGAGGATCTCGCCGACAAGGCGATCGATTGGATCCGGCTGCAGCAGACCGCCGCGCCGGACAACCCTTTTTTCCTGTACTTCGCTCCCGGCGCCACACACAGCCCCCATCAGGTGTGGCCGGCATGGTCGGACCGGTTTGCCGGCCAATTCGACTGTGGCTGGGATGTTTTGCGGGAGCAGATCCATGCTCTTCAGATCGAGCTGGGTGTTATTCCCGGGGGCACTAAATTGACGCCGAGACCCGAACAGATCCCCGCCTGGGCCGATTACGATGCCCGGTATCAGCCAGTGGCGCGCCGCCTGATGGAGGTCTATGCGGGTTTTTTAGCGCACACTGATGCCCAGATTGGCCGGCTCATCGACGCCATCGATGCGCTTGGCCAGTGGGACAACACGTTATTCATCTACATCGCCGGCGATAACGGTGCCTCCGCAGAGGGCACACTGCACGGCGCCTGGAGCTGCCCGGCGTTTCAAAATGCGGTGCCTGAGGATCCTGAATGGCTTCTGGCGCATTTGTCCGATTTCGGTACTGTGCGCGCGGAAAATCACTACAACGTTGGTTGGGCGTGGGCGCTCGATGTGCCGTTTCAGTGGATGAAACAAATAGCGTCCCATTTCGGCGGGACCCGCAACGGAATGGCGATCTCATGGCCGCGGCAGATCCAGACGGCGGGGGAGCAGCGCAGCCAGTTCCATCACGTCATCGACATCACCCCAACAATTCTGGATGCCGCCGGCATTGAGGCGCCTACCCGAGTCAATGGCGTTGAGCAAAAGCCGATTGAGGGCGTCAGCATGCGGTATTCGTTCGACGACGCCGCCGCGGACAGCCGTCGGACCACCCAATATTTCGAGATCTTCGGTAATCGCGCTATCTACCATCAGGGTTGGATCGCGTCGTGCTTTCATGGCCGGCTGCCGTGGATTCGGACCCAGCCCAGCAGCCCGTTCGGTGAGACCGAGCGATGGGAGCTCTATCGGTTGGTCGATGACTTCAGCCAAGGCTTAGACCTGGCTGAGCAGTACCCGGACAAGCTGGCCGAGCTCCAGGCGGTTTTTCACGCCGAAGCCGGTAAACACAATGTGTACCCACTGAGCGATGCCACGGTGCTTCGCGCCTTGCCGCTGAATCGGCCCAGCCTGCTGGCCGATCGAACTTCGGTGACCTACTACTCCGGCCAGGTACGCATCCCCGAACCGACAACTCTGAGCTACACCAGCACCTCATTCGAGCTGCGGGCACAGCTGCAGATACCGGTTGGCGGCGCCCAGGGGGTGGTGATCTGCATTGGTGGGGCCATGGGCGGGTGGACTTTATACCTGGACGGTGGCGTTCCATGCTTTGCCTACAACTATCTGGGCCATGAACTCACGACGGTGGCTGCAGCCAAGCCTTTGTCGGCAGGGCCAGTTGCCCTGGTCCTTTCCTTCGACTATGACGGCGGCGGGCTCGGCAAAGGGGCATTGGTTGCACTGCGCGCTGATGGGATCAAGGTGGCCAGCGGTCGGTTGGAGCGGACGGTTCCCTTCCGATTCTCGATGAGCGGTGAAACCTTGGATGTGGGTACCGACACCGGCTCGCCGGTGGCGCCCTACGGACACGATTTCCGATTCACCGGCAGTATCGATCGGATCGATGCGGTTGTGCGTCCGCGGCCCGCTGATCTGGCCGCCGCACTGGCCGACGCCCAGCTGCATGCGGCGCTGGGTGCGCAATAACGGGGCCCGTCGAGAGCTTGTTAGCCTCGGCCGATGGTAACGCTGTGGGGCGAGTTAGTTCCGCTCATTGTGGGTTGTGCGCTGGAGCCAATCGAGCTCGTCATCACGATGATGCTGCTCGGGACTCCGGCGCGGGTTCGAGCGGCCGGCGCCTGGGTCGGTGGACACCTCAGTGTCCGGCTGCT
>JAIENC010000125.1 GCA_019751635.1 Mycobacteriaceae bacterium
GGCCAGAAGACCGCCGAGCTTTTATCGAAGAAGCCGCCGGCGTGCTCAAACATCGCAAACGCAAAGAAAAAGCGCTGCGAAAACTCGATTCGATCTCGGCCAACCTAGCCCGACTCGCGGATCTGACCGCAGAACTACGGCGTCAGCTCAAACCGTTAGGCCGCCAAGCCGAAGTGGCCCGGCGAGCCCAGACGATCCAGGCTGACCTGCGCGATGCCCGATTGCGGCTGGCCGCCGATGATGTAGTTACCCGGACCGCCGAGATGAACGCAACGCTGGAGGCGGAGACGGCGTTACGGCAAGAATGCGAGCAGGCCTCGGCCCGATTGGCAGTGACCACCGAAGAGCTGGCCGCCGATGAGGCCGAACTGGCCGAGTTGACCCAACGCAGCGAATCGGTTCAGCAGCTCTGGTTTGGGCTGTCGGCGCTGGCGGAACGAGTAAGCGCGACGGTGCGAATCGCCACCGAGCGGGCGCACCATCTCGATGCCGAGCCGGCAGCTAGCAGCGGCCCCGACCCCGACGCATTAGAGGCACAAGCCGTGGAAGTAGCTGCGGCCGAAGAACAGCTGCTGGCCGCCTTGGCTGCGGCACGTGACCAGTTGGCGGCCGCCCGCGCTGAGCTTGCTAGCGGGGAACGTGCCCTAGCCGAGGCTGAGCAGGCCCAGCTGGCGGCGGTTCGCGCCGAGGCCGATCGCCGAGAAGGGCTGGCCCGCTTAGCCGGTCAGGTCGAGACCCGGCGGGCCCGCCTGGAGTCGATGGATGACGGTGTTGCGCAATTAGCAGGACGCCTTGAGGAGGCCGCTGCCCGCGCCCAACAAGCCCACGCTGAGTTCGACAGTGTGCAGGGCCGAGTCGGCGAGCTTGATCATGGCGAGGTCAGCCTCGATGAGCAACATGAGCGGGTGGTGACGGCGTTACGGTTGGCTGACGCACGGGTCGCCGAACTGCAGTCCGCGCAGAGCAGCGCCGAACGCGAGGTGGCTTCACTGCGGGCTCGCATCGATGCGCTTGCGGTGGGACTGGAACGCAAGGATGGCACCGCCTGGCTAGCCAAAAATTACTCGCATGACGGGTTGCTGGGATCAATCGCCAAGTTGGTCAAGGTCCGCCCCGGATATGAAACGGCCTTGGCCGCAGCGCTGGGGGCGGCAGCGGACGCGCTGGTCGTGGATAGTTTGACCGCGGCGCGGCACGCAGTTGCCGCGCTCAAAGAAACCGACGGTGGCCGGGCGGCCATCGTGCTGGGGGATTGGCCGGTTCGGGAGCACATGCTGGTGGCCGGGTTGGCTGATGACGCCCTTCCGGGCAGTGGCCGCTGGGCCCTCGACCTGGTGGAGGCGCCGCCTGTGCTGGGCGGCGCCATGACCGCCATGCTCTGTGGCGTTGCGGTGGTTGATGATCTGGTCGCTGCGGTGGAGCTGGTAGCGGCCCACCCGCAGCTGCGGGCGGTCAGCCGGGACGGCGATCTGGTGGGTGCCGGCTGGATGAGCGGTGGTTCGGATCGCAAACCGTCCACTCTAGAAATTGCCTCGGAGATTGAGAAAGCCCGCGATGAGCTGGCCGCTGCCCAGATCCAAACCGGGCAGTTGCGGGCCGCGCTTTCGGGTGCTTTGACCGAGCAGGCTGCCCGCCAGGATGCGGCGGAGCAAGCGTTGGCCGCCCTCAACGAATCTGATGCGGCCATCTCAGCGATTTATGAACAGCTGGGGCGGCTAGGGCAAGAGGCGCGCGCCGCCGACGAAAGTTGGCGCCGGCTGCTGCAGCAACGCGAGGAATTGGAGGCTGGTCGCGCGCCAGCCTTGGCGGAACTCAGTGATCTCGAGGACCGGCTGCGCAACGCCCAACACAGCCAACACGATGCCGCCGCACCGCCCGATCAATCCACCACCGCCGCGGTACGTACCGAGGTGGAGAGCGCCCGCACCGCAGAGGTTGAGGCTCGCTTGGCGGTACGCACTGCTGAGGAACGCGCCAACGCCATCCGCGGCCGGGCTGATGCGCTGCGCCGCGCAGCTGCTGTCGAACGTGAGGCACGATTGCGGGCTCAGCGGGCTCGGGTAGCACGAGAACGCGTGGCCGCGGTGGCTACTGCGGTGGCCGACTCTGGGCGGGTGCTGGCGGACCGGCTGGCCCACGTGGTGAATGCGGTATCGGGCATGCGCGACGCCCTGGCCGCCGAACGGCAGCAGCGCGAGGCGGCGCTGGTGGTGATCCGTGCGGAGGGACAGCGCCTGCGGGCCCGGGTTGGCGAACTCACCCAGTCGTTACACCACGATGAAGTGGTCAAAGCGCAGGCAGCGTTGCGGATCGAGCAGCTTGAACAGACGGTGCTGGACCAGTTCGGGATGACCCCGGCCGATCTGGTCGCCGAATACGGCCCGCAGATTCCGCTCCCGCCCACCGAACTCGAGATGGCCGAGTACGAACAGGCCAGGGAACGCGGTGAGCAGGTGAGCGCGCCGGCCCCGATGCCGTTTGACCGAGCTACCCAGGAACGCCGGGCTAAACGCGCTGAGCGTGCCCTGACCGAGTTGGGTAGGGTCAATCCGTTGGCGTTAGAGGAGTTTGCTGCGCTGGAAGAACGCTACAACTTCTTGGCTACCCAGCTTGAAGACGTCAAGGCAGCCCGTAAGGACCTGCTCAACGTTGTCGCCGAAGTGGACGCCCGGGTGCTCCAGGTATTCAGCGAAGCCTTTGTGGACGTGGAGCGAGAGTTTCGGGCTGTTTTCGATGTGCTGTTTCCCGGCGGGGAAGGTCGGCTGCTGCTTACCGATCCCGACGACATGCTCAACACCGGTATCGAGGTGGAGGCCCGTCCGCCCGGTAAAAAAGTCAAACGGCTGTCTTTGCTCTCCGGCGGCGAGAAGGCGTTGACCGCGGTGGCGATGTTGGTCGCGATTTTCCGGGCTCGCCCGTCGCCATTCTACATTATGGACGAGGTGGAGGCGGCGCTTGACGACGCGAATCTGCGCCGGCTGCTGAGCCTTTTCGAGCTGCTGCGAGGCCGTTCACAGCTCATTGTGATCACTCACCAAAAGCCGACGATGGAACTGGCCGATGCGCTCTATGGTGTGACGATGCGTGGTGACGGCATCACGTCGGTGATCTCCCAGCGCCTACGCGGTCAGCCGGTGGAGCAGCTGGTCGGCAGGGGATAACCCGAGCGATCGACGGTAACCCGCGGTCAGGGCCGAGGGGCCGTTCGGTGGTTCTGCGGCTCCTGGGACAATGGCCGGCGTGTCGGAAGGTCTATGGATCGCCATCGCGGTTATCGCGGCTCTGATTGTTCTCACCGCGTTGGTTGGGGGTCTGCTGCTGGCGCGGCGGCGCCGGATCGCGCTAAGAACGCTGCCGACTGAGCAGCAGCGAGATCCTTCGGGTGGGTACACGCCGTCGTCGGGCATCGTCTTGAGTCAGACCCCCACCGCCGTGGAACCGGTAGCTCAGCCGACCCTAGACATCAGCGGTTTGCCCGCGGTGGGTGACGACGCGGCGGTGCCCCGCGACTCGGCTCAACGCCCGATCGCCGATGTGGCGCTGCCCGCGGCCGACACCGCGCCACCAGCAGCTCCCGATCTCGGCGCCATCGAACACCCTGAACGCCGCTTAGAACGACTGCGTGGCCGGCTGGCCAAATCGCAGAACACGTTGGGTCGTAGTTTGCTGGGACTGCTGGGCGGCGGTGATCTCGACGAGGATTCCTGGCAGGAGGTCGAAGACACCCTGCTGGTGGCTGACCTTGGGCCGGTGGTTACCGCAGCGGTGATGTCGCACCTGCGCAGCAGGCTAGCCAGCAGCAATGTGCGCAGCCAGGCCGAGGCCCGGATGGCGCTGCGGGAAGTCCTGATTAGCGAACTACGGCCCGATCTGGACCGTTCCATTCGTGCGTTGCCGCACTCCGATCACCCGGCGATACTGCTGGTCGTCGGTGTCAACGGCACCGGAAAAACCACCACCGTCGGCAAGTTAGCCCGGGTGCTGGTGGCTGACGGCCGTCGTGTCGTGCTGGGCGCGGCCGACACCTTCCGGGCCGCGGCCGCCGATCAACTGAACACCTGGGCGGTTCAGGTCGGGGCAGACGTGGTGCGCGGGGCCGAGGGCGCCGACCCGGCTTCGGTGGCTTTTGACGCGGTCGATGAGGGCATCGCGGTGGGTGCCGACGTCGTGGTCATCGATACCGCCGGGCGGTTGCACACCAAGGTGGGTTTGATGGACGAACTCGGCAAAGTCAAGCGCGTGGTGACCCGGCGAGCGGCGGTCGACGAGGTCTTGCTGGTGCTGGATGCCACCGTGGGGCAGAACGGCTTGGCGCAGGCTCGGGTCTTTGCTGACGTTGTGGACATCACGGGTGTGGTCCTCACCAAGCTGGATGGAACAGCCAAAGGCGGCATCGTTTTCCGTGTCCAACAAGAACTCGGGGTGCCGGTGAAACTGGTTGGTCTCGGGGAAGGCCCTGATGACTTGGCGCCATTTGAACCCGCGGCGTTTGTCGATGCGCTGCTTGGCTGACCCGAATACCCGGGCGCCGAGACGTAACAACACCGAAACACGGTTGCCCTGAAGCAGAAACAACCACTGCGCATTGTCTGACGCAAGTCAAACGGTCACCGCTGTGGTGGCCAAAGCTGCGGTGAGTGGAGGTGATGGCGGGTGGATGGTTTTCCGGTGATGGGCATCCCTGACACTGGGGATACCGCCTGGATGTTGGCGAGTTCCGCCCTTGTGTTGTTGATGACGCCGGGGCTGGCCTTTTTCTACGGCGGTATGGTCCGCGCTAAGAGCGTGCTCAACATGATCATGATGAGCATCAGCGCCATGGGTGTGGTGACGGTGCTGTGGGTGCTCTTCGGCTACTCGCTTGCCTTTGGTGATGATGTTGGCAACATTGCCGGCAACCCGACCCAATACTTCGGCTTAAAAGGCCTTATTGGTGTCAACGCCGTAGCCGCCAATCCCGCCACACAGAGCGCGGGCGTGCAGATTCCGTTGGCCGGCACCATTCCCCATGTCGTGTTTGTCGCCTTCCAGCTGATGTTCGCGATCATCACGGTGGCGCTGGTGTCCGGGGCGGTGGCCGACCGAATGAAGTTCGGCAGTTGGCTGCTGTTCTCCGGAGTGTGGGCAACGTTGGTCTACTTCCCGATCGCGCACTGGGTCTTCGCCGGAGACAAGGTGGCCGCAGCCCACGGGGGGTGGATCCTGAACAAGCTGCATGCCATTGACTTCGCCGGTGGCACGGCCGTCCACATCAACGCCGGTGTTGCCGGCCTGATGCTGGCGATCATCCTCGGCAAGCGCAAGGGCTGGCCCAAGACGCCGATGCGGCCGCACAATCTGCCTTTCGTCATGCTCGGGGCGGGACTGCTGTGGTTTGGCTGGTATGGCTTCAACGCGGGTTCGGCGGTCAGTTCTAACGGCGCGGCGGGAGCGACCTTCCTGACCACCACGGTGGCCACAGCTGCCGCCATGCTCGGCTGGCTACTGACTGAGCGGATCCGAGACGGTCGGGCTACCTCGCTGGGGGCGGCGTCGGGAATCGTGGCGGGATTGGTTGCCATTACCCCGTCGTGCTCGTCGGTCAACGTCGTGGGCGCACTGGTGATCGGTGCTCTGGCGGGTGTGGTCTGCGCCCTGGCAGTCGGGCTGAAATACCGGTTTGGTTTCGATGACTCACTGGATGTGGTCGGCGTCCACCTTTGTGGTGGCCTGTTGGGCACACTGCTGGTTGGTCTGCTCGCCGCGCCGGAGACAGTGGCCATCTCCGGTGTGACGGGTGTGTCACCCGGCTTGTTCTACGGCGGCGGTTTTGCGCAATTAGAACGGCAGACCGTTGGTGCACTGAGCGTCCTGGTCTATTCAGCCATTGTCACAACTCTTTTGGCGCTAGCCCTGAAATTCACCATCGGGTTGCGGGTGAGTGCCGAAGAAGAAGTGTCAGGCATCGATGAGGCCCAGCACGCCGAGACCGGCTACGACTTTGCTGCTACAGCCGGTTCCGGCATTCGTAGCGGCTTGCAGCAGAAAGGATTGGAGGAGACCGGAAGTGAAACTGATCACCGCGATCGTGAAGCCATTCACGCTGGACGACGTCAAAACGAGTCTTGAGGAGGCCGGTGTCTTCGGGATGACCGTCAGCGAAGTTCAGGGGTATGGCCGGCAGAAAGGGCACACCGAGGTCTACCGCGGAGCGGAATACTCGGTTGATTTCGTCCCCAAGATTCGCATCGAGGTTGTTGTTGACGACGCTGTTGCCGACAAAGTTGTCGACACGGTGGTTCGGGCCGCCCGGACCGGCAAGATCGGTGACGGCAAGGTGTGGGTGAGTTCGGTGGATACGGTGGTCCGGGTACGTACCGGCGAGCGCGGAACCGATGCTTTGTAAGGTTGGTCGGTGCACTCCGTGCAAGAGCTGGTTGCCGCCCGCGCGGCGCTCCTCTCAACCGGCTATCCCGAACTAGATTCCACAGCGCTTCGCAAAGCCTGGCTTGAGCTACACGAATCCTGGTTGATCGCCAAGTCGGCGGAGATCGGGATTCGGGCTGGCCATGGTTTCGCCCTGATCGGTCTTGGCGGGATGGGTCGCAGTGAACTGTTGCCCTACTCAGACCTGGATTTGATGCTGCTGCATGACAACGTGGCTGATCAAGACGTGCAGCGTGTCGCTGATCTGCTGTGGTACCCGCTGTGGGATGCCAACATTCGGCTTGACCACAGCGTGCGCACCGGGGCGGAAACCCTGCGGATCGCCGACACCGACATGACCGCCGGGTTGGCCATGCTGGAGGCGCGCCACATCGCCGGTGAGGAGCGACTCTCGGCTGCGTTGCTCGATGGCGTGCGCCGTCAGTGGCGGCGCGGGATCAGTTCTCACATGGGCGAACTCGTCGAACTGACACACGCGCGCTGGCAGCGCTGCGGCCGGATCGCCCACCGCGCCGAACCTGACCTGAAATCCGGCTGGGGCGGACTCCGCGATGTTCAGCTGCTCAATGCCTTGGCGACCGCCCAACTGATCGATCGTCATGGTGTGCGCAATCCAGACATGCCAGCCGGGTCCCTCGACGACGCCTACCGCACGCTGCTTGATGTGCGCACCGAACTTCATCGGGTCTCTGGTCGCGGTCGTGACTTGCTGCAACCCCAGTACGCCGACGAGATTGGTGCGGCGTTGGATGTTGGTGACCGGTTCGACCTGGCGCGGGTGGTCTCTGATGCTGGGCGCACTATCAGCTACCACGCCGAAGCTGGCCTGCGTACCGCCGCCGCCGCGCTGCCGCGCCGCGGCATGTCAGCGTGGCGGCGCAAGCCTAAGCGGCGGCCATTGGGTGAAGGGGTTGTCGAGTCCGCCG
>JAIENC010000283.1 GCA_019751635.1 Mycobacteriaceae bacterium
TTCCCGGTGAGTTCACCGACTCCTACGTCAAGCTGGTCTTTGTTCCTGACGACGTTGCGGTGACCGAGTTGCCTCGGCCATTGACGTTGGACAGCTTTAGCGGGTTAGCAGCCCCTAAACGGCCGATAGTGCGGACCGTTACGGTGCGTCGTGCTGACCCATTGGCCCGTGAACTCACCCTGGACGTCGTGCTACACGGTGAGCGTGGAGTCATGGGGCAGTGGGCGGCAACGGCTGAGGTCGGTCGGGCGGTGTACCTGATGGGGCCTGGTGGCGCCTACCGGCCCGATCCGGCAGCCGACTGGCATCTGTTGGCCGGTGATGAATCCGCTCTTCCCGCAATTGCCGCGACGTTGGAAGCTTTGCCAGCGCACGCTGTGGGCAAGGCGTTTATCGAGATCGCCGGTCCGCAGGACGAGATCGCGTTGACAGCGCCGGAGTCGATGCAGGTGCACTGGATTTACCGCGGTGGGCGTGCTGATCTGGTCGGTCAGGATCGCGCTGGCGACCATGCCCCGTTGATTGAGGCGGTGCGGACGACCCGGTGGTTGCCGGGTCAGGTGCAGGTTTTTATCCACGGCGAAGCCCAGGCGGTTATGCACAATCTGCGGCCCTACATCCGTAAAGAACGCAAGGTGGCGGCGAACTGGGCTTCCTCGATCTCCGGTTACTGGCGACGGGGCCGCACCGAAGAAACGTTTCGGCAATGGAAAAAAGAACTCGCTCAAGCCGAGGCGGGCGTTGATCAGCCCGCTGATCGGCAGACACAGGGTGCTGCTGGATAGCGCGGATTGCCTCGTGCGGACAGGCCAGCCCGGTGTGGCATCGCGACACGTGCGTTGCCTGGCCCGCACTGGCCCCCTTGGTCTGCGACCGTGGAGCAATGGACGGGATGCTCGATGAGTTCGACGACTACCTGGCCTTGCAATGCGGCCGTTCGGTGCACACTCGGCGGGCCTATCTGAGCGACCTTCGGTCGTTGCGCGACTTCTTGACCGACTGCGGAGCCGGTCTGGATACGCTGAATCTGCCGCTGCTGCGCTCCTGGTTGGCTGCTGAGGCCCGTGCCGGTGCGGCACGAACCACGCTGGCCCGGCGCACGTCGGCGGTGAAAGCTTTCACCGTGTGGGCGACGCGGCGGGGGGTGCTCGCGACCGACCCGGCCGCCAGATTGGCGGCGCCCAAGGCGCATCGCGCGTTGCCGGCGGTGCTACGCCAGGATCAGGCTCTGGCCACCATGGTGGCCGCGAAATCGGGTGCTGAGCAGGGTGATCCGTTGGCTGCACGGGACCGGCTGATCGTTGAGCTGCTCTATGCCACCGGCATCCGGGTGAGTGAGCTGTGTGGATTGGACGTCGACGACGTCAACCTTGCGCATCGGTTGCTGTGCGTTCTGGGCAAGGGCAACAAGCAGCGCACGGTGCCATTCGGTGTCCCCGCTGCCGATGCGTTGCGCAGCTGGCTGGCCGACGGGCGACCCGCGTTGGTCACCGCGGCGACCGGGCCGGCGCTGCTGGTGGGCTCCCGCGGGCGTCGTCTCGATGTGCGGCAAGCCCGAACGGTGGTGCATCAGACCGTCGCAGCGGTGGTTGGCGCACCCGATATGGGGCCGCACGGGCTGCGACACAGCGCGGCCACGCACTTACTTGAGGGTGGGGCGGACCTGCGGGTTGTTCAGGAGTTGTTGGGGCACGCCAGCTTGGCCACTACTCAGCTGTACACCCATGTCACGGTTGCGCGGTTACGGGCGGTGCACGAGCAAGCTCATCCCCGGGCTTAAGTTTGGCCGGCCGGTGTTCGTCAAGTCGAACTGCGGTATCAGCCGTGCAGCGGTTTGAGCCTGATCGGGGTGGATTTCAGTAAGCCAAGCGGGTTCACATAGTCGGCCCGGGCTGCCGGGCCCCACATCGCTCCCCAGTGCAGACAGGCCGCGGCGGGGCAGCCAGGATGCCCGGGCACCAAGACACCGATCATCGTCTCGGTGGTGACTAATTGGCCGATGTGCACGGCCGACTGAACCGGCTCGTAGCTGGTGTGCAACCCGCCGGGGTGGGCCAGGGATACCACCGGCCGTCCCGCCAGCAGCCCAGCGAACACCACTGTCGCCCCGCCTGCGGCGAACACCGGCTGGTCCGGAGCGCCAGACAGGTCTACTCCCCGGTGGCCGGGATGCCAATTCGGTGCCGGGGCATCGAAGGCCCGGCTGATTGTCGGGCGTGGCCGTAACGGCCAGTCCAGCCGGACATCGTCGGCCCGGGCTGGGGCGCCGCTGGCGGGCTGCGCTAGCAAGGCCACCGCAGTCAACGTCAAGGTAACCCCTCGCCATCGCACACTCGTAGTGGACTGCGTGGCTTACCGTGGGCGCCAGCCGGGCAGGTGCTTTTTGTGCATGGCGATGCCGGCTGTGGATAGGCATCAGCGCAAACGGTGTAAACTGCTCGTCGCAGCCTTAACGGGCTGACTTCGCGCGCCCGCACCGCGGCCCCGTCTATCGGGTTCGCAACGGCATGCTGGGGCGGTCCCAACTCCAGGTTTCTGGAATGGGTCCGGCATTGCAGCAGGCGCCAGGGCCCGGCTTCACCCGATGCCGGGCGGCAACCGACAACAAAAGGACATCGGCTCGTTATGGCTGTAGTCACCATGCGGCAGCTGCTAGACAGCGGCGCCCACTTCGGGCATCAGACCCGGCGCTGGAACCCCAAGATGAAGCGGTTCATTTTCACCGACCGCAACGGTATTTACATCATTGATCTGCAGCAGACGCTGACCTTTATCGACAAGGCGTACGAGTTCGTTAAAGAGACCGTTGCCCATGGTGGCACCGTGCTGTTTGTCGGCACCAAGAAACAAGCGCAAGAGTCCATTGCTGCCGAGGCCACCCGCGTCGGTATGCCTTACGTGAATCAGCGCTGGTTGGGTGGCATGCTCACCAACTTCTCCACCGTGCATAAGCGGCTGCAGCGCCTCAAAGAACTCGAGGCCATGGAGCAGACCGGTGGTTTTGAAGGCCGCACCAAAAAAGAGATCTTGGGCCTTACCCGGGAGAAGAACAAGCTGGAGCGCAGCTTGGGGGGTATTCGCGACATGGCGAAGGTGCCCTCGGCGGTCTGGGTGGTCGATACCAACAAAGAGCACATCGCCGTTGGCGAAGCCCGCAAACTGGGTATCCCGGTGATCGCGATCCTCGACACCAACTGTGACCCCGACGAGGTGCACTACCCGATTCCCGGGAACGACGATGCGATTCGCTCCGCCGCCCTGTTGACCAAGGTGATTGCCTCGGCGGTGGCGGAGGGTCTGCAGGCTCGCGCTGGTCTTGGCCGGGGCGACGGTAAGCCCACCGTAGACGCCGCGGAGCCGCTGGCGGAGTGGGAACAGGAACTGTTGGCTTCCGCCACACCAGCTACTGCTGAGGGCGAACCTGGTGAACCTGGTGCAGACGTGCCCGCTTCGACCCCGAGAGAAGGCTGACATGGCGAACTTCACCGCTGCTGATGTCAAGCGGCTTCGGGAGTTGACCGGCGCCGGCATGCTTGACTGCAAGAATGCGTTAGTCGACAGCGCCGGAGACTTTGATAAGGCCATCGAGGCGCTGCGGATCAAGGGCGCTAAAGATGTCGGTAAGCGCGCTGAACGGGCCACCGCCGAGGGTTTGGTCGCGGCCCAGGGCAGTGCGCTGATCGAGCTGAACTGCGAGACCGATTTCGTCGCCAAGAATGCGGAGTTTCAGGCGCTAGCTGACCAGGTTGTGGCCGCCGCGGTGGCATCGCAGGCAACCGACGTCGATGCGTTGAAAGCCGTTAGCATCGGCGAGCGGACCGTGGAGCAGGCGATTGCCGAGCTCTCGGCCAAAATCGGCGAGAAGTTGGAGCTTCGCCGCGTCGCGGTCTTTGACGGCACCGTGGAGACCTATCTGCATAAGCGTGCCGCCGACCTGCCGCCGGCGGTGGGGGTGCTGGTGGAATACACCGGCGCCGACAGCCACGCTGCGCATGCCGTCGCCCTGCAGATTGCCGCACTGAAGGCGCGCTACCTGTCACGCGAGGATGTGCCCGAAGAGCTGGTAGCCAGCGAGCGTCGCATCGCGCAGGAGACCGCCAAGGCCGAGGGAAAACCGGAGCAGGCGCTGCCCAAGATCGTTGAAGGCCGGGTTACCGGCTTCTTCAAGGATGTTGTGCTGCTTGACCAGCCTTCGGTATCGGACAGCAAAAAGACCGTCAAAGCGTTGCTCGACGAGGCCGGAGTCACCGTCACGCGGTTTGTTCGGTTCGAGGTCGGCCAGAGCTAACCGGCACCGATCTTTTTCGGGTTGCTAGCGTCACTGGTATGCCACGCGTGCATGCCTTTAGCGACGATGCCCTCAGTGATCTCGACGCGGTCGGTCTGGCGGCTGCTTTGCGGTCCCGTCAGGTCGGCCGGGCCGAAGTGGTGGCCGCTGCGATCGCCCGCACCGAGTCGGTCAATCCAGCCCTTAATGGCCTGGCCTACCCGGCGTTCGAGCCGGCGTTGGCCTCCGCCTCGGCCGGGTCAGACACTGGGGATTGGGGTTTTTTCGCCGGCGTGCCGACCTTCGTCAAAGACAATGTCGACGTTGCCGGATTGCCGACAATGCACGGTACCGATGCTTGGACGCCGCGCCCGGCTGCTGTCGATGGTGAGTTCACCCGGACATACCTGGCCAGCGGCCTGATCTCGCTGGGCAAATCCCGGATGTCCGAATTCGGGTTTAGCGCATCGGCCGAACACCCTCGCTTGGGCCCCGTCCGTAATCCTTGGGACACCGACTACACCGCCGGTGCTTCCTCGTCGGGAGCGGGCGCACTGGTAGCAGCCGGTGTGGTGCCGATCGCACACGCCAACGACGGCGGCGGTTCGATTCGTATCCCTGCTTCCTGCAACGGCTTGGTGGGTTTGAAGCCGTCAGGTGGGCGCTTACCGGTGGACCGGGAGATGAGCCGGATGCCGGTGCGTATTATCGCCAACGGTGTGCTGACCCGGTCTGTGCGAGACACCGCGGCTTTCTATCGCGAGGCCGAGCGGGTCTGGCATAACCCCGCGTTGCCGCCGATTGGAGAGATCAGCGGTCCCGGCAAGCAGCGGTTGAAGATCGCGGTGCTGACCCGCTCGGTGGTCCGGGAGTGTGCTCCGCAGCTGCGTGAACTGACGCTGCAGTGTGCCCGATTGCTGGAGGACCTCGGCCATCATGTTGAACACCTCGACCACCCTCCGGTGTCCTCGAGCTTTTCGGCCGACTTCGTGTTGTATTGGGCGCTGCTTGCGATGGCGCAGCTGCGCACTGGCCGCCGTTCATTCGGCAACACCTTCGACCCGGCCCGGTTAGACAACCTTTCGCTGGGGTTAAGTCGCCACGCTAGCCGTAAGCTGCACCAACTTCCGTTGGCGATCATGCGGCTGCGTACTGCGCGACGGCGGACAGCCCAATTCTTTGCCGACTACGACGTGGTGCTGACCCCGACCATGGCCGACGAGACGGTACGGCTCGGCTATCTCGATCCAACGGCTGACTATCAGCAGATCATTGACCGGCTGATCCACTGGGCTTCGTTTACCCCGCTGCACAACGTCACGGGGGAGCCGGCCATTTCGCTGCCGTTGGCCCAGTCCGCGAATGGCATGCCGGTGGGCATGATGCTGTCTGCCGATATTGGCCGGGAGGCGCGGTTGCTGGAATTAGCCTATGAACTCGAAGCGGCCCAGCCGTGGGGTCGGCTGCCTGGCCAGTAGCGCATCGTTGTGCGGTTTTCTGGCGGGCTGATGTGGGGAATCGCCGAATTTCCTCGGCGGTGTTTCTTTGTGCACCCTTTGTGCGTTGTCGGCACGCCGATGAGGCAGGATGGAAGACGCCATCCTGGATGAACGGCCGGGGTGGCGCTCTTATGCGAGGAGTCTGATGACGAAGCCCCAGCCGGTGAGTAGGTCCAATTACTCGCGCGTATTGCTCAAGCTTGGTGGCGAAATGTTTGGCGGCGGACAAGTCGGGTTGGACCCTGATGTGGTTGCCCAGGTTGCCCGTCAGATCGCTGAGGTAGTACGCGGTGGCACGCAAATTGCGGTGGTGATTGGCGGCGGCAATTTCTTCCGCGGTGCACAACTTCAGCAGCGTGGCATGGAACGTAGCCGCTCAGACTATATGGGCATGCTCGGAACCGTAATGAATAGCCTTGCGCTACAAGACTTTCTGGAGAAAGAAGGCATTGTCACCCGGGTGCAGACCGCGATCACGATGGGTCAGGTCGCCGAGCCGTACATCCCGTTGCGGGCTCGCCGGCATCTGGAGAAGGGCCGGGTGGTGATTTTTGGTGCTGGCATGGGATTGCCGTATTTCTCCACCGACACTACGGCCGCGCAGCGGGCGCTAGAGATCGGCGCTGATGTGGTATTGATGGCCAAGGCTGTTGACGGGGTGTTCGCCGAAGATCCGCGGGAAAACCCGCACGCTGAACTGATTACCGCAATCAGCCATCGGGAAGTCATTGACCGCGAGCTGCGGGTAGCGGACGCCACCGCGTTCAGTTTATGCATGGACAATGCCATGCCGATCTTGGTTTTTAACCTGCTGACCGATGGCAACATCGCTCGAGCGGTCGCAGGTGAGAAGATCGGAACGCTCGTTACCACCTGAGGAGGATCCGCGATCCGTACCGGCGACGATGCAGAGCACAGCGACCTGGGGATACCACCTACTTGCGGGGGAGAGGAGCGGCGCCATGATTGAGGAAACCCTCTTCGATGCCGAGGAGAAGATGGAGAAGGCGGTGTCGGTGGCCCGCGATGATTTGGCAACGATTAGGACTGGACGGGCTAACCCCGGCATGTTCTCCCGGGTTGCCATCGACTATTACGGGTCGACCACCCCGATTACCCAGTTGGCCAGTATCAATGTTCCTGAGGCGCGGCTCGTGGTGATCAAGCCCTATGAGGCGGGACAGCTCAACGCCATCGAAACTGCGATCCGTAATTCCGACCTCGGGCTGAATCCCAGCAACGATGGCACCCTGATCCGGGTGGCTGTCCCGCAACTCACCGAAGAGCGTCGGCGGGAACTGGTCAAACAGGCCAAAGCCAAAGGTGAAGATGCCCGGGTGTCGGTACGAAACATTCGCCGCAAAGCGATGGAGGAGCTGCACCGCATCCGCAAAGACGGCGAAGCCGGTGAAGATGAAGTAGGCCGCGCCGAAAAAGACCTCGACAAAGCCACCCACCAGTACGTCACCCAAATCGATGACCTGGTGAAACACAAAGAAAGTGAGCTGCTGGAGGTCTAGTGTGCCGTCAGCAAAACTAACCATTAAGAGCAAAAAGGAGTCGCGGGCCGGCCGTAATCTGCCCGCCGCCATCCTGGTCGGTTCGGCTATCGGCGCC
>JAIENC010000222.1 GCA_019751635.1 Mycobacteriaceae bacterium
CATCATGGTCCGCATGACCTGCATCGTGGAGATCATCGGCGGGATCTGCGCCAGCATCTGCGGCATCAGCGTATCCATCGTGTCCATATCTTTGAGAAGACCCTCGAGCTTTTCGCTCAGCCGGTCCACCCCGTCTACCGCATCGAATACCGAGCGCAGCGACCAACATATGGGGATATCGAAGCAATGCTTTTCCCAATAAAAATAGCTGCGAATCGGCCGCCAGACATCCTCGAAATCCGCGATATGGTCTCGCAATTCATCGGTAATTGCTACCATGTCATGCATTTGGCCATCCATGTGGTGCGTCGTTTTCACAAGTTTTGACATGGTGTCATACATGCGTTGCATGGTTGCCATGGTTTCCGCCATCGCATCAGCCTGAGTCAGCATGTCATTCATCCGCTCATGCATGTATTTCGAATTCTCGACGTTGGTGGTGTTTTGCATGCTGATTTGAAACGGGATCGACGTGTGCTCAATGGGGGTGCCAAGGGGCCTAGTAATAGCCTGTACACGACCAATTCCGGGAAGGTGGAAGATGTTTTTAGCGATTCGGTCAACGACTAGCATGTCGGCCGAGTTACGCAAATCGTGGTCTGCTTCCACCATGAGCAATTCCGGGTTCATCCGAGCCTGCGAAAAATGCCGATCCGCGACCGCATAGCCAATATTTGCTGGGGTGCTGGCCGGAATATATCGGCGATCGTTGTAATTCGTTTTATAGCCGGGTAAAGCGAGCAACCCGATGAGGGCGACCGCGATCGTCACCGCGAGGATAGGCCCAGGCCAGCGCACAATCGCCGTGCCGATGCGCCGCCAACCCCGAGTCCGCATCGTGCGCTTGGGGTCAAACAGGCCGAAGAAACTACCCACTGTCAGGATCGCCGGACCAAGCGTGAGCGCGGCGAATACCACAACAATCATGCCAATCGCACAGGGCACACCGAGCGTCTGAAAATAGGGCAGCCGGGTAAAGCTTAAGCAATACATCGCACCCGCGATAGTCAGGCCTGAGCCTAAAACAACATGAGCCGTCCCGTGAAACATCGTATAGAAAGCAGCTTCTCGATCCTCACCGGCACCACGGGCTTCTTGATAACGCCCGAGGATAAATATGGCGTAATCGGTGCCGGCGGCGATCGCCATTAAAACAATCAGATTCACCGCAAAAGTGGAAAGCCCGATTATGTTGTAATAAGCCAACACAGCGACAACACCACGCGCCGCAAATAGCTCCATAAAAACCATGAGCAAAACTAGACCCACGGTAACAAAAGAGCGATAAACAAAAAGCAGCATCACAAAAATCACCAGAATGGTGATCATGGTGACTTTTGCGATGCTTTTATCGCCAGTGCGTTGCTGATCAGCCAGCAGTGCCGCTGAGCCGGTGACATACGCCCGCACCCCGGGCGGTGCTGGTGTGGCATCGATGAGATGCCGGACCGCCTCGACGGATTCGTTGGCCAAGCTCTCGCCTTGGTTTCCGGCCAGATAGACCTGGACGTAGGCCGCTTTGCCATCCGAGCTTTGCGAACCCGCCGCGGTCAGGGGATCTCCCCAAAAATCTTGGACATGCTCAACGTGCTTGGTGTCCCGGGAAAGCTTGCCGACCAACTCGGCGTAAAACCGATGGGCGTCATCGCCGAGCGACTTATCGCCTTCCAAAACGATCATGATCGCGCTGTCCGAATCGAATTCGTGGAACACCTGGCCGACGCGCATCATGGCCTGCATCGAGGGCGCGTCTTTAGGGCTCATCGACACCGAACGCTGTTGTCCCACCACATCGAGTTGGGGCACAACAATATTGACGACGACAATAAGCCCCAGCCACAGCAACACAAACGGCACCGCGAAGCGGTGGATCATGCGCGGCAGAAAAGGCGGAATCAACGGTGGCGTAGGTCGATCAGTCATGCCGACTTCACCAGGCAGAAGGTTTGCGCGAACATTTCATGGGCGGATTGTTCCGCCTTCACTACGTCATTAACGACAATGCGGCAGCCAATGCTGTCGCTATCACCTTGGGCAATGATGTTCACGCTGACCGACGGCAGGGTTGTGGTGACCGATAATGTCCACGGCAGGGACGCATTGTCGACTCGCTGCGGTTGAGCATGCACATCCAAGTAGTTGATATTGGCCGTAGTTCCCGCTGGACCAAAAACCTCATAGGTCACCCGCTTGGGATCAAATGGCGTGATGTCGTCAGAAATCCGGCCGGCAGCAGCAGCGTCGTCGTGGGCACCGAAAACACTATGCAACCGGTAGACACAGAATCCGGCTACCGCCACCACCACGGCGATCACCAGCGGTAACCATGCCCGCTTCAGCGCTCGGGAAAGAGCCGCCATTGCTACTCACCACCTTCGGTTATTCGATAGAGACCGGTTGAGGGCCCGGCGCACCGCGGCTCAGCCAGCAGGCCTACGCAGCTGGCAGTCAGGAGTCGGGTCAGCGCAGCGGTGAATTCAAGGTTCCAGTCGGGGGGCAGCTCCGGCTCGTCGGCGAATGCGTTGAGCCCCTCCGATGGATGGGCAATCTGCCATAACGGGCCCGCCAAAGAATACGCAGCCAACAAGATGTCCAGCGCACCGGAACGCCCCAGTTTGGGCAAGACCTGCTCGATAGCGCCGGCCAGCTCCAACACAGCATGGGTGCTGATCCGCCGGACTTCGGCAACCTTGTGTACATCCACCTCGTGCTCGAGATGAAGATGCAGGTTCGCGAGCAGA
This sequence comes from Mycobacteriaceae bacterium, assembly GCA_019751635.1. Taxonomy (GTDB): domain Bacteria; phylum Actinomycetota; class Actinomycetes; order Mycobacteriales; family Mycobacteriaceae; genus Mycobacterium. Next base: position 2,742 of record JAIENC010000222.1, read on the forward strand.
TCGCAGAACAGCGGGTCGGCCGCCAGTCCCGTTGCCAAGGTTTCGGCAACCCGTGACGGCGATGTCACCCCCGCCTTGCCCAGCTCTTCACACATGGTCTTTGACCAGCGCACCCAGCCTTCGGCAGCAAGGTGTAGGAGCACCTCTTTATGCGAAGTGAAATAACGCCGCACCGCAGAGTAGTGGACCCCAGCCCGGCTCGCGACCGCGGTCAACGTCACCGACACAACACCGGTTTCGAGCGCAAGCGAGCGGGCGGCTTCCACTAAAGCATCGGCTCGTTGACGTTTTTTCTCATCGGTGCGAGCCCGGCGGAAACCGAGTTGTGCCACCGATCGAGATTAACGCACACCGCGTGACTTGCAACCGATCGGGACGATCTTTACGCACGTGGTATGCGTTGTTTGGGTTAGGCTCCTAGGGCTCTCCCTGGAAGGAGTCGGACGGAGTTGAGGATCTTCAAGCTGCTCACGCGATTCTGGATTCCACTAGTCGTTGTAGCGGTAATCGTCATTGCCGGTTTCACCGTCTCTAGAGTGCATGGCTTCTTCGCTTCAGCGAAGCGCGAGAGATACTCCGATACCGAGCTTGAGCAACACCAGCCCTACCATCCCAAGCAGGTCACCTATGAGGTCTTCGGCCCGCCCGGGACGGTGGCAGACATCAGCTATTTCGACGTCGACGCCGAGCCACGTCGCGCTGATAATGCGCACTTGCCATGGACACTGCATCTTCAAACAACCGCACCGGCGATCATGGGAAACATTGTGGCGCAAGGCGATAGTGACAGCATCGGATGCCGAATTGTGGTGGACGGCGCGGTCAAAGCTGAGCGAATCTCCAACGAAGTGCACGCATACACCTACTGCTTGGTGAAATCTGCGTGAGTAACGCTTCAGCTAAACGCCCACGAATTGCTCGCTTCATCCGCCGTTTTTCGGTGCCGATCATATTAGGTTGGCTCGCGCTGACCGCCATTGTCACCCTGGCCGTGCCCTCACTGGAGGAAGTTGGGCAGAAAAATTCTGTATCCATAAGCCCCAGCGAGGCGCCGTCAATACAGGCCATGCGAGAAATGGGCAAGGCTTTTCAGGAATCAGATTCCGATAACGTGGCGATGATCCTGCTAGAAGCAGAAAAACCGCTCGGTAACGATGCCCATAAATATTACGACGGTTTGGTTGGCCAACTAAAAAAAGACCCACACGTTCAGCACGTTCAGGACTTCTGGGGAGATCCCCTCACTGCAGCCGGCGCACAAAGCCCTGATGGCAAAGCGACATACGTGCAGGTGAATCTTGCCGGCAATCAAGGCCAGGAGCTGGCAAACCAATCCATTGAAGCGGTCCGCGATATCCTAGCCCGGAACCCGCCTCCGCCCGGCCTTAAAGTTTACCTTACTGGCCCATCGGTACTTATTTCCGATATGCATGACAGTGGCGATAAATCCCTCATTAAAATCACCGTAACGTCAATCGTAGTAATCACCGTGATGCTACTTTTGGTTTATCGGTCCGTCGTCACTCTCATTCTTTTGTTGGTCGGTGTCTTAATCCAGCTAGCCGCGGCTCGGGGAATTGTCGCTTTCTTGGGAGAGCTGGGATCTATTGGGCTAACCACTTTTGCAGTAAACCTCCTGACGACGCTGGCCATCGCGGCTGGAACAGACTACGGAATTTTTCTGGTCGGACGCTATCAAGAGGCCCGCCAAGCCGGCGAAGATCGGGAAAGCGCCTATTACCGCATGTACCACGGCGTGGCCCACGTGATCTTGGGATCCGGATTAACTATTGCCGGGGCGATGTTTTGCCTCAGCTTCACCCGGATGCCGAATTTCCAGACCATGGGTATCCCCTGCGCTGTCGGCATGCTGGTGGCTGTCTGCGTCGCACTAACCTTGGGGCCCGCGATTATCACCGTGGCCAGTCATTTCGGCGCGTTCGATCCCAAACGGGTCATCAAAGTGCGGGGCTGGCGACGAATCGGTACCGTCGTCGTTCGCTGGCCCGCGCCAGTCCTCTGCGCAACGTGCGCCGTCGCCCTCATCGGGCTGCTCGCCTTGCCGGGATACCGCACCAACTACAACGACCAAAAATATATACCGGCATACATTCCCGCCAATGCTGGCTATATAGCAGCCGAAAAGCATTTCTCGGCGGCCCGCTTAAAACCCGAAGTTTTGTTGATAGAAGCCAATCAAGATATGCGAAATCCTACGGATTTTCTCATCTTAGACAAAGTCGCGAAATCCGTGTTTCGGGTACCGGGGATTTCTCGGGTTCAGGCCATTACTCGACCCGAAGGCACGCCTATCGAACACACTTCGATACCGTTCATGATCAGCATGCAGAACGCCGGTCAGCTGCAAAATATGAAGTTCCAACGAGATCGCATGGATGACATGCTCAAACAGGCCGAAGAGATGGCAAAAACGGTCGCTACCATGCGGCGGATGTATAGTTTGATGCAGCAGCTTGCGGCTAATACGCATCGCATGATTGGCGATTCCAAAGAAATGGAATCAGTCACCATGGAGTTGCGTGACAAGATAGCTAATTTTGACGATTTCTGGCGTCCTATTCGCAGCTATTTTTACTGGGAAAAACATTGCTTCGACATCCCATTATGCTGGTCTTTTAGATCTATATTTGACGCGTTAGACGGCGTAGATGAGATTACCGAAAAATTTGAAGTATTAGTCAAAGATTTAGATAACCTGGATAGGTTGATGCCGCAGATGGTCGCCCAATTTGGGCCGATGATCGATTCCATGGAGAGCATGCGGATCATGATGCTGACCATGCACAGCACCATGTCTGGGATGTTCGCCCAGATGGACGAGATGAGCACGAATGCCACCGCCATGGGGAAAACATTCGACGCGGCCAAAAATGATGATTCGTTCTACCTGCCGCCCGAGGTGTTCGATAACCCCGATTTCAAACGTGCTATGAAAATGTTCCTGTCACCGGACGGGAAAGCGGTGCGAATGTTCATTTCGCACCGAGGAGATCCGGCTAGTCCCGCCGGTCTCGCCCGCATCGATGCGATCAAGACCGCAGCCGAGGAAGCCCTCAAGGGAACTCCATTAGAGGATGCCACTATCTCAGTGGCGGGTACTGCCGCAGCTTATAAAGACATCTCCGAAGGTGCCAATTACGATCTGGTCATCGCCGCAATTTCTTCGCTGTGCTTAATCTTTATTATCATGCTGCTGATCACTAGGGCTTTTATCGCAGCGCTGGTGATCGTCGGAACAGTGGCCCTTTCGCTAGGGGCATCTTTCGGATTGTCGGTGCTGCTGTGGCAGCATATTCTTCGCTTCGATTTACATTGGTTTGTGCTGCCTATGTCGGTCATTATTCTCTTGGCCGTAGGCTCGGACTACAACCTACTTCTCGTTGCCCGGTTTAAACAGGAAATCAGCGCTGGACTCAATACCGGCATTATTCGCTCGATGGGCGGTACCGGAAAAGTTGTCACCAATGCAGGATTAGTATTCGCATTCACCATGGCTTCCATGGTGGTCAGCGACTTGCGTATTATCGGCCAAGTTGGGACCACGATCGGCCTAGGCCTGCTGTTTGACACATTGGTGGTGCGCTCTTTCATGACACCGTCGATCGCCGCCCTGCTGGGTCGGTGGTTCTGGTGGCCGCTGCGGGTACGCTCCCGGCCCGCCAGGAGCGCGAGCAGTTAAGCCAAATTGCCGGAACTTAAGGCCGGAGCTACGGTAGGAGCCGCCCCAGGAAGCTCGGCGTGCTCAGCAATGGCCTCCGCCGGGGCCGTTGCGCCAAGCTCATCGGCGGGCATCGTCTCCGGGGATTGTTCGTCGGTCACCGGGGATGAGTCAGCCTTTGCTGGCGGTTGTTTGACTGGCCCAGTACCGTGCGCGCCGAGCTGGGCGTACTGCGAAACACGGCCGGATATTCCCGCGGCCTGGCCGACGGTAAACAGCTGGTTGGCCTGCGCCACCGCGGCAGCGTGTTCGTCCAGAACCCCACTCGCCAGGCTAGCTGCATCCAATTTCCCTGGCGTTGCAGAACTCTTGCCAACCAGGCTGGAGATACTAGGCGCTGTGGGCACCGCAACGGTCGGCACTGCCGAGTTGGCCAGCATTTTCGCCGCACCCTGGGCCGCAGACTGATAATCGTCGATAACGGCACGAAGGTCTCGTTCGGTTTTCTTCCCGCCCCTACTGACGCTCAACACAATAATGACTGCGGCGGCGTAGAGAGACACCATCATGACTAAAACCAACACCATCAACGCATACGCATGCGCCCGCATCCCGGGCATCCAGGAAATAACCAGCAAACCAGCCTCGATCGGCAAGAGCGTGCCAAAAAATATTTCGATATCGGTTAGTTCTCGGTCCGCTTTTTGCACCGTGTCAGCTTGGTCTGCCAAAATACGCGTGACCCGCTGGTCTGCTTTCGCAACGGTATTGACGTGCTCCATTTGTGCTGTATTGGCGCGTTGGTATTCCGTCGCCGCCGGACCAAACCATTCGGTGGCGGCAGCGTCTTTTAAGGTACCGGCGATGTCGGTGGAAAATGTGTGCTGACCTTGATGGAACTCACTGCCGGTATTGGGGTGGACGGGTTTTTCGTATCCGTTAAGAAGCCAGGTGGCCTGCATGGCAACGAACACGCCGGT
>JAIENC010000057.1 GCA_019751635.1 Mycobacteriaceae bacterium
TTCAGCGCAACCAGGATGTAGGGCACCCCGACCTGACGGGCCAGCAACACGTGTTCACGGGTCTGCGGCATGGGGCCATCGGTGGCGGCCACCACCAGGATCGCACCATCCATCTGGGCAGCGCCGGTAATCATGTTCTTGATGTAGTCGGCGTGACCGGGGGCGTCCACGTGCGCGTAGTGCCGTTTCTCAGTCTGGTACTCCACGTGGGAGATGTTGATGGTGATACCGCGCTGACGCTCCTCGGGCGCATTGTCAATCTGGTCGAAGGCGCGCGACTCGTTCAGCTTGGGGAACTTGTCATGCAGGACCTTAGTGATAGCCGCGGTCAGCGTGGTCTTGCCGTGGTCAACGTGACCGATGGTCCCGATGTTGACGTGCGGCTTCGTCCGCTCGAACTTCGCCTTCGCCACTTCTGTGTCCTCCTGGACTTGTTGGTGCTCGTTAAAGCAGTGTTGATGTTTTTAGTTGTGCCGCGCCCGATTCATGACGGTGACCGGGCAAGGTTACCGTGCGGCGATCTTCACTCGCCGGTCGCCTTCGCAATAATCTCCTTCGACACATTCGCCGGCACTTCGGCGTATGAATCGAACAGCATGGAGTAGTTCGCCCGGCCTTGAGTCTTGGACCGCAAGTCGCCAACATAGCCGAACATTTCCGACAACGGCACCTGCGCTTTGACCACGCGTGCACCGCCGCGCTCCTCCATGGCCTGAATCTGGCCACGGCGAGAATTCAGGTCGCCGATCACATCGCCCATGTAATCCTCCGGCGTGGTGACCTCGACAGCCATGATCGGTTCCAGGATCACCGGTTGCGCCTGGTTGGCAGCCTTTTTCAACGCCTGCGAACCAGCGACCTTAAAAGCCAACTCCGAGGAGTCGACATCATGGTAAGCGCCGTCTTCCAGGGTGACCCTGATGTTCACCAATGGATAGCCGGCTAGCACACCGTATTGCATAGCATCTTGCGCGCCAGCGTCCACCGCCGGAATGTACTCCCGGGGAATACGGCCACCAGTGACTTTGTTGACGAACTCGTAGGTTGCGCCGTCTTCGCCGTGAAAGGGCTCGATCCCAATGAGGACCTTAGCGAACTGACCAGAACCACCGGTCTGTTTCTTGTGCGTGTACTCGACGTGCTCGACCTTGCGCCGAATGGTCTCTTTGTACGCTACCTGCGGCTTGCCGACGTTAGCTTCGACCTTGAACTCCCGACGCATCCGGTCCACCAGAATGTCCAGGTGTAGCTCGCCCATGCCGCCGATCACCGTCTGACCGGTTTCTGAGTCTTGATGCACCTTAAAGGTGGGGTCTTCTTCGGCGAGCTTCTGGATCGACATCGAGAGTCGCTCTTGGTCGCTCTTGGTTTTGGGTTCGATAGCGACCTCGATCACCGGATCCGGGAACGTCATCGACTCCAGCACCACCTGGTTGCTCGGGTCACTCAAGGTGTCCCCAGTGGTGGTGTCCTTGAGCCCAATCACCGCGTAAATGTGGCCGGCGGAGGCAGTTTCGACCGGGTTCTCCTTATTGGAGTGCATCTGGAACAGCTTGCCGAGCCGCTCTTTTTTACCCTTAGTCGCGTTGATCACCTGGCTGCCGGAGTCGACCTTGCCCGAGTACACCCGGATGTAGGTGAGCTTGCCGAAGAACGGGTGCGTGGCAATCTTGAATGCCAACGCAGCAAACGGCTCGTCGGTGTTGGGCTGACGCGTCACTGACTCGTCTTCACGGCCGGGCGCATGGCCGACCGCAGGCGGTAGGTCCAGCGGTGAGGGCAGGTAGTCGATGACGGCGTCCAACATGGGCTGCACGCCTTTGTTTTTGAACGCAGTACCGCACAACACCGGGGTGATCTCGCTGGCGATGGTCAGCTTGCGGATCGCAGCCTTGACCTCATCGACAGCGATCTCTTCGCCACCGAGGTACTTCTCCAGCAGATGCTCATCGGACTCGGCCACCGCTTCGAGCAACTTGGTGCGGTATTCCTCGGCCGTCTCGACTAGGTCAGCCGGGATCTCGACAACTTCATATTTTTCGCCAAGCTTGGTTTCGCCACGCCAGACTTTGGCCTTCATCTCGACCAAGTCAACGACGCCCTCAAAATCACCCTCGGAGCCGATCGGCAACTGGATGGGCACTGCGTTGGCGCCGAGCCGCTCCACCATGGTTCGGACCGAGAAGTAAAAGTCGGCCCCGATCTTGTCCATCTTGTTGACGAAACAGATCCGCGGAACGTCATATTTGTCGGCCTGCCGCCACACTTGCTCGGACTGCGGCTCAACGCCTTCCTTGCCGTCGAAAACGGCAACAGCACCATCAAGAACCCGCAAGTTGCGCTCCACCTCGACAGTGAAATCAACGTGCCCAGGCGTGTCAATGATGTTGAGCTGGTGGTCTTTCCAGAAGGTCGTGGTGGCAGCAGAGGTGATGGTGATACCCCGCTCCTGCTCCTGCTCCATCCAGTCCATGGTGGCGGCGCCGTCGTGAACCTCACCGATCTTGTACGTGATGCCGGTGTAGAACAGGATCCGCTCGGTCGTCGTTGTCTTGCCGGCATCGATGTGCGCCATGATGCCGAAGTTGCGGACCTTACTCAGGTCGGTCAGCACGTCCTTCTGCGCCACAGAGATCTTCCCACTCTTTCGGTTGCTTAGTTGCTGTTACTCTCTGTCTCCGCCGCTAGCGCCGGAGGGTTTCACCAGCGGTAATGCGCAAAGGCCCGGTTGGCTTCAGCCATCTTATGGGTATCTTCACGCCGCTTCACCGAAGCCCCAAGACCATTGCTGGCGTCCAGAATTTCGTTTGCCAGACGCTCAACCATCGTCTTTTCCCGACGCAGTCGCGAGAAGTTGACCAACCAGCGCAACGCCAGAGTGGTTGACCGGTCCGGGCGCACCTCGACGGGCACCTGATAGGTGGCACCACCAACGCGGCGGCTGCGCACCTCCAGCGCCGGCTTGACGTTGTCCAACGCACGCTTGAGCGTGACGACGGGATCGGTGCCGGTTTTGTCCCGAGCTTGCTCAAGCGCACCGTAAACAATGCGCTCGGCCAGCGATTTCTTCCCCTGGAGGAGGATCTTGTTCACCAATTGGGTAACTAACTGCGATCCGTAAACCGGGTCGTTAACCAACGGACGCTTGGGTGCGGGCCCCTTGCGAGGCATCAGCTCTTCTCCTTCTTTGCGCCATAACGGCTACGAGCTTGCTTGCGGTTTTTGACACCTTGGGTATCCAGTGAGCCCCGGATGATTTTGTATCGCACACCAGGCAAGTCTTTAACTCGCCCACCACGCACCAACACCATCGAGTGTTCCTGCAGATTGTGCCCCTCACCGGGGATGTACGCCGTGACCTCGACCTGACTGGTCAGCTTGACACGGGCCACCTTCCGAAGCGCCGAGTTCGGCTTCTTCGGGGTGGTCGTGTAGACGCGGGTGCACACGCCACGACGCTGCGGGCTGCCTTTAAGAGCCGCGGTCTTCACCTTAGCGACCTTGTCCCGGCGACCCTTGCGGACCAGCTGCTGAATGGTTGGCATTGACCAGCTTTCTGTGTTGTTAGGGGCTCCAGATGTTGCACTGTCAAGTCTGTAGTAATGCAGTTATGCCCAGCTGCGGTCCCCCGCGGCCAGGTGTATCGGCATGCTTTCGCTCAGGAGTTATCCGTTGCGTCGTGGGCATGCAAATTCGCCCGGCGTTCGCACCTTAAAATCCAGATGCCCTGAATTAAGGTAAGCCACCAGGCGCGATCTCCCACCATACCTGCCCACAGTCAGACAGGTCAAAGCGATACAGCCGTTTTAGCGCGTCGCGACCCCGCATCGCCGAACCGAACTCAGCTCAACTGGCTACGACGCCCCAGGCCGGCCGCCAAACGCAGCACCATGTCGGAGAAGACCGTATCGGTGTCAACGTCGTCCATCACACCGGTCATTTCCAGCAGAACAAACCCGTGCAGCGCGGACCAAAACTCCAGCGCCGCATAAAAAGCCTGTTCGCCATCGAGTCCATAAGACGACAACACCGCAATCACTGGCGCCGCCGCGGCCCTGGTTGCCGCAGTGTATTCAGGGTCGTCACCACCGGGCGGGATTCGGGTGAAGGCCGAGTAGCGACCCGGATGGTGATGGGCATAGCTGCGGTAAGCACTAGCCATCGCCAAGATCGCATCATCGCGGGCACGGCCGGCACCGACTCTGCTCAACATGGTGATGATGTCGTCGACAACCCGAATCCGCACCGCCCGGCGCAGGTCTTCCAAGCTGTCGACATGGTTATACAGCGACGGACCCTTGGTCCTCAGTTGCGCCGCCAACGCATTGATGGTCAGCGCATCCCAGCCCTCCCGATCCAGAAAGGTCAGCGCGGCATCGATGACCACATCGCGGCTCAGCTTGGTCGGACGGGAGGTGGATCTACCCCCCACGCGCGGCTGAGCACCCGCTGACGTGTCGGTCATGGTGATCGCCCTTCAAGTGCACTGACCGGATTGAGGGTTACCGCCGCGTTCGTGGTGAACTAGGGTCAGTACCGAACTCTAATTGACCAGACCGTTTATCGCTGACGCCACGCACTGCTAACACCACTCCGCCATGGCCAGAGAGGCCGCCATGAAATGGACCGCCGCTGTCCGGGCGCTGGCCGTCAGCGCCGTCACCATCGCGACCCTGCTCGCCGCGGAACAACCCCCGGCGGCGCACGCCAACAACGGCGACACCCATATCACTGGGGTCGGCCTGGAACGGACCGTGGACTGCAACGATGCCACGCTGTTTGTCAACGGAACGAACAACTCCATCAACGCGCTGGGAACATGCTGGGCGGTGACGGTCGCTGGCTCGTCCAACACCATCATCGTCGATACCGTCATCAATGACATCACCGTCTACGGCTGGAACCAGACGGTCTTTTTCCACAACGGCGCCCCCCTGCTCTGGGATCGCGGCCGTGAGCTGGGCATGGTCAACACCTTGTACCAGGTGCCGGCATAGCGGAGGTTACGTGCTGGCCGGCGCTCCGTGCCGGCCAGCACCCGCAGCAAACCTGCCCGCACCCTGGCTAGCTTCCGCGGCCACCCGGGAGATACTGGCAAACTCCGCATCCAGCGCCGCCTCGAGCGGCAGCCCCCATTGCTGCACCGCGGATAATCGATCCGAACGCAGACACTGCTGCGGCAGGCCAGCCAACTCAGCGGCGAGTTCTTCCGCCGCTTGGCGTGCTTGCCCATGCGGCACAACGCGATTGGCCAAACCCATGCTCAGCGCTTCCTGCGCATGCACCGGCCGGCCAGTCAAAATCATGTCCATGGCGTGACTGTGACCGATAAGCCGCGGTAGCCGAATTGTGCCGCCATCAATGAGTGGCACCCCCCAGCGCCGGCAGAACACGCCAAATATGGCGCTCTCCTCGACCACCCGCAGATCACACCAGATCGCCAATTCCAGACCGCCCGCAACGGCGTAACCGCTGACCGCGGCGATTACCGGCTTGGACAGCACCATCCGGGTGGGGCCCATCGGCCCGGGGCCGGCTCGATGCACAGCATTGGCTTCCGGCGTGCCGAATGCTTTCAAATCGGCACCGGCACAGAATGTTCCGCCTTGTCCCCACAAAACTGCTACTGCCGCGGTGTCGTCCTGATCGAACTTCTCGAACGCCGCATACAGCGCCGCAGCCGTCGGACCGTTGACCGCGTTACGCGCTTGCGGCCGGTTGAGTATCACCGTGGTCACCGGCCCATGTCGTTGCACCAGTACCGAGTCATTCATGTCAGCTCCACGGGGTTAGGTTGCGAGAAATGAGTTAAGTTGCGTCGTCCCATCAGCTCGGTCAGTTCGACAACAAAGCTGTTGTAGACGGAACGCAGCTGAGTACCGGGCCAGTCATCGGGCAACAATTCGGCCGGCAAAATCGGATCGACCAGTAGCTGCCGCACCATCGCCGCAGCCACCACGAACCTTCCCGGCATGCCTACGGCAGTAGCCATGTCGTCAAGCAAGCGTTGACCAGATTGGGCCCACGCCGATAAGTCCCACAACTGCCCGGCCAGCTGAGCGGGCGCAGCGTCGCGGGACCGCAGAATCCGTAGCCGGGCCGCCAGATCAGGCATCAGTTCTAGCTCGAGGTTGTCCGGGCGCAGCCATACCCCTTCTCGCAGTTCAGCAAAACGATTCTCAGACAAGGCGTTACGCAGCCAAGCCCGATTACGAGCGTCGCTACCGACGCTGGTTACGACCGCCGTGGTCCAGTAGCCGCGCCACGGGTGCACCCGAGGACGCATTGCTTGGTCTTGCCGACGCTGACGCGCCAATAACCGATCGGAAAGTCGATATCCATCAGCTGATCTCGTTAAGTCTCCGCTACCAACCATCCGGGTCAGCGCGACTCGCAATGTCACCTCTTTGATACCGAAATCTGTTGCTAGCCTGATTAATTCGCCAGCACTGGCATATGCCGGGTGGGCGCCAAGCAACACCGACAGCACGACCGAGCGGGCCGTCATGCGCGTCAAGGTAGTGGGCACAGCCTGAGCCAGTTCCTATACCTGCGATGCCCGACGCCCGTAGTCACCGAACGGCTCGTCACGATGACGCACGGCAGCCCGGAAACCGTGCTGGACAGCGTCAGCCACAAAGGCATGCCCTTCCGGAGTATGCCGGGCAATGCCGTCGAATACCGTGCTGACCATCCGGCTGGTAGCCACCCCCTGCTGCAACAAAGCCGAATTAAGCGCAAGCTTGACCATGATCAGCTGGTTGATCGGATTGGCCGCAATACGGGCCACCAGTCGCTCGGTGCGCTCATCGAGATCGTGCGGGTCCGGCGCCTCGACCGCCAGCCCCCACTGCGCGGCTTGGGCTCCGGTGATGCAATCCCCAGTCAGCAGAAGACGTTTGGCGCGCTGGTCGCCTAGCCGATGCGCCCACAAGCCGGCAGCTGGCACTCCCCACACCCGGGTGGGCGGATAGCCGATCTTAGCGTCAGCAGCAGCGATGACCTGATCAGCATGCAGGGCGATATCGGCGCCCCCGGCTATGCAGTAGCCGTGGATCTTGACCACGGTCGGCTTGTCGGCATGCATCAGCGCCGAGAAGCCGCGCACAAAGCGGCTCATCATTTGGTAGTCGATCATCGGGTCCCACGGCTGGTCCGGCCGATGGTTGACGGCCTGAGTCTTGCCGTCTAACACCGTGCCGTCATGCCGACCCCCACCACCGGCCGAGCCAGTTTGATCGGCGTAGGCGGACAGATCGAAACCCGCGCAAAATCCTTCACCACGGCCAGAAACCAAGATGACGTGCACATTGGGATCAAGATCGGCGCGTTCCACTAACGCGGATAACTCCACCGGGGTATCGGCGATGATCGCGTTTCCCCGCTCCGGCCGATTGAAGGTGATCCGGGCAATCCGGT
>JAIENC010000099.1 GCA_019751635.1 Mycobacteriaceae bacterium
GAGCTGACCGCGCTGGCTAGCGAGTTGTTCGCTACCAGTCTGCGGCCAGGTCCCGACACCCCGCCGCAGAGCGCTCCAGTAGCGCCTCGCGGCAGTGCGCCGGACACGACGGCGGCAGCGACCGCTGCTACCACCGCGGCAGGAAGTCAACTTTTTGCTGGGCCAACCGGCTTTGTTGGGGTGCCTAGCGGACCGGTATCGGCGTCGAGTTCGCTTGGCCCCCAACAGGTGCCGTTGGCGCCACGGGGATCGGTACCGAGTTGGCTGGGCGAAGTGCCCGCGGTACCCGATTTGGGGTACCAGACACCGGCACCACTAACACCGGGGGGCGATGAGGCCAAGTATTACTTTGCATCAAGTTCCCCCGCACTACCTGAGCCGGTGGCATCGAGTCGCCATGACCATGAGATTTTTGATGTTCATGCGATACGGGCCGATTTTCCGATTCTGCGCGAGACGGTTAATGGCAAGCCGCTGATCTGGTTTGACAACGCAGCGACCACGCAAAAACCGCAGGCAGTCATCGATCGGTTGGCGCATTTCTACACCCACGAGAACTCCAATATTCATCGCGCTGCTCACGAGTTGGCCGCTCGGGCGACAGATGCCTATGAAGAGGCCCGCGACACGGTGCGACGCTTCCTTGGCGCGCCACGCAGTGAAAACATCATCTTTGTTCGCGGCACCACCGAGGCGATCAATTTGGTGGCCTGCGCGTGGGGTGGCAAGCATTTACGGGCCGGTGACGAGATTGTCATCACCCATCTGGAGCACCACGCCAATATTGTTCCCTGGCAAATGATTTCACGACAAACCGGCGCGGTGTTAAAGGTGGCGCCAGTCGACGATGCGGGCAACTTACTGCTGAATGAATTTGAGGCACTGCTAGGGCCGCGGACTAAACTGGTTGCGGCAACTCAGGTTTCGAATGCGTTGGGCACAGTCACCCCGGTTCATGACATTGTTGAGATGGGCCATCGTTACGGCGCACGCGTGTTGATTGATGGTGCCCAATCGATTCCGCACATCCCCATCAATGTTGCCGAGCTGGGTGCTGATTTCTTTGTGTTCTCTGGGCACAAAATCTTCGGCCCAACTGGGATCGGTGCGCTGTATGGCACTGAGGAGGTGTTGGCCGAGACCCCGCCGTGGCAAGGCGGCGGCAACATGATTGCCGATGTCACCCTGGAACGGGCGCTGTATCAGGAACCGCCAAACAAGTTCGAAGCTGGCACCGGCAACATTGCCGATGCGGTGGGTTTGGGTGAGGCGTTGCGCTACGTCGAAAAGGTCGGCATTGACCGGATCGCCGCTTACGAACACGCCTTGTTGGAGTATGCGACTCCCCGGCTTGCAGACATCGCCGGAGTGCGGCTGGTCGGCACCGCCGCAGAAAAGGCGAGCGTGCTGTCGTTTGTCCTGGCCGGCCACGAGCCCCTGGAAGTCGGTAAAGCACTCAACGCTGAAGGCATCGCCGTACGTGCCGGTCATCACTGCGCCCAACCCATCCTGCGCCGCATGGGGCTGGAAGCGACAGTTCGCCCTTCCTTCGCGTTCTACAACACCTTTGCTGAAATTGACGTCTTCCTGAACGCCGTCCAGCGCATCGCCGAAGGTGGCGTGGATGCCGGCCCCGGCCCGGGGACCAGCTCCTATCAGTGTTGATGGACACCGCAGATCCGCACCGCGACCAGCAGTGGAATTCTTTGGTCCGTTCCGAGACCGCAATCCAGCGGCTCGACCGTAACTGGAACAATTTGCTGCAAGAGTTGCGTGTGGTTCAGACCGGTGTGCAATTACTGACCGGTTTCTTGTTGACGCTACCGTTTCAGCAGCGGTTCGACATGCTCACCGGGCCCATGCGGGCGCTCTATCTGGTGACGGTGGCCAGTTCAGTCGCGTCGACGATGCTGTTAGTCGCCCCGGTAGGGATGCATCGACTGCTTTTTCATCGGCACAAATTGGAGGTGCTGGTGTCCACCGCCCATCGGTTCGCCTTCATCGGGTTGCTCCTGCTGGGCTTGGCCCTGGTGGGAGCGACAGCGTTGATCTTCGACACAGTCGCCGGTCATGGCGCAGGTATCGCTGCGGGGGTGTGTGCGCTGATCGCTTTAACTGGGCTGTGGATCGTTCTCCCGCTGCGGGATCGTTCCGCCGGGACCGGTACCAGCTAAGGGGTGTCGAAGAACTGCGTTCGGGGGTAACAGTCCGCGAAAAAAGCCACATTATTTGTGGTGACGATTTACCGTGTTCCTCATTACTGAGGTTCACCGTGCGGCCACCGGCTACTGGGAACCTGGCCATTACGGGAGGTCGTCGTGAGCTTTGCCGCTTTGTCACCGGAGATCAATTCAGCACGGATGTTTGGCGGTGCGGGATCGCAGCCGATGCTGTCGGCAGCGGCCGCCTGGCAGGGGTTGGCCGGGGAGCTAAGTGCAACGGCCGCATCGTTTTCCGCGGCGACATCAGGCTTAGCGGGCCAAGCCTGGCAAGGCTCGGCTTCCCTAGCCATGCTAGAGGCGGCCGCGCCTTATGTTCAGTACTTGAACGCGGCGGCGGCACAAGCTCAGATCGTGGCCAATCAGGCCGATGTGGTGGCAGCGGTTTTCGAGGCCGCCCAGGCCGCCATGGTGCATCCGAGTGCGGTGGCCGCCAATCGGGCCGCGCTGGTTTCGCTAGTGAACACGAACGTGCTGGGGTTGCATGCACCGGCAATCGCCGCTGTCGAGGACTACTACGAACACATGTGGGCGCAGGATGTGGCCGTAATGACCGGCTATCACGGCGGCGTTTCCGCCGCTGCCGCAGAACTGACATCCTGGCAGCAACTGCTGCAAAACGTGCCGGGGTTAGCCGGCATCGGCAACACCGGCAACGCCAACTTAGGCGTCGGCAACATCGGTAACGCCAATCTGGGTAGCGGCAACACCGGTAACGCCAATCTGGGTAGCGGCAACCGCGGCTACTTCAACCTGGGCAGCGGCAACACCGGCAACACCAATCTGGGTAGCGGCAACCGCGGCAACCTCAATCTGGGTAGCGGCAACAACGGCAACACCAACTTAGGCATCGGCAACGACGGCAGCGCCAACCTGGGTAGCGCCAACCGCGGCAGCTACAACGTAGGCAGCGGCAATATCGGTAGCAGCAACCTGGGTGGCGGCAACGTAGGCAGCGGAAACTTGGGTTTCGCTAATTTCGGCAGCAATAACTTTGGCTTTGGCAATAACGGCAGCAACAACATCGGAATCGGGCTCAACGGCAGCGATCTGGTGGGCATCGGTGGCCTGAACTCGCTGGGTAGCATAGGAAACTTAGGTTTAGGCAACACCGGTAGCTTCAACTTCGGCTTCGGCAATAACGGCAGCAACAACATAGGCTTCGGCAATACCGGAAATAACAACATTGGCATCGGCTTAACCGGGGATAACCAGTTTGGTTTTGGTCAGCTGAATTCCGGCAGCGGGAACATCGGTTTCGGCAACTCCGGCACCGGTAATATCGGATTTTTTAATTCGGGTAGCGGAAATATTGGCTCGTTCAACACCGGCATAGACAATTGGGGGCTGCTAAATTCCGGAAACATCAACACTGGAATTGGCAACACCGGCAACACCAACACCGGTTTCTGGAACGCAGGGAACACAAACACCGGCTTCTTCAACCCAGGCGGCTATAACGTGGGTCTAGGTAACGCCGGTGCCGATAACGTGGGCTTCCTTAATGCGGGAAACTTTAATGTGGGCGGCTTGAACACCGGCAGCAGTAATGTCGGGGCATTTAACGCAGGCAATTACAATCTCGGCATGGGTAACGCCGGCGGCGGTAACTTAGGCAGCTTTAACTCAGGTTCAGCTAACACCGGAAGTTTTAATTCTGGACAAAGTAATACGGGTTACTTTAACGCAGGCTGGACAAACACAGGTTTGCTGAATTCAGGAGATACTAACACTGGCGTGTTCAACGCCGGCAATCTCAACACCGGCTTGGGCGGTTCAACCAGCCAAGCCGGACCGAACTCCGGTATCGGAAATACCGGCCCGGGCACATCCGGTTTTTACAATACAAGTGCGCAAAGTTCGGGGTTCTACAACTCGTCTGGTGGCGGCTTTACCTCGGGGTATCACAATTCTGGGGCAGGCAGTTTTAATGCCGGCTTCGCAAACTCAGGTAACGGTGGCTTAAACGTTGGCATTATGAATTCGGGCAGCGGTTTCGGGAAGGTGGGTATCTCGAATTCAGGCAGTGGCAGTGGTACAGGTTTCTTCAACTCGGGCAGCGGCGGTAACAACGTCGGTTTCTGGAATACCGACTCCGGGTCAGGATTCAACACCGGTTTCTTTAACTTCGGAAGCGGTGGCACCAACGCAGGTTGGGGAAACTCGGGCTTGGGCAACTCCGGTATCGCCAACTCGGGCAACACCAGTTCGGGCGGGTTCAACACAGGCACTAACCAGTCAGGTTTTTTGAACACGCCGTAAGATCCGGGTTCCATATTGCAGCCCCCAGCCTGCAGCCGTCAGCTCGGAAAATACCGGACGCGAGCGATCTGGTTACCCTGGTCGGCAAGGTCAGCGCAGATGACGGCTTGGGAGTGATTCGAGGCCAGGGCCACGGTAACTGTTGACCCGGCGGCAATAAGTTTTGTCCAACT
This sequence comes from Mycobacteriaceae bacterium, assembly GCA_019751635.1. Taxonomy (GTDB): domain Bacteria; phylum Actinomycetota; class Actinomycetes; order Mycobacteriales; family Mycobacteriaceae; genus Mycobacterium. The sequence continues at coordinate 4,655 of JAIENC010000099.1, forward strand.
GCTGCCCTGGAGCGCCGAAGCCAGTTCAGCGCCGTCTAACCGATCGCTATCCCCCAAAGTTATTGTGGCGCTAGGAGACATCGCGTTCAGGGCGGCGCGGACCTCACCATGCACAAGAGCGGTGACAAAGCTCTGGACTAACTGCTTGTGCCGCGAACCCGTTGGGCGAAAGCCTGTCACGAAACCGAAGGTCCCGGCTAATCGCTGGTTGCGAACAAGTCCGAGAGCAAGTTGTCCGGCCGCTGGCGCAGCACGTGCCCCTTGCCGGAGGAACTGCCACATCATGGTCGATAACTCCCAATAGGCCCGCAATGCAGCGATTTTCCATACACCGTTCACTTCTCGAAGGTCATAACGGAGGAAGGCCGGAATGTGCATGCTCACACCAGAGTTCATGCACACCTCAAGCTCGAGGTCACGGATGACGACGGTGCCACGAACAAAATCGGCGTAGCGATGAAACGTAATATCCCGAGGCCCAATGAAAGTGTCATAGAACCGGCCGATCTCTGCGCTTCCGATGTGTGGTCGGGCACCGACGGGATCCTCGATCCGACCATCCGCGGTGAATAATCCCACCCAGCCGGCCCGGTCATGTGCGGCTGTCGCCTGCGGCGAGCGTTCCACCACGGCCAGTAGCTGCTCAGCGCACGATTCCATTAGCCGCTGCCAAGCAGCGTGATACCGGCATTGCGCAGCTCAGCCAGGGCCGCCGCAGTGGACTCCGCCGCTACTCCCGCGGTGAGATCCAGGAAAACTCGGGTGGCAAGACCGGCCCGGGCCGCGTCCAGGGCAGTCGATCGCACGCAGTAATCGGTGGCGATACCGACCAGGTCCACTTCGCCTACGCCGTGCTCGCGTAGCCAGTCCAGCAGTGCTACCCCGTTGTCGTCGAAGCCGTCAAAACCGCTGTAGGCCGCACTGTAGGCACCCTTCTGAAAAACCGCTTCGATGCGGCTCGTGTCCAGATCGGGATGGAACTGGGCACCGAAGCTGCCAACGACGCAATGGGGTGGCCACGAGGATTGATAGTCGGGTTGATCGGAGAAATGGGCGCCAGGACTGAGGTGGGCGTCTTTGGTTGCGACCACGTGATTGTAGCCGTGCTGACCAGCCAGGTAGTCGTTGATGGCGGGCACGATCCCAGCCCCGCCAGGTACCGGGAGCGCGCCACCTTCGCAGAAGTCGTTTTGCACGTCGACGATGATCAACGCCCGCATACAACTCACCATAGAGAGTCAGAACTCGGCTCGCGCCAAGAAACGTCGCAGCGCCGCTAAATCACCGTCGACGCGTAGATGAGCGGAATCAGCTGCGCAGCGTCCCCAGACCAGCAGAAGCAGATTGGCTGCGGTGCCGGTCACCGTGGCGTCGGGCGGCTCGGCGGGATCAATCAGCTGCACGACGCCACCGCCGGCCCGGACAGTCCAGGCCCGGTCCGCGTCGCCTGCGCGCAGACGGATCGTTTGCGCCGGGCCGTCACGGTCTCTGCCAAGTCCAGGAAGTACTTCGTCGAAAAATTCATCGACCCCATCGACGGCGAGCACTCGCGCGATCGGCTCGGTGCAACCGACCGCATTCTGACCATCCCAGCAATGCACTGCGGTTTCCTGTGCCACCCGGCGGCGAATGAAACCCACATCCTGGCGACGCCCCCAGGTCCATGCCGGCGTGTCCGGGGCAAGGTCGGTCAAGCTGGCAACGGTCAGATCGATACCATGACGAAACCAAGGCAGTAAGTCATCGCCGGCGGGCCGATCAGGTTCATGCCAGCCGTCGGGTCCGGTGAGTGCACCGCTGGCGATCATCCGCCAAAACATCTGCACGATTCCGACATGCCAGACCAGATCGCTGACGCACCAGCCAGGGCAACTCGGCACAACGCGATCAAGATGGCCTTCAGCGGCGGTGACGAGCCGGTCCGCGTCGTGACGTAGGGCAGCGAGATAATCAACTGGTTGCATCACAGCCACCATTCATCGAAAAGCCTTGCCATGCGGTGCGACGGTGCGAGTGCGGATCCCACTCAATGCGGTGTTTATGGTCGAAAACCATAACAGCCCGGCCATTTTCGGTATATGAGGGCCAATCATGTTCGGGCGCACCGGTGCGGCAGAAGGACTGCCAACGGCGTTGTACCTCATCACTAACCCGCAGCGCCGACGGCCGGTCAACAGCAGCGGTGAGCAGAGCGCCGAATCTGGTGCGGTAGGTGTCAAACACCGCGAGCAGTTCGGTGGCGTGGGTTGCACCCAGACCTGACCAGCGCAGCACTGGCGGCGCATAGTCGTAGCGATACACATACGCCGGGGCATGCTTGCCGTGAGCTTCGGCAATCTCCCAGGCGGCCGAGCTGAACGCGAAATCACCGCCGAGTGCGATGCACGCCGAGGACTCCGGATAGTGTGGGTATGCGGCGATAATACGTTCCCGCGCAGACGGATTCAGCTGCGTGAAGAGTTCTTCGACCATGCTCTGCGTGGTTGGCAGCAGCTTGAGAAACCGAGTGAACAACCGGCCTTCCTCAGCATTAGTGCCAATAATCAGCGGAACTTGGTGGGCTTGGCCATGACGCATCGCCACAACAGGGTCTTGCGGTAAGACATCATCTCCACATACCGGGCCAAGAGGAAAGGCGCCCAAACGTTTTCGCATCCCTTGGGCGATCAGCGCATCTTGGGTGGCGACCAGCTCGGCTGGGGTGGCGCGCCGTAGCGCATGCCCGGCATCTCCGGGTCGCGCGCCAAGCAGCTCGACGAATCGGAGCGCGAATTCGTGG
>JAIENC010000065.1 GCA_019751635.1 Mycobacteriaceae bacterium
ACAAGTCTGATGCGGTCGAGGATGAGGAGTTGCTGGAACTCGTCGAAATGGAGGTCCGCGAACTGCTGGCCGCCCAGGAATTCGATGAGGACGCGCCTGTGGTCCGAGTCTCCGCGCTCAAGGCATTGGAGGGAGACCCGAAGTGGGTCGAGTCGGTGGAGAAACTGATGGACGCGGTCGACGAGTCGATTCCAGACCCAGTCCGTGACACCGACAAGCCGTTCTTGATGCCAGTGGAGGATGTCTTCACGATCACTGGTCGTGGCACGGTAGTGACCGGGCGTGTCGAGCGCGGCATCATCAATGTCAACGAGGAAGTGGAGATCGTCGGTATCCGTACTTCGACCACGAAGACGACGGTCACCGGTGTGGAGATGTTCCGCAAGCTGCTGGATCAGGGCCAGGCCGGCGACAATGTCGGGTTGCTGCTTCGTGGCATCAAGCGGGAAGATGTTGAGCGCGGTCAGGTTGTGATTAAGCCCGGAACCACCACGCCTCACACCGAGTTCGAGGGTCAGGCCTACATCCTGTCTAAGGATGAAGGTGGTCGGCATACCCCGTTCTTCACCAACTACCGTCCGCAGTTCTACTTCCGTACTACCGACGTGACTGGCGTTGTGTCGTTGCCGGAGGGCACGGAGATGGTGATGCCTGGTGACAACACCAACATCTCGGTCAAGCTGATCCAGCCGGTGGCCATGGATGAGGGCCTGCGGTTTGCGATCCGTGAAGGCGGTCGTACCGTCGGCGCTGGCCGGGTGACCAAAATCATCAAGTAGTCTTACGGGACACCAGAGGCGGCGCCCACCTGACTCAGGTGGGCGCCGTTTTGGCTTTTCCGCGCTTGATGACTGGCTGGTGCGCCGGAAAGTGAGGTCCGGATCAGATGATGCGGCGTTATCTGAAGTCGCAGTTCATGGTTCTGCTGTTCGGCGGCCTGGTTGGACCGATCTTCGTCATAACCTATTTCGCCGCCGGTCAGCCCAGCTCTATCAAAGCCCTGTATTACTTCGGCTTGATTATCACTGCTGCCGATGTGCTGACCGCGCTGGTAGTGGCCAACTTTGGGGCGAAATCGGCTGTCGATACCGCAGAGCTCGAGCGGGACGGAGTGTTGGCGCTGGCGCAGATCACCGGCATCACTGAAACCGGGACCCGGATTAACGACCAGCCGCTGGTCAAGCTGCAACTGCACATCACTGGATCGGGGTTCGCGCCATTTGATAGCCAAGACCGGGTAATCGCCAGTGTGACTCGGCTGGGCAACATTACCTCGCGCAAGCTGGTAGTCGTCGTAAATCCGGTCACTGCGAAGTACCGAATTGACTGGGAGCGAAGCGCTTTGGTGAACGGCCTGGTTCCGGCGCAGTTTACCTTGAGTGAGGACAACAAGACTTACGACCTGAGCGGACAGGCTGGCCCGCTGATGGAGATCCTGCGAATCCTCAAAGATCATGGTGTTTCGCTGCAACAGATGGTCGATATTCGTTCGAATCCAGTTCTGCGCCAACAGATTCAGGAAGTTGTGCATCGATCGGTGGCGGCGGTCCAGCCCGAGTCGTTGTCGGTTGACCAGCCGGAATCAGGGCCCGTGGTGGTGCCGCCGAGAAGGTCAGCCGCTGAGCGGCTGCAGGAGTTGGAGACGTTACGGGCTACCGGCGCACTGACCGACGAGGAATATGCGAGCCGCCGGGCCCAGATCATTGCCGAGATCTGATGGCCGTACAGCGCGGATCATTGCACGGCCGAGTTGCGTTTATTACTGGTGCCGCGCGTGGCCAGGGCAGGTCGCATGCGGTGCGACTGGCTCGGGAAGGTGCCGACATTATCGCGATAGATTGCTGCGCACCGGTCTCGGCTAGTGTCGGCTATCCGCCGGCAACTCCGGCGGATCTCGCGCAGACCGTGAGTGCGGTGGCAGCTGAGGGACGTGCGGTGCTGGCTCGCGAGGTTGATGTCCGTGATGGTGCAGCGCTGCAGCAGCTGGTAGCCGACGGGCTGCAACGGTTTGGCCGGCTTGACATTGTGGTCGCTAACGCCGGCGTGTTGAGCTGGGGCCGGCTGTGGGAGCTCACCGATGAGCAGTGGGACACCGTGATTGGGGTGAACCTGTCTGGCACCTGGCGTACCTTGCGTGCTGCGGTGCCGGCGATGATTGCCGCGGGCAATGGCGGTTCAATCGTGGTAGTCAGCTCTGCTGCTGGGCTAAAGGCCACGCCGGGAAACGGCCACTATGCGGCTGCTAAGCACGGCCTGGTTGCGTTGACTAATACGCTGGCCCTGGAACTTGGTGAGTTCGGGATCCGGGTCAACTCCATCCATCCCTATTCGGTGGACACGGCAATGATTGAGCTTCCCGTGCTGGTGGAGCTGTTCGGCAAGCATCCCCATTATCTGCCCAGTTTTCCGCCAATGCCTTTGCAGCCCAAGGGGTTTATCACCCCAAATGAAGTGTCCGACGTCGTGGTTTGGCTGGCCGGTGCTGGCTCCGGCACGTTGTCAGGGGCGCAGATTCCCCTTGATAAGGGTGCCTTGCGGTATTGATTGCTGCGAACCGTTAGCCCTGAGCGTGCGTCTAGGCGCACGCTCGACACCGAGTGTGCGCCTAGACGCACACTCGCGGCCCGGGGGTGGTGTGCACTTCCATGGTGCAGCACTTCACCGATCCGCCGCCTTTGAATAGCTCGGACAGATCTACCGCGATGGGTTCGAAGCCGGCGCTGGACAATTGCTGGGCGAAGCTGACTGCGGCCGCCGGATGTATCACGTGGTAGCCGTCTGATACGACGTTGAGCCCAAGAGCATAGGCGTCTGAGCTGTCCACCAGGATCGCGTCGGGAAACAATGTTTCTAGCTGCATTCGAGACGAATCGCTGAAGGCCGGCGGGTAGTAGGCGATCGTGGTGTCGTCGAGCACTGCCAGTGCAGTGTCGAGGTGGTAGAAGCGTGGATCTACCAATTCAAGGCTCACTACGGGCATTCCCGTCAGCCCGGCGATCTCGGCATGGGCCCTGATGTCAGTGCGAAAGCCTGTGCCGGCCAACAAGATTTCGCCAACCATCAGCAGGTCACCTTGGCCCTCGTTGAGGTGCTGGGTGGTGCGGGGAGTGTGCCCATTGGCCAACATCCATTCGGCGTAGGCAAGCGACTCGCCGGCGCGCTGCGGGTATCTGAATCGCGCGACAATCGCTACCTCGCCGATGATCAGCCCACCATTGGCGGCATAGACCATGTCGGGTAGCCCGGGAACGGGTGCAACGAGGTCGACGACGTGCCCTAGCTGTTGGTAGGTGTTATGCAAGTTTTCCCACTGCGCCATGGCCAGCATGTTGTCGACGGGCGTGGTGGTATCCATCCACGGATTGATGGCGTATTCGACGGCGAAAAAATCTGGCGGGGTCATAACGTAGTGCCGCGGCCGTGCGGCACGGTCAAGTGGTACGCGAGCGACATCAACGGCAGGGGCGGCAGGCGAAATTGTCACAAAGCGACGATATTGAATGCAACTGACGCAATCAATCGCTATATGTTGCATTCTTTAATGTGATTTATTGCGTAAAAGATGCTATCAAGGCAATGTATTGCGTAACGGGAAGGGATTGGCTCGCGATGGATCGCCTCGACGACATTGATGAGCGCATCCTTGCTGAGCTGGCCGAGAATGCCCGAGCGACGTTCGCCGATATTGGCTCTAGGGTCAATTTGTCCGCCCCGGCGGTCAAGCGCCGGGTGGACCGGCTGCTGGACAGCGGGGTGATTAGGAAGTTCACCACGGTCATCGACCGCACGGCGCTGGGTTGGAATACCGAAGCGTACGTCCAGGTGTACTGCCAAGGGCGCATCACCCCCGGTGAGCTTCGGCGGGCCTGGCTGGATATCCCTGAAGTGGTTAACGCCGCGACCGTGACCGGCCCGGCCGATGCTCTCCTGCATGTGCTGGCTCGCGATATGCAGCATCTCGAAGAAGCGCTGGAACGGATCCGGATCAAAGCCGAGGTTGAGCGCAGCGAGAGCATTGTGGTGCTGTCCAACCTCATCGAGAGATCGCCGACCGAGGGGACGCAAGGGCGTGCTCGGTAACGCAGAAAACGCAAGTACGGTCAACGCTATGACAGGCATAGTGATTGTCGGTGCGGGGTTGGGCGCTACGCGAACCGCTGAGCAACTGCGCCGGGCCGGCTATGCCGGCGCCATCATCATCACCGGCAACGAAGTGCATCTGCCTTACGATCGGCCGCCGCTATCCAAGGAAGTGCTGCACTGCGAGATTGATGACGTAGCTCTCAAGCCGCGGCACTGGTATGACGAGCGGGATATCGCGTTGCGACTAGGTGCGGCAGCGCAAGGTCTCGATACCGACCAACGAGCGGTGACCTTTACCGACGGGGCAGTGCTCGGCTATGACCACCTCGTCATCGCCACCGGTCTTATACCGCGGCGCATACCGGCGTTTCCCGACCTCGAGGGCGTCTCAGTGCTGCGCTCCTATGACGAGGCCATGGCGTTGCGTAGGTGTGCATCGACCGCGCGGCGCGCGGTTGTTGTCGGGGCTGGCTTCATCGGCTGCGAAGTGGCGGCTAGCCTACGCAAGCTGGGCGTTGAGGTGGTTCTTGTGGAACCGCAGCAGGCCCCGTTGGCCTCGGCGCTTGGCGAGCGGATCGGTGCACTGGTTGCTCGGTTGCATCGGGCTCACGGCGTCGACGTGCGCACCGGTACTGGGGTGGTAGAGCTCCATGGGCGGGGCCGGGTCGATTCGGTCGTGCTCACCGATGGTGCTGAGGTGTCGGCCGACCTGGTGGTGGTAGGGGTGGGATCGCGGCCCGCGACTGACTGGCTGGCCGGCAGCGGGATCGAGGTTGACAACGGAGTGATCTGCGACGAGGTGGGTCGCACCACTGTGCCGCAGGTCTGGGCGCTCGGCGACGTCGCTTCTTGGCGTAGGCGGGGACGGCACGTGCGGGTGGAGCATTGGAGCAATGTTGCCGAGCAGGCGCGGGTGCTGGTGCCTGCCATGTTAGGTCAGCAGGTGGTGCCCAGTGTGGTTGTCCCGTATTTCTGGAGCGATCAATACGACGTCAAGATTCAGTGCCTAGGGGAGCCGTGCGCTACCGACATAGTGCATCTGGTAGCCGATGACGGCCGTACTTTCCTGGCGTTCTATGAACGCAGTGGGGTAGTGGTGGGTGTGGTTGGTGCCGGGATGGCGAGCGCAGTGATGAAGGCCCGGGCCAAGATTGCCGCCGCTGCGCCTATCGCCGAAGTGCTTAACGGCTAAGTGTTGCGGCGGCTACTGCCACTCAACTGGCGGGCCGTGCGGCTGGCATTGAGCGAGGATGCGCTCCTCGTGATTCGGCCAGACTCTAACGCGTACAACGAATTTCGTTGAATTTTCCGGCCCGTCCGGTGGTGGTTCGAGGCGCAGATGCGCCAATGGTGCCGAGAGGCTGGCCCGGGCGCCGACTGCGGTGAGTCTCTCGCGGACGGTGTCTTGCTCGCTGCGGCAGAGATACTGCCAGGTAACTGAGTGCCATAGCACCGTTAGCGTCCCGGCGGCTACATCGAGATCGGCGACGGCCTGGGCCGCGCTTCGGCGTTGCAGCTGAACTGGAACGCGGCCAGCCACCGTCAGTGCACCGCGTAACCGGTCTAGCCGGTCAGTCATGTCCGGCCAAACGTAACTCAGCAGCGTTAATTGTCCGTCGCTGCTGGCGGCGTCGATAGGGGCGATGTCGTATCCGTGGCGTTCGACAATTTGCGCGGCGGCCTTTGGTGGCAGTTTGCCGTGCCAGGCGTCGTCGATGGTCACCGGCGCATCGGTTGTGCCCCAATCACCGCCGGGATAGCGATACCGATAGTGGTCGGCGCGCAGATTTAATCCAGCGCTGGCTCCGATTTCAAAAAGCCTTATTGGCAAATCGAATTGATGATTAATGATCAGCAATCCACCGATCAGTGCTGCGGATCGGCCCACTTCGTTAGTCTGCGGTGATTGATCGAGTGACGTACGCAGCCAATCGGCGTGTTCGGTTGCGGTGGAAACGATGTCGGGCCAGGCGGCCTCGATGTCCCAGCTTCCGCCCGTGCTGGGATACCAGCGACGCAATGTCGGGGCGCGGCCGTCCAGCGCCAAACGATGTAGGCCGCCAAGGAGCCGAAGCGGCAAGGCGAAGTCGCTCGGGTCGGCTTCATGGCCAGACAGGATGGTTGCGAAACTGCCCCCAGCGCTCACGTCGGTGGCCAACCACTCCAACAGTTCGCCATACATGGGGGAACCTAGTGCGCTGCAGGCTCTTCCCTGTATGCGCAGGGTGCGGGACAGGGCCATCGCAGGACTCATCGCTGCACCCTGTCCAGCCCGGTGTTGGCGACATCGAAGGCCGCGGCGAGAGCATGCGGCAAAGAGACCGATTCATCGTTCAGCCAATGTTCGTAGGCCGACAAGGCGATCCCGAGCATGGTCCATGCGATGGTCTGCGGCAGAAGTTCGGTAGTGCCCATGCCAGATCGGTGCGCGATGAACTCGGCGATCACCGCTCGCCACCCGGCATACATCGTCATCGAATAGGCCTGCAATTCGGTGGTTTGCAGGATGACCCGCATGCGCTGGCGATGTCGGAGCATTTCAGATTCGTCGAAGGTGTTGAAGCTCAACAGTGCGGTGCGCAGCGCCTCATTCAGCCGGACGGTGGTCGGCACTTGGTCAAGTAGTAGTCGCAACTGCTGTAGATGCGCATCGAAATCCCCCCAGGGGATGGCGTTCTTCGAAGCGTAGTAGCGGAATACGGTGCGTCGGGAGATCCCAGCGGCGTGCGCGACATCGTCGACGCTGACGCGGTCGAAACCCTGCGCGGCAAACAACCGCAGAGCGACGTCGGTGATGTGCTGAGGTGTTGTCGAGCGGCGCCGCCCCAGGGGAGACCTGAGCGTCATCCAGATCAGACCTTTCTTTTTGGCACTCGATGCCATATCCTGGGAAGGATTGTGACCTGGATAACTCAACTTGTCGAGCCCTGCGGAATGGAAGGTGGCGTCATGGATCTGGAGACTGTTGCTGAGGGTGACCTCATCACCGAGACGTTGGTTGAAGAGGTGTCTATCGACGGGATGTGTGGGGTTTACTGACCGTGTTCGCCGGGTTTGACCCCGACCGCGGCTGGCAGTTGCATCACCAGGTTGCGCTGCGACCGGAACCGTTTGGCGCGTTGCTGTATCACTTCGGCACCCGCAAGCTGTCTTTTCTGAAGAATCACACCATTGTCACGGTGGTGCGGTCGCTAGGTGATCATCCCGATCTCCGGTCCGCGTGTCGAGCCGCGGGAATCGATGCGGCACAACAAGATCGCTACCTGCAGGCGTTAGGTACGCTGGCTGCCTCCAGCATGCTGGTACTCCGGGAGGGCTTATGACAACCGCATTGTCGCTGGTTGACCAGTTTGAGCGTGGGCTTGCCGCGCCGATCTGTCTGACTTGGGAGCTGACCTACGCCTGCAATCTGGCCTGCGTGCACTGTTTGTCCTCGTCAGGCAAACGCGATCCCCGCGAACTG
>JAIENC010000112.1 GCA_019751635.1 Mycobacteriaceae bacterium
CGGCCCAGAATATTCCTTGCGGCCCCAGGCCAAGGTAACGCTCGACATTACCTGAAATGTCTTTGATCCGAGCCACCAAGCCGCGTTCTGCTGGCGTAAAAGCCCCGGCTTCGGCCAAATCGGCAGAATCAGAAAGTAACGAAACAATCTCGAAAGGTTCAAATCCGGCCATTAGGCATGTCCTTGTGGTCGATGATTACCTGCTCGGTGCGAGGGGCCCGGCCAAGTTTAGCGGCGTGCCATCCATCACACGAAATGCGCAGTTGGCCGCAGCTGGCGTGAGCTCGACGACTGCTCTTCAACGAGGATTTGGTGGGTAACGTTCGCGGTGAGCGCCGTGCCGTCGTCCGCGTCATCACCCGTGATTCCTGCTGCCGGCACGTGACGCTCCTGAGCAACCGAGGATCCGGCTGGCAGACCATTTCGCCCATCACGATTGCTGTATCGCGGAGCATGCCCAGGCCCTCCGAGAGCTGGTGGGGCGGCAGTGACCGTACTGATCGATGCGCTTGCGAGAAGCTTTTCGCTCAACGAACCGCTGATCACGCGGGCGAGGCCTGATTCACCCAGCAAGCCGGAATGCGTATCGAAGGCATCGACAAAGTCTGCGGCGGCAGATTGGCCCGCCAGCGCCATTCTCGCAGCGGGCAACCCAGCAGTCGCCGTGACCTCTGCGGCGCTATCGGTAACCGATTGGTAATCATTGGCGACCTCGAGCAGTTCCCGGTGAGAGTGAGTCACATAATCACCTAATGCGACAAGAGCCATAAGAGTTTCAAGGAAAACGAGCAGTGCGATCAGGATAAGAGCCAAAAACATCTGCAGCACAATAACATGCTCCAAAGGAAGCCCTCGATAAACCTTGCAGAGCGCGTAATAAGTACCACCCAATACCAGCCCAGAAATCGCCGTCTCCCTGGCGCTAGCAAGGTCTTCCCGGGTCTTTTTTACCCAACTAGATTGTTCGGTGAGAATGCGCGTCACCCGCCGATCAGTATCCGCAACTGCGTTAACCGCGGATTGCTGGCGAAGATGCTGGCTTAAATATTTCTCAGCAGCCGTGCCGGACCATTGGACCGGAGTAGCACTGTGCAGAATACTTGCGATTTGACCAGAGAAATTTTTATTCCCTTTATGGAATTCTTCGCCTTTATTGGGCTCACCACGACCATTCAGCAATATCACAGCTTCGACTAAAGCTTCCAGCGCAACAAAACCCGCCATAAGTTTTTCCGGAAGCCACGGATCCATCGAACTTCCGAAAATGTCTTCTTTGAATTTCGCAGCCGAGGCGGACACTTCATTCGACACACCCTGCTTACCGGCTTGTATTTCCGCAACCTGAGTTTTCGAAAGTATCGCGTCAAGCGGAGTTAGCTCAATTCCGGTCATGCTGAAACCCCCACGTAATCATTGATTTTCTACGTTTACTAAAGTCGGCTAAGTTTAGCGGTGCACTGCCCATGACACGAAAACCGCAGCTGACGGCGGGCGGCTCCCGCGCCGCCATAGCGGCGATACTATCGCTGGCATATCGCACTGGCGCCGGCATAGATTATCTCAATGACTTACGACCTCATCCTCCGCAACGGCACCATCGTCGACGGCCTCGGAGGTGAGCCCTATGTCGGGGATGTCGCTATCAAAGATGGCGCGATCGCTGCGGTAGACCGAATCAGCGGTGCTGACCCCCAACACAATGTGCCAGCTGGTGCACCGGAAATAGATGCCACTGGCTTGCTCGTCACACCCGGCTTTATCGATCTGCACACCCACTATGACGGCCAGGCTGTCTGGTCGGACCGCTTAACCCCATCATCAGCACATGGTGTAACCACCGCCGTGATGGGTAACTGCGGAGTCGGCTTTGCACCATGCCGACCGGAAGACCACGATGTGCTGGTCGATGTCATGTCCGGAGTAGAAGACATCCCCGGCGTGGTCATGACCGAAGGGTTGCCGTGGAACTGGGAGACTTTCGGTGAATACCTGGATGCTCTCGATGCGGGCAAACGCGACATCGATGTGGCGGCCTATTTGCCGCATTCCCCGTTGCGGGTGTATGCCATGGGCCAGCGTGGCGCTGAGCGCGAACCGGCCACCGCCAAAGACATCGCCACCATGCGAGCGTTAGCCAAAGAAGCAATCCAGACTGGGGCACTGGGTTTCGCGTCATCACGGCTGATGATCCATAAAACCGCAAGCGGCTTACCGATTCCTAGCTACGATGCCGGACGCGACGAAATCGCGGCTATCGCGCAAGGTGTCGCCGACGGCGGCGGTGGACTTCTGCAGTTTGTGCCCGATATACCTGCCGGCCAGTACCAGCCGGTGCTGCAAACATTTTTTGACGTTGCCACCAGTGTCGGGCTGCCGGTCACTTTTACCCTGGGAATCGCCAATTCAGGCACCCCGATCTGGCCGGATGCCATCACCATGATCGAGAAGGCTAATAAACGTGCCGCAGCCCGGTATCCGCTAGTCACCGCGCAACTACTACCTCGACCAATCGGGCTGATGATTGGACTAGAGCTCACCGGTAACCCTTTTGTGCTCTATCCCAGCTATCGCGAGATCGCCGGTCTACCCCTCGCTGAACGCGTCGCCGAGATGCGTAAACCCGAAGTTCGCGCGCGCATCCTCGCCGACACTCCCGGCGAAGGGCACCCCCTGCTGTACATGGCGCAGGCCTGGGACTGGATTTTCCCGCTCGGCGATGACGCTAACTATGAACCGCGGCGGTCCGACAGTATTGCGGCGCGCGCCGCCGCCCGAGGCGTTAGCCCCCAAGAAGAGGCCTACGACCAGCTACTCGAAAACGACGGGCAGGCAATGCTGCTGGTCGCGCTGGCCAACTTCGAGAATTATTCACTGGATACCGTCGGCGAGTTGCTGCACCGCGACGATGTGGTACTCGGTTTAGGCGATGGCGGAGCTCATTACGGAATGATCTGTGACGCTAGCTATCCCACTTATCTGCTGACGCATTGGGTCCGCGATCGAGCCACTGGGCGATTCTCACTGCCGCAAGCCATCCGCGAACTCACCTCAGTACCAGCCCGGGTAGCGGGGCTCAGTGATCGTGGCCGAATCGCCGCTGGCTATAAAGCGGATCTCAACGTCATTAACCACGCCGCACTACGACTGCACAAACCCGTAGTCACCAACGACCTTCCGGCCGGTGGACGCCGGTTAGATCAGAAAGCTGACGGCTATCTCGCCACTATCGTCTCTGGCCAGGTGATCTCCCGAAACGGGCAGCCCACCGATGCCCGCCCCGGCAAGCTGATCCGCGGCCAACGTTGACCGCTGCTGCTGCACCGACTGTGCAGGTTTTTGTCAAAAGTGAACCCACAATTGCCCACGACCTACACATTCGACGCTCACGAGACGGAACATCCGGCGGCTCGTAGTTTGCCCACCACCCGTTCGATGATCACCGCCGGGCGGGCGAGCATCTCCGCGCTCACTCGGACAACGCTCCAGCCCAAGCCTTCTCATATCGCGATACGGTCGATATCCCAGGATCGCTGGTGCCGGCTTGACCAGTGCTGAACTCCGTCGTATTCGACGGCCACTTTCCATTCCCGCCAACCCATATCGACCCGGATCCGGGCGACACCAAATTTATCGAAGAACTCGATCTGGGTTTCTGGTGCCGGTAAACCTGCCCGGATCAGCAACAGCCGCACCCGGCTTTCTGGAGGAGACTCTGCACCACCATCGACTAGCTGCAGCGTGGTACGCAGCAGCCGAACACCTCGAACGCGCGGGTTGTTCTCCGCAAGCGCGGTAACGGCGGTGAGCTGCACCTTAGTCGCCCTGACCAGTGCATCTAGAATCGGTATCGCCTGATCCGGCGGCATCATCCGACCAATATCAAACGCGGTACGGGCCGGGGTAGTAATCCGAATTCCCTTGCAAAGAAACACTTCTCGGTCAGTCAAAGCATATGAGCGGACTACAATACCGGGTGGAGCATGCCGATTGATCCGGCTCACTTCGGCAGGAGTATCGGCATCATGCCATTGCGTACCGAGCACCGCCGCGGCAGACAATCCAGTCAGCGTCGCCTCACCACCCGACCACAGCCAAGCTGCGCGGGCTCGCGTCAACGCTGTCAGCGTTGCCTGCTTAGGCAGATAGACGTTGCGGTATATCGCGCGGTAATCCCGACGTAGCTGGTACGCCGATACGTCGCCCCGCCGCACTGCTTGCCGGCCAAGAAACGGCCACTGCTCCCCCACCACGATTAGCATCCTGAGCGCCCGCTTTAACAGCCGCCTACTGTTATCCACATGGGCGCCAAGAAAGTCGACTTCCCACGCCTAGCTGCAGCTCTGCGCGACTACCGCTTTGCCTATCTGCTCACCGTTGACGACAACTCCCGGGTGCACACCGTGGCGGTCGAACCGGTGCTAGCTGACCAGACCCTCGACGTCGGGCTGATCGGCGAACACACCCGCAAGAACCTGGCCAGCCGCAGTACTGTCACGCTGCTGTGGCCCCCGAGCCAGCTAAACGGCTATTCACTCATTGTCGACGGCCGGGCCGAGCTATCCCGGCATGCTCCCGGCGATCAGGCCGTTCGCCTCTCGGTCACTCCGACCCGGGCGCTGCTGCACCGCAATGCCGACCCGCAGTCTGCCGCAGTCGCCGAAGGCTGCCGGCATGACTGTGTGGTGTTCGCCGAAGCCTGAGCCCACCTACCCTATCCAGCGGCTAAAGCAACCTCCGGGCAGATGAAATCGAAATGGATACCATCAACGGGGCGGCCGAAACCAACGTGGATACCCTGGGCGCCCTCGTTCAGCATCGAGTTCAGCGACCAATCGATACCAGTCAACACTTGGGAGTTGGTGCCGATCGAGCATTCCGTGACGCGTAAACCATCGGCACGCGTCCACCTGGCAATGTCGTCTTTGATGTCACGCTCACCGAGCAGGCACGCCACCAGCTGATTGTCGCGGATATGCAGATCCACCCCAATCCGGGCAATCTCCCGGCGATGCTGTACTAATTCCGCCGGCTCTGGCGCAGTGCTCAACATTCGATCCCGCGACGCGATCATGCCGGCCGCCCGGCAAGAGCCGTTGACCAGAAACGTGCCGGCCGCAGCCGCCTTTCCGGCAACCAGCCCAATCTCAAAGAAAACAGCGCCCGACACGCTCTCGCCGGGTTTGATGATCGGATCGTCCAGATAGATCAACCCGACTTGGCCGTGAGACCGAACCGTCAGCTCGGTGCCCTCCCCGGTAAAAGAAATATTGCCGCCGGATAACTTAATCTCCCCAGCAAGCTCCACCAGACGCTGCGCGCACACCAGCGGATCAGACGCCAAGAGCTGCATGGTTGTGTATCGCACGGTGTGTTCATCACCTCCGTGCACAGCCTGCACGAAGTGGATTTTACGAACCCCTGGTTGAGGCTTCTGGGCCAACGCCACCGTATCGGGGTTCGAGCTGACGGCGACCACCGCGCCTTCAGTAATAGACATCACATCGGCCAGCGGAACAACGGGCAGACCGGAATCAGCCACTACCGCAGCAGGTAGGTCAACAGCGATTACGGGCGTCTGCCCGTCGAAAATGTGGGCAAGACGTTCGCCATGGCCGGCGGGTACAACGAAATCTGAACCCACGCCGCTAGAGCCTAGACTGGTAGGCCGATGTCCCAGTCGTCCATCCTGCCCCCCCACACGTCTAACGTACTTTCGTCGGGGATACGCGGAACACTGACATCAACGATCTGGTTCTCAACCGGATTCATGACTGTTCTCCTGTCCAACTGCACCGACTGTGCAGCATATTGTCTAGAGTCCGCCCGAAATTGTCTATAACCCGCACAGTCGACGCAGATGCAATCGAAAAAGCCCGGCCCCACCAGGGGACCGGGCTTTTTCGATTGGGCAGACTCAGAAGTCCATGCCGCCCATACCACCAGTCGGGTCGGCCGCAGGAGCAGCCGCCTTCTCTGGCTTGTCAGCAACAACAGCCTCAGTGGTAAGGAACAGACCCGCGATAGACGCCGCGTTCTGCAGCGCTGAACGGGTAACTTTCACCGGGTCAGCAACGCCAGCTTTGAGCAGGTCCTCGTACACGCCGGTGGCGGCGTTCAGGCCAGTACCAGCAGGCGAGTTGCGGACCTTCTCTGCCACCACACCAGGCTCTAGCCCAGAGTTGAAGGCGATCTGCTTCAGCGGAGCTTCCAGCGCCACCTTGACGATGTTGGCACCAGTGGCCTCGTCGCCCGAGAGGTTCAGCTCAGCCAACGTCGGAGCTGCCTGCAGCAGAGCCACGCCACCACCGGCGACAATGCCTTCTTCGACAGCAGCTTTGGCGTTACGCACTGCGTCCTCGATGCGGTGCTTGCGCTCCTTGAGCTCCACTTCAGTGGCAGCACCAGCTTTGATCACCGCAACACCACCGGCCAGCTTGGCCAGGCGCTCCTGCAGCTTCTCGCGGTCATAGTCGGAATCGGAGTTCTCGATCTCGGCCCGAATCTGAGCCACCCGGCCGGCGATGGCGTCGGTGTCACCGGCGCCCTCGACGATGGTGGTCTCATCCTTAGTGACCACGATCTTGCGGGCTTTGCCCAGCAGGCTGACGTCGGCGTTCTCCAGCGTCAAGCCGACCTCTTCGCTGATCACCTGACCACCGGTGAGGATGGCCATGTCCTGCAGCATCGCTTTACGACGGTCGCCGAAGCCTGGAGCCTTCACCGCCACCGACTTGAAGGTGCCACGGATCTTGTTGACGACCAGCGTGGACAGTGCCTCGCCCTCAACGTCCTCAGCAATGATCAGCAGCGGCTTGCCGGCCTGAATGACCTTCTCCAACAGCGGCAGCAGGTCCTTGACGGTCGACACCTTGGACGAGACCAGCAAGATGTACGGGTCTTCCAGGACAGCTTCTTGCCGCTCTGGGTCGGTGACGAAGTAGCCCGAGATGTAGCCCTTGTCGAACCGCATACCCTCGGTCAGCTCAAGCTGCAAACCAAAGGTGTTGGACTCCTCGACGGTGATAACACCCTCGTTGCCGACCTTGTCCATCGCCTCGGCGATCAGGTCACCGATCGACTGGTCACCTGCCGAGATGGCGGCGGTGGCAGCGATCTGCTCTTTGGTCTCAACATCCTTGGCGCCTTTGAGGAGGGTCTCGGTGACCTTCTCGACAGCCTTCTCGATGCCGCGCTTAAGACCTAGCGGGTTAGCACCAGCTGCGACGTTACGCAGACCCTCTTTAACCAGAGCCTGGGCCAACACCGTAGCCGTCGTGGTACCGTCACCGGCCACGTCGTCGGTCTTCTTGGCGACTTCCTTGACCAGCTCAGCGCCGATCTTTTCGTATGGGTCTTCCAGCTCGATCTCTTTAGCGATGGACACACCATCGTTAGTGATCGTGGGAGCACCCCACTTCTTCTCCAGCACAACGTTGCGCCCTTTAGGGCCCAACGTCACCCGGACCGCGTCGGCGAGTGCATTCAAGCCCCGCTCCAGGCCGCGGCGAGCCTCTTCGTCGTACGCAATTTGCTTAGCCATTGCGAAGTGATTCCTCCGGAATTATTGGATG
>JAIENC010000088.1 GCA_019751635.1 Mycobacteriaceae bacterium
CGGTGAGATTCGAACTCACACTGGACGGGTTTTGAATCCGTTTCCTCTGCCAGTTGGGATACGAGGGCTCTTCGACGTGCGGCCTCCTACGATAGATGATCGGTCCGGCTGTGCTGTGTTCGACCGCCCCGACAGCGGTGAGCATCGCGGCCCGCGACACAATGTCTTTATGACTGGCTCTACGACCGACACCGAAGCGCCTGTTGCTCGCCGCGTGCTGATCGCTGAAGACGAGGCACTGATCCGACTCGACCTCGCCGAGATGCTGCGTGAAGAGGGATACGAGGTTGTCGGGGAGGCTAGCGATGGCCAGGAAGCTTGCCAACTTGCCGAGGAGCTCAAGCCTGACTTGATCATCATGGACGTCAAGATGCCGCGGCGGGACGGGATTGATGCAGCTGATGAGATCGCTAGCAAACGTATTGCGCCGATCGTCATGCTCACCGCGTTTAGCCAGCGCGACTTGGTCGAACGGGCCAGCCAGGCTGGGGCGATGGCTTATCTGGTCAAACCGTTTACGGTCAACGATCTGATTCCGGCCATTGAATTAGCGATTAGTCGCTATAGCGAGATCGCCGCCCTAGAGCGCGAAGTGACGAGTTTGTCTGATCGGCTGGAGACCCGCAAGCTGGTTGAACGAGCCAAAGGCTTGTTGCAGGTTAAGCAGGGCATGACCGAGCCTGAGGCATTCAAATGGATCCAGCGCGCCGCCATGGATCGGCGAACCACCATGAAATGGGTGGCTGAAGTTGTCCTAGACACTCTTGACAAGCCTGAAGACGCGTCCTCGGATACCCCGCCGGCTGAGTAGTCCCCGCTTAGCGGCGGGCGCTGCCCGGGTGGTCTAGCGGGCCATGATCACCGACGAGCCGTGTCCGAAGAGGCCCTGATTTCCGGTGACGCCCACCTTGGCGTTGGCTACCTGGCGGCCGGTCGCTTGGCCGCGCAACTGCCAGGTCAGTTCGCAAACCTGGGCGATGGCTTGGGCGGGGATGGCTTCGCCGAAGCATGCGAGTCCACCCGAGGGATTGACCGGGATTCTGCCGCCGATGCTGGTTGCGCCGCTGCGCAGCAGTCCTTCGGCTTCCCCTTTAGCACACAGACCCAGGTGCTCGTACCAGTCGAGTTCAAGTGCCGTGGAAAGGTCATAGACCTCCGCGAGGCTCACCTCATCGGGACCGATACCGGCTTCGGCGTAGGCGGCATCCAGAATTTGGTCTTTGAACACCCGCTCGGGTGCGGGCACTACGGCGGTGGAATCTGTTGCTATATCAGGTAATTCGGGTAAGTGCTGCGGATAGCGTGGGGTTATTGTGCTGATTGCCCGAACCGACGGTACGCCCTGGAGGGATCCGAGGTGCTGACGGGCGAAGCGTGCACTGGCAACAATCACTGCTGCCGCACCGTCGGAGGTGGCGCAGATGTCCAGCAACCGCAATGGGTCGGCCACCATTGGGCTAGCAAGCACATCCTCGACCGATACCTCTTTGCGAAACCGGGCATGCGGATTGCTCAAGCCATGCCTGGCGTTCTTGGCTTTGACTTGAGCGAAGTCTGCAAGCGTAGCGCCGTAGAGATCCATTCGCCGGCGGGCTAGCAACGCGAAATACACCGGGTTGGTGGCGCCTATCAGATGGAACCGCTGCCAGTCGGGGTCATGGCGACGCTCACCGCCGACTGGCGCAAAAAATCCTTTGGGGGTGGTATCGGCGCCGATCACCATGGCCACATCGCAAAAGCCGGCCAGGATCTGCGCGCGGGCGTTCTGCAACGCTTGCGCCCCGCTAGCGCAGGCGGCGTAACTGGAGCTGACCGAGGCGCCGTTCCAGCCCAGTTTCTGTGCGAAGGTCGCGCCGGCGACGAAGCCGGGGTAGCCGTTGCGAATGGTATCGGCGCCGGCTACGTATTGGATCTGCGGCCAGTCCACACCAGCTTCACGCAGTGCAGCCCGGGCGGCGATCACCCCATACTCGGTGAAGTCGTTACCCCACTTGCCCCAGGGGTGCATCCCGGCACCCAGGATGTAGACCGGCTCGGTCATGCGATCCGCCATCCGTAGACGATGCGTTCGATCCCGTCTGGATCGGTAAACAGCGGAATCGTGGCCACTTCCATCTCCATGCCGACAGTCAAGTCGGCTGCTGAAGTTCCCGTCACCACCTTGCCCAACACGATCAGGCCCTCCTCGTCCAGTTCCACCGCGGCGACGGCGAATGGCTCAAACGGGTCCGAGGCAGGGTATGGCGGTGGCGGGGCGTAATGATTTTCGGTGTAGCTCCACAGCCTGCCGCGTCGAGACAGCCGAACCTGCTCGAGTTGGGTACCGTCACACGCGGGGTTGGGGCAGTTGCTGGCGCCCGAAGAAATGATAGGTGGAAACACGTAGGTGCCGCATTGCCGGCAGGTAGAACCAATCAGGTGGGGGTGTCCGGACTCGTCGGTGGCGAACCAACCTGCTATCGCTGGTTGTTGGTGGGGGGCAACGGGCACGGGGGTAGCCTACCCAGTTGGGGCAAGAATTGAAACGTGTTTCAGTTTTGCCGCGGTGGTTGGGGCGCCGGGCGTGGTGCCTAAAGTGAGGGCGGTGAGCCCCGTAAAGACCGTCAGTGTCACCAAGCCTGCCGAGAAGTTCTCCGACCCCAAGTCGACGCTGATGCTGTTGGACGGCAATTCGCTAGCGTTTCGGGCTTTTTATGCTTTGCCCGCGGAGAATTTCAAGACCGCTGGAGGCCTAACCACCAATGCTGTCTACGGGTTTACCGCAATGCTGATCAACCTGTTGCGCGACGAAACCCCTACGCATGTTGCCGCGGCGTTTGACGTCTCGCGGCAGACGTTTCGTGCTGAGCGTTACCCGCAGTACAAGGCCAACCGGGCGGCGACGCCGGACGAGTTTGCTGGCCAGCTCGATGTCATCAAGGAAGTCCTTGCCGCACTGGGCATCACGGTGCTCGCCGAGCCGGGTTATGAAGCCGACGACTTGATCGCGACATTGGCCACGCAGGCGGCGGGGGCGGGTTACCGAGTGTTAGTGGTCACCGGTGACCGCGACTCATTGCAGCTGGTCAACGATGACGTGACGGTGCTCTATCCGCGTAAAGGCGTCAGCGATCTGACCCGTTTTACCCCTGAGGCCGTGGTGGAGAAATATGGGCTTACCCCTCGGCAATACCCAGATTTTGCCGCACTGCGTGGTGATCCCAGTGACAATCTGCCTGGTATCCCGGGGGTGGGCGAAAAAACCGCGACCAAATGGATTGTCGAATATGGCTCGCTGCAAACGCTGATCGACAACGTCGACTCGGTGCGCGGCAAGGTTGGCGATGCGCTGCGGGCGCATCTACCCAGCGTGGTACGGAACCGAGAACTCACTGACCTAGTCCGTGATGTGCCGCTAGCGCACACCCCGGACGCGATGCAGTTGCAGCCCTGGGACCGTGACCAGATCCACCAGCTATTTGATCAGCTGGAGTTCCGGGTACTGCGGGATCGGCTGTTTGACACCCTGACCGCGGTGGAGGCTGAGGTCGACCAGGGTTTTGACGTGCGCGGCGGGGCGATCAGTCCCGGCGCAGCCGGTCAGTGGCTGGCTCAGCACGCCAGTGACGGGGGTCGGGCCGGGCTGGCGGTAGTGGGGACGCATCGGCCCTACGGCGGCGACGTGACGGCGTTGGCCATCGCTGCTGCCGACGGTGAAGGGGGATACTTCGATACCGCGTTGTTGACTCCTGACGATGAGCATGCGCTGGCTACCTGGCTCGCTGATCCAGCAAAACCGAAGGCGCTACACGAGGCCAAGCCGGCCATCCACGGCCTCGCCGGTCGCGGTTGGGCGTTGAACGGGGTTACCTCTGATGCCGCGTTGGCTGCCTATTTGGTCCGGCCAGGGCAACGCAGCTTCACCCTCGAAGACCTTTCGCTGCGTTATCTGCGACGTGAGTTGCGCGTAGAAACCCCTCAGCAGCAACAACTTTCACTTCTCGATGACGTCGGTGAAGTAGACGATCACGCTATCCAAGCGATGATCGTGCGAGCTCGTGCCGTCGTGGATCTGGCTGACGCGCTGGACACCGAGCTGGTTCGTATCGACTCCACCGCGTTGTTGGGCGAGATGGAGTTGCCCGTTCAGCGGGTGTTGGCACGTCTTGAGGCTGTCGGTATCGCTGTTGACCTGACGCTTCTGGCGGAGCTGCAGTCCCAGTTCGGTGGCCAGATCCGCGACGCGGCCGAAGCTGCCTATGCGGTGATCGGTAAACAGATCAATCTCGGTTCGCCCAAACAGCTGCAGGTGGTGTTGTTCGACGAATTGGGGATGCCGAAGACTAAGCGGACAAAGACGGGGTATACCACCGACGCCGACGCGTTGCAGTCGTTGTTCGATAAGACTGGACATCCTTTCTTGGCGCATCTGCTTGCGCATCGGGACGCCACTCGGTTGAAGGTGACCGTTGACGGGTTGCTCAATACGGTGGCCGCCGACGGCCGGATCCACACCACGTTCAATCAGACCATTGCCGCGACCGGCAGGCTCTCCTCGACCGAACCCAACCTGCAGAACATCCCGATCCGCACTGACGCCGGCCGGCAGATTCGCGACACGTTCATTGTTGGGCCGGCTGCGGATGCCGGGTCCCAGGGCTCTTTCGTCGAGTTGATGACTGCGGATTACAGCCAAATTGAGATGCGGATCATGGCTCACCTCTCGCGCGACGAGGGTCTTATCGAGGCGTTTCGGGCCGGGGAGGATCTGCATTCGTTTGTGGCATCGCGGGCGTTCGGGGTGCCGATCGAAGACGTCACCGCCGAGTTGCGGCGTCGGGTTAAGGCGATGTCCTATGGGCTGGCCTACGGGCTTAGTGCCTACGGGCTGGCCGCCCAGTTAAAAATCTCCACCGACGAAGCAAAGCTGCAGATGGATCAGTATTTTGCCCGGTTTGGCGGAGTGCGTGACTATCTGATGGCCGTCGTCGAGCAGGCCCGCAAGAGTGGCTACACCTCGACGGTGTTGGGTCGCCGCCGTTACCTTCCGGAGCTTGATAGCAGCAACCGTCAGATCCGGGAAGCCGCCGAACGGGCTGCGCTCAACGCACCGATTCAGGGCAGCGCGGCCGACATCATCAAGGTCGCGATGATCGAGGTTGACCGTGCGCTCGATCAAGCCGGTCTGGCGTCGCGGATGTTACTTCAGGTGCACGATGAGCTGCTGTTCGAAATTGCCGAGGGCGAGCGCGAGCAAGTGGAGGCGCTGGTACGCGACAAAATGGGCGGTGCTTACCCGCTTGAGGTGCCGTTAGAAGTGTCGGTGGGGTATGGCCCTACCTGGGACCGGGCAGCGCACTAAGTGGCGTCAACAGCTAGACCTAAGCCCATAAATAAAAGGACAGTGCCCAGCGTCTTTTCGATCCGTCGGCGCACATTCGCCTTGGCGAAGATTCTGCGGGCCCGGTCAGCGGCAAACACGATGCCGACGCACCAGGCGGTGTCAACGACAAGCTGAATGCCTGCCAGCACCAGAAGGATCGACAGCACTGGTCCGGCACTAGGCAGGAACTGGGGCATGACGACGGTCCCGAACACGGCCGCTTTGGGGTTGGCGGCAATTGACACTAGCGATGCGCGGAAGGCTGCAGCGGGGGTCTGGCTTCGGGGTGGGATGCATGCAGTGACACCGGCTGGGTGCCGTGCCTTACGCCATGCGCTGAGGCCGAGCCAAATCAGGGTGAGGGCACCTATGATGTGTAGCGCAATCGATAACGTGTGATTGGCCAAGAGCAACATCGATAGTCCCGCGCCACCGGCCATGGTCCAACCAAATATCCCGATCTCGTTGCCGGCTACAGCGGCTATTCCCGCAGTACGGCCATCGCGGACCGAGCGGTGAAGCAGCAATGCAGTGGAGGGGCCAGGCAGGGCTGCCAGCGCCAGGCAAGCTAGCAAAAACGTTGGTAGCGCGGTGATCACGTGTTGCATGCTCGGAGTATGCAGTTACTGGCGCCGGCTGCCGGCACCCAGGTCCGAAGATGCTCTACTGGGTGACCCGCTGTCGATCACGGTCGTTGTTGCCGGCTAGCCTGATGACGGATACACCAGCTGGAACGCCGGGAATGCGCGAGTTTGTCCGGTCCATGTGCAGTCAAGTAGCCTCAGCTGGTACCCTTTTTTGTCCCCAATGTGTCCCTACGACCAAACTGTCCGGAGCAACCCAACAATATGCCGAGTCCTACCGTCACCTCGCCCCAAGTAGCCGTTAACGACATCGGCTCGGCCGAGGACTTTCTCGCTGCCATCGATAAAACGATCAAATACTTCAACGATGGCGACATCGTCGAAGGGACCATCGTCAAGGTTGACCGCGATGAAGTCCTGCTCGATATCGGGTACAAGACCGAAGGCGTCATTCCCGCCCGTGAGCTCTCCATCAAGCACGATGTTGACCCCAGTGAAGTGGTGTCCGTCGGTGACGAGGTTGAGGCCTTGGTGCTCACCAAGGAAGACAAAGAAGGTCGGCTGATCCTGTCCAAGAAGCGCGCTCAGTACGAGCGCGCCTGGGGCACCATCGAAGCGCTCAAAGAGCAGGACGAGGCCGTTAAAGGCATCGTCATCGAGGTGGTCAAGGGTGGTCTGATCCTCGACATCGGGCTGCGTGGCTTCTTGCCGGCTTCGTTGGTTGAGATGCGCCGTGTTCGTGATCTGCAGCCTTACATTGGCAAAGAGATCGAAGCCAAAGTCATTGAGCTGGACAAAAACCGCAACAATGTGGTGCTGTCACGGCGGGCTTGGCTGGAGCAAACCCAATCCGAGGTGCGCAGCGAGTTCCTCAATGCGTTGCAAAAAGGCTCCATCCGCAAGGGCGTGGTGTCCTCGATCGTCAACTTCGGCGCGTTTGTTGATTTGGGCGGTGTGGACGGTCTGGTGCATGTCTCCGAGCTGTCTTGGAAGCACATTGACCATCCGTCTGAGGTGGTGCAGGTGGGCGACGAACTCACCGTCGAGGTGCTTGACGTTGACATGGACCGCGAACGGGTGTCGTTGTCCCTCAAGGCCACTCAAGAAGACCCGTGGCGGCACTTCGCCCGCACGCACGCTATCGGGCAGATCGTGCCTGGGAAGGTCACCAAGCTGGTGCCGTTCGGCGCGTTCGTCCGGGTTGAGGAAGGCATCGAGGGTCTGGTGCACATCTCCGAACTGTCCGAGCGCCACATTGAGGTCGCTGACCAGGTGGTTGCCGTCGGCGATGAGGCGATGGTCAAGGTCATCGACATCGATCTTGAGCGCCGCCGTATCTCGCTCTCGCTTAAGCAGGCCAATGAGGACTACCACGAGGAATTCGACCCAGCGAAGTACGGCATGGCTGACAGCTATGACGAGCAGGGGAACTACATCTTCCCCGAGGGCTTTGACTCGGAGAGCAACGAGTGGCTCGAAGGCTTTGACAAGCAGCGTATTGAGTGGGAATCGCGTTACGCCGAAGCTGAGCGCCGGCACAAGATGCACACCACTCAGATGGAGAAGTTCGCGTTGCCTGAAGAAGGCGAGCACGATGCCGGTCAGTCCCGAGACAGCGGTGCCCCTGCTGAGTAGGCCGCTGGATCACTGGCCAGTGACGCTCAGCTAGCT
>JAIENC010000167.1 GCA_019751635.1 Mycobacteriaceae bacterium
TCGCCGCTTGATAGGCCTGAACCAGCACGCTGCCGTATAGCAATGCTTGAGAACGGAATTCATCTGTACCGCAGTCGATGATTTTTTGTTCGCTGGCCGCCATGGTGTGCGTGTCTGGTGCTTGCGTGGCCGCAACGCATTCCTTCGCCGCCTGGATGGCAGCGGCATCGTTGCGTGCCACAGCTTGGCTTTCCTGGTGCGAGCGCACCGCGCAGTAGCCACCCGCCGCTAACCCGCCGGCAGCCAGTAAGAGCACCGCCGTGATACCAGCAAGCCAGCCGCGGCCTAATCGTGACGGGCCGCGTTGGGTATCCGGCGATTCCGGGTCCGAGGCTTGGCCAGGCTCCGGCGCTGCTGCACTGCAGGCATCAGCATCGCTGGCGTCCGTCAACGTTTGGTCCGCGTCGGTGGGGTTCAGCTGGCTGGCGCCAGCATCTCCTTCCATCCGTCGTCTCCTGTTTTGCTCGAGTTTTCGACGGTGTATTTAACCCCGTCTGGCCCCACAACCTCACCACTCATGGGACTGTAGGTCGCCGTCGGCGGTCCGCTCGGAGTGTAGACGCACGGGTTGGGTTGTTGTCCGTTGCATTCGACTGTTCCTGATCCTGGCCGCTGTAGCGGGTCGCTGATGGGTGGTGGCGTTGGGGTCACCTGGTCGGCCGGAGCGGGGTTCATGCCATTGTTGACCGTCGGCGCGGGGATGACCTGGCCTGGGTTCACCGGCTGATCGCAGCGCGCTGCGGGTGCCGGGCAGTTCAGGATCTGGTTCGGGTCGCCGTACCAGGGATTGGTACCCAGCGGAACATACGGCTTGGAGTCACGGCACTCTCGTGGCGTTGCCGCACGCTTGCCTGGAACATCGGTGCAGGGGATATTACGTGAACCGCGTACCGAGTTAGCCGGTGTCTCTTGCGGGATCTTGCAATACGTTCCCCGCGGTAATGGCTGCACACTCAAGTCGGCCGGGGACCGCCACTGCGAGGCCGGGATGAAACCGGTCAGACACGGCGGTGGCTGATTGATTGATAACCCCAGATCCAGCGCCGCTTCGTTGGGATACGGCGCAGCTACCGTCTGCGCAATCGCGCCACCTTGCGGCAGAAACACCAGTATCTGTTCCACGCTGGCGTGGTAGCGCTTGAGCATGTCCAGCACGATCTCAAGGTTGGCTAGGGTCTGCGGTAGGGAATCACGGACGTCGCCGAAGACCGAGTTGAGCTGATCTGCGGACGGGGCCGCTTGTTGCAGAATGCTCTGCACATGCTGGTCATTTGCCGCGGTCTGGGCGGCTAGCACATTCAAATTACGGGCCCACCGCTCGATCGCATCACCGGATTTGACCTGACTGTCCAGGACTGGCCCGGAGTTTTGAATGAGGTCGTGGATATCACCAATGTTGGTCTTGAAATCGCCAGCAATGGCTTGAGTGGAATTGACTAACCGTTGCAGCGCAGGGCCCAGCCCGCCAACGGCTTGTGCTGTTTCATCGAGAAGCCCGCTGATTTTCTCTTTGGGTAGCACTTTCAATCCGTTATAGGCGGTGTCCAACGCTGGACCAATCTCACTGGGCACCGTGTTTTTACACGTCGGGCCGGGCCCGCAGAGGATGGTCTGGCCGGTCGAGAAATATTTGGTTGATGTGCCCGACGACACTAAATCCAGATACTGCTCGCCGACTGCGGATACCGAGTGCACGTTGGCTGTCGCATCGATCGGAATTTTGTAGCGGCTATCGATGCTTACCGTGGCTTCGGCGCCCCGTTGTGTGGGTTCAACGGCGGTGACTCGGCCGATGGCGATACCCCGATAAGTCACGTTGGCGGTGGGATACAGCCCGCCTGAAGCCGGTAGCTCGGCCTTCAACGTGTATCGGCCGATCCCCACCAGGCTGGGGATCTGCAGGTAGTAGATACCGAGCACGCCCAACGCGATAACCGTCAAGAGGGCAAACAACATCAGCTGGCGCTGGATAAAACGAGTCAGCATTTTCTCGGCGCCCTTTCCACCAGTGGCCCGCCGGGCGCATCATTCGGATTCGGCGTGTAGCGAACGTCGGGGATCATCGTCTCAGGATCACGGCCAAAGGATTGTTCGAGTGCCCGCAGGCTGCCGGATAATCCGGTACCGGTAAGAAACGCGTTGTCGATGGCGCTGTAAGTGAGGTCAAGTGTCAACGACAGGTTCACGTAGTCGCCGCGGAACAATTTAGGCACGGTGTCGATGCTGAACGGTTGGGTCAGAATCAATTTCATCGCATCAAGCAAATACGGTGACCCACGGCCCAGTTCGTTTAATGGACATTGCAGTGCTTGCAAATCGGTATGCAGGCTGCTACGTGCTTCTGCCAGGTATTGGTCGGTGACCGCACTGAGCCGCCCTACCGCATCCACCGCGTTGATCAGCAAATCGCGAGTGTCCGCGAAGTGCTTAATCAGCGGCGGGATATCGGTCAGCACCCGATCCACGACGTCCGATCGAGCACCTACGTAGGCCAGTAATCGGTCGGTGGAGTCAATGGCGTGGGTGATGTCATTGCGCTGCTGGTTGAGCTGCTCGGTAAAGGTGTCGAGCTTGCCTAGGAAGGCGCGGATTTGGTCAGCCCGCCCGTCAACAATGTTGTAGATCTCGTTCTGCAGGACTTCCAAGTTCGGGACACCGCCACCACGCAGAATCAGCGCAAGGCTGGCCAGTGTTTGCTCGGTGGTCGGATATGCCGATGAATTTTTCAGCGGAATAACATCACCGTTTTTCAGCGACTCCGACGACGGGTTCGCCGGGGCGGAAAGTTCAATGTGTTGCGAACCCAAAAGACTGGTCTGGCCAATTTTTGCAGTGGCATTTTTCGGCAACCTGACGCTCTTATCCAGCCCTAGCGTGAGGGTAGCTACCCAGTTCTTCAAATTGATCGCGCGAATTGAACCGACATTAACGTCGGCAACCATCACCTTGCTGTTGCCATTGATCGCCAGCGTGTCCGGCACCTGAACATAGACGGTGTAGGACCCCGGACCGCTACCTTGACCACCCGGAATGGCCACATTGGAGATGCCTTTCCAGCCACACGAACTCAGCACCATGGCCGCTACCAGCAGTGCCAGCCCACGCCGCAGATATCTCATGAGCCCGCTCCCGCTTCAGCGGGGAACGCCGCACCAGCCGGCGCCGGTGTCGGCGCGACCGGACCAGGTATTACCTCCGGCCCTGGCGGCGGTGGCGGTATCGGCACCTGAGCCTGCAAACCAATGGGCGGCAGCACCGGATTTTCGTCGTAAGCATTAGGCGGCCCCGGCGGGGTCTGCAGCGTGGACTCAACCGGCTCAATGTTAGGGCCGCCCATGAGCTCAGCCAGCGACTCCGGAGTCAACAAGCCTGCGGTGATGGGGCCCACTTTCTGTCCTTGCATCCCAGGAGCGACGATCCAGCCCGGCTGGGTATTGCGATGCGATAACGGTGTATCCGGTACCCAAATTCCGGGCACGGTGGTGTCTTTGTATCCATTCGGCGGTTGCAGCCGCGGCTCAGAGTAGGCAACTTCCTTGGGTAATGCCTCGGCGGTGGTGAAGGGGTTCAACCCAAACGGCAGATAGTTGAACTTAATCGCGTCCAAAATGGGCGCCAGATATTGCGCACATAGCTCGGCGGAATCTTGATACCCCAGTCGGCTACCGGCCTGAACCATGCTGCAAATGAACTGCATCGGGTTCGCAAGATTGCTAATCGAGGTGACCGAAACTACCGCACCATGTGATGGGTGATAGATCTGGTTCACATTCGCTACCGCCGTCGGCCCCACGTGCAAGAAGGTCTCTACACCATTTAAGGGGTCCGGTTGAACCAACGTCGTGGTCGCAACCGCAAGGTTGTTCACGTCATGGGTGAGCACCTCGGTGTTCTTATCCAGGAACGGCTTCAAGGTTCCTAGTAAACTGTCGAATTGCTGCACCGCATGGGCAAGATCGCTATCGGAGTGCGTAAGCCGGCTAGTGAATTGCGCTAAATTCTGGTTCAGCGCAACGAATTGTTGATCGTCTTGATGTAATGCGTTGACGAAAAGCGCCAGACTGCGCACCACTGCGAAAAAATCACCACGGCCATCGTTGAGTGCTGTCAATGCCTGAGAAAGGCTGTTAAGCGTGGTGTTGATTTGTTTACCTTTGCCGGCCAGCCCGTTCGCAAACGACTCAATAACATCACCAAAGGGCCCCTGTGGTTGTTCTTTCGTCGGGCCGAGTTTGGCGATGATATTGGTGATGCCGTTGCGCAGCTCGTCCCATTCCACCGGCACCACCGTGCGCTCGATGGGAATCACCGCATGATCGGCCAGCACCGGGCCGCCCTTGTACGGCGGCTCTAATTGGAGGCTGCGCGAGGCCACCAAAGTGGGGTTGAGGATGACCGCGGAGGCGTTAGCCGGCACTTTGTACTTGCTGGCGTAATGGAAAGTCACTTTCATCTTGTCGCCGGCCGGCTCGATCGTGTCGATCGCGCCCACGGACAAACCCATGATCTGCACCTTGTCGCCCTTGTACAGGGCGTTTGCCGCTGGCAAATAGGCCACCACGGTGTTGTTGGTCAATTTCTGGTACAAATGCCAACCGGCGAATGCCACGCCAATGGCTAAAACAACCACCACCGAGCCAATGATCACTGTTGCTCGCGATAAAGCCGGCAACTTGAGGTTGCGAATATCGAAGATGGTACTCAATTTTGGCTACCTCCGGTTACGCCAGATCCTCCCGTGCCGTCCGGCGTAATGAACGGGTCAGGCAGTTGTGGACCAGGTCCAGGTGGCGCTGGCGGACCAGGCGGCAAACCCGGCGCCAAGGTAGACGGGGGTGGGGTATGGCCAGCCGGTGCCAGGTTTTCGGTGCGCGCTCCGGCCGGGGCTTGGGTCGGCAACGGCACTGGTGTGCCGGGCACATCCGGCGCCGGCTCGCCCGGCCGACCAGCAATCGGAATGCCCGGGCTCGGCGGCACGCTGTTCGGGTTAGGCGCCGATGTCTCAACGTCTAGCGGGGCCAAGGATGTCATACCCCCGAACGGAGTGACATCGACGCCCGCGCATGGCAGCGGATTGCCGGGACGCGGCAGCGCGTCAGCCGCGGGTGCATAGGAGCAGGGAGATCCCGGAGGGACCGCTGGCCCTGGATGCTCTGGGGTGCCTTCCAACACTGGCGGCGCCGGGGGTGGTGCACCGTTGGGCAACCGGGTGCCATTCGGGTCGGGGAACCGGAAGGCGGGCAGTCCAGCGTTGCGCCAGAATTCTTCTGGGTCGATGCCGCGCTTTTTGAATGCGGCATCGACGAACGGCTGCAGGACCTGGTAGGGAGCCAGATTATGCAGGACGATCTTGAAGTAGGGCCCTGACGCGACGGTCTCATTGAGTGACGGCAAGAACATGCCGACCTCGTCGAGCCCCTTAGCCAAGTCATCTTTACGTTTCACCAGCAGGTCGCTGAGCGTGCGCAACTGTTCCAGCACGTGGTTGAGGTTCGGATTATCGTTGATCAGCCCCTGTACCTGGGTGGAGACCGCGGCAATGTTGCGTAATAACGCATCAATGGCGTTTCCGCGTTCGTTGAATGCCGCCAGCAGTGTCTTGGTGCTGACCAGCAGCCGGTCAACTTGCTCGCTACGGTCGCCGAGAACGCTCGCCACCTGATTGGCCTGGGCTAGCAGATGCTTGACCTGCTCGTCGCGTTTGCCGATCGTGTCGGAGAATCTGGCCACACCGTCCAGCGCGGCGCTGAGGTGCGGGTAGGTCTGGTCAACGGTCTGCGATAACACGTTGAGTGACTGCTTGACGGTGTCAATGTTCCAGCCGGTAGCGGCCTTGGTGACGTCAAAAAATGCGTCGTAAATCTGGTAGGGAGTGGTGCTTTGCCCTAGCGGCAACGTAGCTCCCGGCCGCAACGTCTGGGTGCCACGCGGCTCGATCTCCAAGGTCTTTTTTCCCAGGATGGTGTCGGTGCGGACGGCCAGCCGACTTTCGGTGCCAATGGTGTTGGTGCCGATGGTGAACTTCACCCGGAGGTGGTCACCATCAATCTGCAAGCCCTCAATCTTGCCGACATTGACACCGGCAATACGCACCTTGTCGCCTTTATTGAGTCCGCCAGAGTCGGTGAACTGCCCGTAATAGCTTGGCCTGGCGAAAATCAACGGAAGACTGGTGAAACTCTGTCCCACACCGGTGACCAGCAGCACCACCACAATGCCCATCAGCCCGAGACGAAACCGATTCGGCGGTTCCAACGTCCTCATTGCGGCGTGCACCTCCCTGTCGGCTGCTGCAAAAGCCGGACAGTGCGCACCGGGCCACCAGCCTGCAGCCCGTTGATTTTGAGCGTGATGTCGCAGGCGTAGAAGTTCACGAAGTCCCCATAGGAACCGATAGCGCGACCAACCATGTTCAACGCGGTCGGCAGTTTGTGGAGGAAGTCGTCAAACTGGTCACGCTGATCGATCAGCGGCTGTTGGACGGCGTCCAGGTAGTTCAGGCTCTTATGCAGCAACGAGCGGTCCTCGGCCAGCAAGTCCGCCACCGTTCCCGCGGCATTGCTGATGTGTGCGGTCCCCGCCGCTAACGGGTCCGCGTGCTCCTTGAGCCCGGTGATCAGCACTTCGAGGTTGTTGACTGTCTGATCGAACTGCTGGCGATGCGCGACCGTGGTGTCTAAGACTGTGTTCAAGTTCTTGATCACCTCGCCGATCGCCTGGTCACGCTCAGCGATGTGCGCGGTCAGCTGGGCGGTGTTGTCCAGGATGTCGTTGATGGTGCCGCCCTGACCCTGGAAAACCGTGACGATAGCGGTGGCAATGGTATTGACTTTTTCCGGGTCCAACGCCCGAAACACCGGCTTGAAACCACCGATGAGCGCGTCGAGGTCTAACGCCGGCGATGTCCTCGCCAACGGGATAAATCCGCCCGGCGGCAAGATCCGGTCAGCGCCTTGGCCTTCGCCGCGCTTGAGTTCAACGTAGCGATCACCGATCAGGTTGAGGTAGCGGATCTGCACCGAGGTCGACTGGTACAGCGGCACGGAACGGTCCACGGTGAAATCAACCTGAACTCGCTTACCGCCGTTGACCAGTCTGACCTCTTTGACCTTGCCGATCTCCACTCCAGAGGCCCGGACAAACTCTCCGTTGCGCAACCCACTGGCGTTGCTGAATTCCGCGGTGTAGGTGTTGGTTCGGTCAAAACGCATCTGCCCGAACACAATGACAATGGCGATCGTGAAGAACACCAGCACCGCTGAGAAGGCGCCGAGTTTGATGATTGTGCCAGTGATTTTCATGGGTTGATCGTGTTGTCCCCCATTTGGCGGCCCCACACATATTCGAGTGCGTACGGGGAGCCGGTGTCTAAATGGTTGTACGGCGCGATGCTGTTGCCGGTGTCCATCACCAGTTCAGGTGCAGGCCAGAGGTCCCGGGTGATGGGCTGCCAGCATCCCGGAGCGCCACCGGGGCCACCGTGGCCGTTAACCCGCGGCAGATTGTCGGGATAGATATAGGGATTAGGCGCCCCACCGACCAGCCCGGCGGCCCCCCCTAGTCCGGCGAGTCCGCCGGTAGGTAAAGCGAGCAAGCCGATGGCGCCGAACATGGCAGCCGCCGACACCGGATTCAGGAGCAGCC
>JAIENC010000037.1 GCA_019751635.1 Mycobacteriaceae bacterium
CAGTGACTTGTCGTAATCATCCCAACTGGATCGGGGCAAAGCGAACATCCGCCGCCGCTCTTCCCATGAGACGCCCGGATCGGGATCAGGGTCCACAAAGATATGCCGATGATCAAAGGCCGCAACAAGCCTGATACACCGGGAAAGCAACATGCCGTTGCCAAAGACATCGCCACTCATGTCACCGATGCCCACCACAGTGAAATCTTGTGTTTGAGTATCGATCCCCATCTCCCGGAAGTGACGCTTGACGGCCTCCCAGGAGCCCCGGGCGGTAATCCCCATGGCCTTGTGGTCATAGCCGACCGACCCACCTGAAGCGAAGGCATCACCCAACCAAAAACCGTAGGACTTGGCAACGTCGTTGGCGATATCGGAGAAAGTAGCGGTGCCTTTGTCAGCAGCCACCACCAAGTAGGCATCATCACCGTCGCGGCGCACCACCTCTGGCGGCGAGCTAACTTTTCGAGTGCGGTGATCGACGTTATCTGTGACATCAAGCAATCCAGAAATGAACAACTGGTAGCAGGCCACCCCCTCGGCGCGGGTGGCTTCCCGGTCAACAGCCGAATCTCCGGTAGGCAACGGTGGCCGTTTAACAACAAATCCGCCCTTGGCGCCCACCGGCACAATGACGGCGTTCTTGACCGTTTGCGCCTTGACCAGACCAAGAATCTCGGTGCGGAAGTCATCTCGACGATCAGACCACCGCAGACCACCGCGGGCCACGTGGCCGAAGCGCAGATGAACGCCTTCGACGCGTGGCGAGTAGACGAAGATCTCGAATTTAGGTCGAGGCAACGGAAGCTCGTCAATGAGCTGAGCGCCCAGCTTGAACGCCAACACATTACGACTGCGCGCCGAATTAGTCCGAGTAACAAAGTAGTTCGTTCTCAGGGTGGCCTGGATCAAAGAAGCGAAGGCACGCAGAATGCGGTCGGTGTCCAGACTCACCAAGGCATCAATACCCGCGGCCACCGCAGCAGCAGCCTGCTGCGCTGCGCGACCACGTTGCGCGCCCGAGAGCCGCGGTTCAAAAAGCGCCTCAAACAGCGCGACTAATGCGCTTGCCGTAACGGGGTTCTCATTGAGTACAGATTCAATATGCGATGGGCTATACGGAAAGCCAGCTTGCCGTAGATATTTCGCGTAGGCGCGCAGCAGAACAACCTGCCGCCACGTCAGCCCGGCACGCAAAACAAGTTCATTAAATCGGTCGATTTCAACGCGACCTTCCCAGATCGCAGTAACGGCATCGGCGAACCGCTCTCCGGTGGCATCGCGTTCCGGCCCCGACGCCGCCAAGGGAATTGTCGGATGTGGCGAGATCCGGAACTGATAGATCGATACCGGCAGTCCATCGGGTCGGGTCACCAAAAACGGCCGCTCTTCCAGCACGACGACACCCATGCTTTGCAGCATGGGGAGCAACTGACTCAAAGAGGCGGAGCGCCCACCCAGATACCAGGTCAGCAGCGTGACTCGGTCTTCGTCGTGTTCAGCGAGCACCAACTTGACCGAGTTTTCAGTCAGTTTCTCGATAACCTCGATGTCGTTGATAGCGTCGTTGGGGGCGACGAGTTGTTTGTACGGCTCGGAATGGGCAGCCGCATAGTGTTCGACAACGGTTCGCGGGAGATCGCTGCCCGCGGCAGCGCCGACCAGCCGGTCCGCCCAGGTTCGCGAGGCGTCGGTCAGCAACGCCTGGAGCCGAACCCTATTAGCTTCCGAAGTGTCAACATGGGCCGACCCGTTGGGCAACCGAACCATGAAATGCATTAACGCCCAAGGCGATTCAGTGACCCGAGCAGTGAATTCCAGTTTTGTTCCGGCGAGTTCGCGAACCAAAATATCCTCAACATGCAACCGCACGGCCGTGGTGTAGTGGTCACGAGGCAGATACACCAAACAGGAGACGAAGTGGCCGAGTTTGTCGGAACGCAAAAACAACAGTGCGCCGCGTTGCGATCCCAGATCCACCACCGCTTTAGCCATCGCCAGCAGCCGTTCAGGACGCAAGGCGAACAGCTCCGAGCGGGGAACAGTTTGGATGACGTCGAGCAAGAGTTGCCGCGGGTGGCTGTGGTCTAGGTCTGCTAATGCCAGCGCTGCACGGACTTTGCCCGAGATGATCGGGATCTCCATGACATCGGCATTCATCGCGGCAACCGTGAACAGCCCAATGAAGCGGTGCTCGGTGATGGTGGCACCGGAGTTTTCCCGTATCGCGATAGCGGAGGGATACGCGCCGTAGCGCAGATAGCTGGCGACCGAGGCCTGCGCCAACCCCAGCACTGCACCATCGTCAGTGATCCGGGGCCGAGACCCCGTGCGACCACGCAGGACGCCAAGTCCACTCGCCGCGTCACAGTTCACTAATGCGTCCTGTACCACGCAGCGTTGATAACCCAACGCAATGAAGTGTCCGTTCGGCAACCAACGCAGCAACGCCGAAACATCCTGCCGATCCGGACCGCGGTAATGGCCATCGGTATCTGTTTCAACATCGTCAGCCAGCTTGGTCAGCGCGGTGATTATGGCCGGCGAGTCCGCCACTACCCGGTGGACATCGGCCAAGACAATGGGTAACAGTCGTTCGGCTTCGGTGAGAGCTCGGTGATCGACCGACGGTGAAAGCTGGATGTGTATCCACGCCTCGCCAGCGGCCCCAGCAGCGTCGTCGGGTTGGGGTTCGACGCTCAGCAATTCCCCCGTCGCACTGCGGCGCACCCCGAACACCGGGGTCATGATGACCTGATAGGCGACCCCCAGTCGATGTAGCAGTACCGTGACAGAGTCCATCAACATGCCGCCATGGTCGGTAACCACCTGCAGCGCCGGCCCGAAACCGGTGGGGTCGTCGGCTGGGTAAACCGCGACGCAGCTTTCACCGGCAGCGCGGTGTCCGGCGAGTCGATAGTGCGCCTTGACCATGGCCGGCACGACGGGAACCGGTTGATCGGTCAGATCCGGTCCGGGCTCCTCAACGGTTAACTCGTCACGACGCGGCGACCGATAACTTTCGGCGTACGCCGTCAAGATCCAGGCCGGAATGTTGTCGGCGCTGAGGCTCCCCGGATCGACCGTCATGGGCGATTTCTCCTGACTGTGCACGGGTACCAGCGCTGGCCCCGCAGACCTTAGTCCCGTGTGAGCTTGCGGTGGGTCACCCTGTGCGGACGGGCGGCCTCAGCGCCAAGTCGCTCTATTTTGTTTTCTTCGTACGCACCAAAGTTACCTTCAAACCAAAACCAGGTGGCCTCGCTAGCAGCGTCGCCTTCCCAGGCCAAAATGTGTGTACAGATCCGGTCCAGGAACCAGCGATCATGGGAAATCACCACCGCGCAACCGGGAAAATTCACGAGGGCGTTCTCCAGCGAACCCAAAGTCTCAACATCCAGGTCATTGGTCGGTTCATCGAGCAGAATCAGGTTGCCGCCCTGCTTCAACGTCAGTGCAAGGTTGAGCCTATTGCGTTCACCGCCGGATAACACCCCGGACGGCTTTTGTTGATCTGGTCCCTTGAATCCGAAAGCCGATACGTAGGCGCGTGAAGGCACTTCGGTTTGGCCGACCTGAATATAGTCAAGACCGTCTGACACCACTTCCCATACGGTCTTGCTCGGATCGATACCCGCCCGGGCCTGATCCACGTAGCTCACCTTGACGGTCTCGCCGACCTTGACCGTACCGCTGTCCGACTGTTCAAGACCGACGATGGTCTTAAACAGTGTGGTCTTACCAACCCCGTTAGGACCGATAACACCGACAATGCCGTTGCGAGGCAAGGTGAAAGAAAGGTCCTTGATCAGTGGGCGGCCCTCGAAACCCTTGTCGAGGTGGTCAACCTCAACAACCACCGCACCGAGCCGAGGCCCGGCCGGAATCTGAATCTCTTCGAAGTCAAGCTTGCGGGTCTGCTCAGCCTCAGCGACCATCTCCTCGTAGCGCTGCAACCGTGCCTTGTTTTTGGCCTGCCGAGCTTTGGCGCCAGAACGCACCCAGGCCAGCTCTTCCTGCAGACGTTTCTGCAGCTTGACATCTTTACGGCCTTGGACGGCAAGGCGTTCCGATTTTTTCTCCAGATAAGTCGAGTAATTGCCTTCATAGGGGTATGCCCGTCCGCGATCGAGCTCCAGGATCCATTGGGCAACGTTGTCTAAGAAGTAACGGTCGTGGGTGACCGCCAAAACGGCCCCCGGATAGCTGGCCAGATGCTGCTCGAGCCATTGCACGCTCTCGGCATCCAAGTGGTTGGTCGGCTCGTCCAGTAAAAGTAAGTCAGGCTTGGACAGCAACAGTTTGCACAGCGCAACACGCCGCCGCTCACCACCGGAAAGGTTGCTGACCGGCTCGTCAGGCAGCGGGCAACGTAAGGCATCCATGGCTTGCTCAAGCTGTGAGTCAAGGTCCCAGGCGTCGGCATGGTCCAGCTCTTCTTGCAGCCGGCCCATTTCTTCCATCAACTCATCGGTGTATTCGGTAGCCATCAGCTCGGCGACCTCATGAAAACGATCAAGCTTGACCTTGATTTCGCCCAAGCCCTCTTCCACGTTGCCGCGCACGGTCTTGGCTTCATTGAGCGGCGGTTCCTGCTGCAAAATGCCTACGGTCGCACCCACGGCCAGAAAGGCGTCGCCGTTGTTCGGCTTATCCAAGCCAGCCATAATCCGCAAGACACTCGACTTGCCAGCCCCGTTGGGGCCGACAACACCGATCTTGGCCCCAGGCAGAAAGCTCAATGTGACATCGTCCAAGATCACCTTGTCGCCGTGCGCCTTGCGGACTTTTTTCATCGTGTAGATGAACTCAGCCATGCCGCGGTATCGCCTTTCTGGTTTTTCCCGGCTCTTTTCACCGGCCCGCGACCATAGTAGGCACCACCCGGCGCACTCGAGAAAGCGCTGTGCAGAGCTACGCGGACAACGGCAATGCAGTGCTCTCGGCTGTAGCAGCTTCCGCTGTCACCACCGGGTCCGTTTCGGCAGCGAGCTGCTCGTCAGTATCAGCAGCGGCGGTATCGGGCAATGTCGCATCTGGGGTATTCGGACCCGTGTAACCAGGCTTTTCGATTCGCACAAACACCCGCGAGAGATCCGGTCCCACTGAGGTAGCCCGCATTTCCAGCGACGAGCGGTGCACTCCTTCACGGTCCTGGTATTCACTGGTGTAAACGTGGCCCACAACAATCACAGGTGCACCCTTGCCTAACGCAGCACCCACCCCGCTGACTAATCTCCCCCAACAATTCACGGTAATAAATAAAGAGTTCACCGTTTCCCAGCCACCATCACTGGTACGACGGCGCGAATTGCTGGCCATTCGGAAACTGATTACTTCCTGTTCACCGACCGGCCGACGCCTCAGATCGCTGACAATGTGACCGACCACAGTCATCGGTGTTTCAAACATTGTTTTCTCCCGTTCACTGGTTGCTGCGGTATCAGATGAGGTTGGTACCTATTGAGCCCGATGCCACCGACAATCCACGCCCGGCGTAGTGGCAATGCGCCACACCTGTGGAGAAAGCCGCAACTGCGGATAAACCCGCTCAGCCCAGCGTGGTCATACCCGGCCCGGCCACCGGGGATGAGACGGCTGGGTTTCGCCGTCTTGACCCGAGCTAACCTGTTGCGCTTCAGTGCTTTTGACCGCCTTAGTTGTCTTCTTCGCAGCGGCCCGAGTGGTATTTGATCGCGTTTTCTTGCGGGGCGCCGGTTTACGTGGGCCGGCATATATGGCAGCCGTGGGCAGTACGTCGACAGGCCAATCGGCTAGCGTATCGAGATAGAGTTGACGCACCGCGGCAATCCGATCCGACAACGTATCTAATGTCCAGTCAGCCACGGAGATCGGCGGGAAAACAGCCACGTCGACCGTCCCGGGATTAATCGTGGTGGAGTTTCTTGCAGCAACACGCTCAGCATTACGGATGACGATGGGCACAATCGGGATACCGGCTGCCATCGCAATGCGGAAAGGCCCTTTTTTGAAGGGCCCAACCTCGGTGGTGTCTATGCGGGTGCCTTCCGGTGCGATCACAATCGACAGGCCTTTTTTGGTTCGCTCTTCGGCCGCGTGCAAGGACTCCACCGCGGCGACTTGATTGTCTCGATCGATGAAGACGGTATCGAGCAGCTTGCCGAGCGGCCCAAGGATCGGGTCGGTTTCGAGTTCTTTTTTCCCCACCCCCACCCAGTT
Source organism: Mycobacteriaceae bacterium (assembly GCA_019751635.1). Taxonomy (GTDB): domain Bacteria; phylum Actinomycetota; class Actinomycetes; order Mycobacteriales; family Mycobacteriaceae; genus Mycobacterium. Next base: position 6,202 of record JAIENC010000037.1, read on the forward strand.
GTCGCGTACCAGCGCAGCAGTGATGACCGGATCAACTTGATTGCGGTGGTTGAAGATGAACACGGCCGGGCGGTGTGCGGTGAGGTTTTCTTGGCCCAGCACATTGAGGTGCACACCGCTAGTCGCAAGCAGCACTTGGGACCAGGTCGAGGTGAAGAAATTCACCCCCTTACGCCGGCTGCCCGTCAGCAACCCGATCCCCAATGCGCCGAACCCAACCGGAAACATCGAGCTAAAGCCCAGCAACGTACGCAGCTGCGCACGAATTCCCACACCACCACGGCTATGGAAGGTAAGAATCGGCCAACCTCGGCGGCGGGCAACGGCGGCCATCTTGCCTTCGGGATTGGTGGGCCGTGGGTTGCCAACCAGATACATCAACGCGACGTCCTCATCACCGTCGGCATAGAAATAGCTGTCTTTTAAGTCGATGTCATGCTCGGCCGCAAAACGCTGCACCGCGTTGGCTTTGCCCGATCCCCACAAAATCGGTTTCACCACACTGCCGGTGAGCACACCGTCGTCATTGGTCTCAAATTTGTTGGTCAGCGTGTTCGGAATCCCCAGGAATCGAGCCACCGGCTCAACCTGAATAGTCAACGCCGACGAACTAAGCACCACCGTGTGTCCCCGTGCCAGATGTGCGCGGACTAGCTCACGCATCTCCGGGTAAATCCGGGACTCAATCCGCTGCACGAACAGTCGTTCACCGATCTCTTCCAGATCGCTCAACGAGCGACCCCGCAACGCCGAAGACGCCTTCATGATCAGACCTTCGAACTCGATGCGCCCCAACCGGTGATTGAGACCGGCTTGGACCATCGAGATCAGCTCACCTACCCCCATGTCGCGGCGCCGCAGACGTTCCTGGGTGAGAATGACCGCGGTAAATCCGGCGACCAACGTACCGTCTAGATCAAAAAACGCGCCGACCGAAGGCCCTGGAGGGCTAGCCAGAACCTCAGCGACCGATCCCGGAAGCCGCATATCCCGTGGCGGCTTGTGCTCTTGCGCGGCGCTCATGAGCCCGACACGGCTTCCAGAGACGAATCAACCTGTTCAGCCCAGATCGTCGCCGGCACAGCGTGCGGCGCCGGCTCACCGGCAAGCGCCAGGATCTCATCAAAACCCTCAAGCAGGCACTGCCCGAACAGCGCCTCATCTTTGACCGCGGCCCGGTCATAGCGCACCGTGATGGTGCACATCCCACCGCGAGATATCAGCACCACCATCATCGCCACACCAGGCAGCGGGCCAAGACCGTACTGGCGCAATATCTTTGCCCCAGCCAGGTAGGTATCTCCGGGGTAGACCGGAACATTGCTGGCCTGCACATCCGAACCAATTACTGAACCGGTGATCGACTCCAGCATGGCCGTCGGCAAAACGCTCAACACAGGCGCGACGGCAGCGAAAATGTCCATGGCCGGCTCTTCCCGCCGCTGCGTCATCTGC
>JAIENC010000225.1 GCA_019751635.1 Mycobacteriaceae bacterium
TAGTCAACTCACCGATCAGCGTTGATGCCGCAGATGGTTTGAGAACCACGACAATTCGTATTGTTGCTCCGGTGCGATGTGCGCCACCTGCCAACAAACCCACGCCGGCGGAGCGTGCGACGTGCTCGCCATGGCTGGATGCTGAATGGCGGTTAGTGTCCGAGCATGTTCGGGTGATCGTTGCGCTCGGTGGTTTCGCTTGGCGGATTGTCGGGCAACTGGCGGGCGCAGCTGGTACCGGCAAGCCGCCTTTCGGTCATGGGGCGGTGGGCAAGCTGGCATCGGGTGTGCCGGTGTTGGGCTGTTACCACCCAAGCCAGCAGAATATGTTCACCGGCAGGTTGACTCCGGCCATGCTCGACGACATTTTCCGCACTGCTAAGAAGATGGCTGATCTTGGGTGATCAGGGTTTGCCTGAGCTGATCTGCAGCGGCGGTGGAGCGAATCGGTGTGATAACGCGGTAATCAGTTCGAGGGGATCGGGATCGTTGTTGAGCAAAGCGATCAGCTCGGTGCTTTCGTTGCGGGACACCGGCTCGATTCGGCCGAAGATCTGCATTGTGGTGCCGGTGCAAACCACGCGCGCGCAATAGAGTTCGCCGACCACCAGTTGGGTGCTGTCGACGCGTTCGTGGACCTCGCAGACCTCCTCGGTATGCATATTGCGCAGCGTGATCCCTTGCCCGGGTGAGATAGCGAGTACCTCATGGACGCAGCGTGGAGCAAGCAGCCACTGCTGGGCCATCATTTGCTCATCCGGTGGCAACAACCAGCCGCGGGTAGTGAGGAAGTGAGCGAATGCTCCACCCTCAAACAGCACTACATCACTGGCTAGGCCCTCATGAAGGGCGCGTCCCAGCGCGCCGGGCGCGTCCCAGCGGCGTGCCCGCACTTGTGCGATCTCAATGAGCAGAGGGCCAAACGGTCCCTCCAGGAGATTCATGCCGGCTTTCTGATACAGCCATGTGGCCCGTCGCTCGAGTGGTAGCTGTGCGTTGTCCGTCGGCTGAAAATGTTCGAGCAGCACTGCCAGTTCGTGATTGGCGGATACCCCGGCCCGTCGCAGCAGGGCCAGCCCGTTCTTCGCGTCGCCGCGGTCGCTGGCGTAACGGGCCAGCGACATCAGCGTCAACGGCCATGAGGGATCCAATGACTCGGCGGCATGCAAAGTTGCTTCGGCCCGCTCGATCTCGCCGAGTCGCTCGTAGGCCTTGGCTCTTAGCCAGCGCAGCGCTGGACGTGCGGTGCTCGGTGCCCACGGCTCGGTCGATTCGGCAAAGACCCCCCACCCGATGGCTGAGTGGTCGTGTTCGAGGCTGGTTTCGGCTAGCACGGCGGCTGCCACGGCAGGATCGGCCAGGAATTCTAAGGTCGCCCGTACCGCAGGGCGATCGTCTCGGTCTTGGTCGCCCCATGAAGTGGGGTCTAGCCGTGGCGCATGTTGGGAGACCACGCTGATGAGTGCGTGTTCATCGTTGCTGCCGTGCACGGCCCTGGCGGTGTAGACCGCGTCGAGGACATGCTCGTAGAGCCGCACCATCGCTAGCACGGCCGCCGCCTCGTTGTCGCCAAGCTGGTGGCGGTTCTTGATTATCTCGATCCGCCCGGTTACCCGTAAGGAGCCAAAATCGAACCCGCGGTGGGCAACCCAGCTGCCCTCGCAATCTAGGTCGCCGGCGCAAAGCAGCTCCCCGAGCGGCTTTACCGCCTCGCCAAATGCGGTGTTGTCATTGGCGCAAATCGTCCACACAGCAACGTCAAGCATCTCCGGACGGTTGGGCCGTTGTGCGAGCAACCCGGCCAGCGCGGCGCCGGTGCCGCACGGCATTGGCGCGGTGACCACTGCCAGTTCAAATCCGTTTGAGCGGACCCGTAGCCCAACCAGATCGCCGGCGACTGCGCCCAGCGCGGCGAACCGTCCCGGTGGCAACAGTAAGATTCCGTCACCGGTTACCGCCGCTGCCGGCAGATCACGTGCGGCCAGGACATGACTATCCAGGTGCGGGTAGCAGACTTCGGTGATAGGTGAACCATCGGTGAGCCGCTGGTAGGTGCCGCTGTGGGCCAGCATGGCCAGTGGTGCGAGATCGGTTCCCAGTCCGAGGACGTCGTAGTCGACCTCCATGCTGCTGAGTCGGTGCGTGAAAACCCGGCCGTTGAGCAAACCGGGAATCCACGCCCACCGGCCATCGGCCAGCGGCATGAATAGCTCCGCCCCGTGATCGAGCACATCGGCAAGCCCTACGTCAGGATCAGGGCCCAGGTCGATGTTTTCCGTGTTGAGCAGAGCCAGCAGGGCGGTCTCATGCATCGGGCCATGCGTGGAAAGAATTTCGCGAACAGTCTCGGCGATCACTTCGTGGGCAGAGTCAGAAATCGCCACGATGTTAGCCTCCCGTGGCATTGATGGTGGGGGCCATACCGGTTTTGCCGATTCTCTCGAGTTTAGCGGCGGTTCAGCGCAATCACCGGGATTGGTCGTGACGTTCTACGCTGATAGGCGTCGTAGCGATGTGCGTTGTTGTCGTTGACCAGCTGCCAGAGTTTTGCGTAGTCCGCGTCCTCGGGCAAATAGATCTTCGCAGTCACCGCGAATCGCTTTGGCCCAACATTGATTTCGACGTTCGGGTTGGCTTTGAGGTTGTGATACCAACCCGGTGCTCGGGGATCGCCGCCCTTTGATGCCACAATGATGTACCGCTCACCCTCGAGGGCGTAGGTCAATGCTGTGGTGCGGGGTAGGCCCGTTTTAGCGCCGACGGTGTGCAGTAGCAAGCTGGGTGGTGCGCCGGGGATACGGTGGCCGATCCGGCCGTGGGATCCACGGTAGATCGCGTCATGCAGCCGTAGCAGCCGCACGCCAACCTGTTGCTCAACCCATCGGGATATCTCCATCGGGCTAGTCTGCCTGCTCGGTGTCGATTCGTGTCAGCGCATTCCGCAAAATTTCTCCGGTTTCTTCCCGATGCGGGTCGCGGCGCAGCAATATTGCTTTGGCGATCGACAGTTTGTCGCCCTGGCGCCGGGGTAGCACGTGCAAGTGGATGTGGAACACGCTTTGAAAGGCGGCGCGGCCATCGTTGATCGCGATATTGGTGGCATCGGCCAGTTCTGTTGTGCGCGCTGCTCGGGCAATCCGCTGGCCGATAGCCATCATGTCGGCAAGCGTCTGCGCCGGGGTGTCGGCGAGATCTACGGTGTGTTTTTTGGGGATCACCAGCGTGTGGCCCCGAGTGAGCGGGCGGATGTCGAGAATGGCGAAGTAGCTGTCGTCTTCGTAGACGCCAATGGCCGGAGCTTGTCCGGCAGCGATTGCACAGAACACGCAAAACATCAGGTCAGGTTAGTGCTTGAGAGCGGTCGCCATGGCCTCAATTGCCCGGTCCAGGATCGCCCGAGTAGTGGCGAAGTTGAGTCGTGCGCATCCCGCGCCCGCCGTGGCCCCGAACGGGGTGCCGGGGGAGAGCGCGACCTTGGCATTGGCCAGCAGATACTCGGCCGGTTCAATCGGTAATCGCAACTCCCGGAAATCGATCCACGACAGATAAGTGCCTTCCGGCTCAGTGATTTTCACCCCGGGGATCAGTGTTGGTAGCAGGTGGGTCAGGTGATCCCGATTTGCCCGCAAGTAGGTGGTCAACTCCTCCAGCCATGGCTCACCGTGGTTGTAGGCGGCGATATTGGCACGAATACCGACCGTGGAGGTGCCCATTTTGTGCAGCATGTTGATCTGTTGCCAGTCGTGGCTGTCGCGGCGGTTGGACAAAATCACTTGAGCGCACATCAGGCCGGGCAAGTTCCACCCTTTAGACGCAGACATGAGGGTGACCACCGTTTCGGCGGCTTGTTCGCAGACCGAGGCGGCAGCGACATGGCGTCGGTCGTAGACGAGCGGTCCCCAGATTTCGTCGGCGATGATCCGTGCGCCGTGGTGGGCCGCCAGATCCACGATCGCCCGCAGCTCATCGGCGGTGAAAGCGGTGCCCAGCGGGTTGTTGGGATTGCACAAGATGAGCAACCCCGCCCCACGAACGAAAGCGGCTTCTAATGCGTCCAAGTCCAACACGTAACGTCCCGACGCTTGTTGCACTGTCGGGATCTCGAATCGTTGCCGGCCGGTGACGCGGAGCACATCGAAGAACGGCATGTAGGCCGGAACAGGTAACGCCACTGGACTTTCTGGCCGGGTGAGGAAGTTGACCACAACCTCCATGCCTTTGAGGACGTCGGGAACGATGTGCACCCATTCGGGTTGGACGTGCCAGCCATAGCGTCGCCGACACCACTCAGCGGTTGCGATGGGCAGCGTGTCTTCACCGAACGGGGGGTAGCCAAACTCTTCGTGCGCGACGCACGCTCGTATCCCTTCCAGGACCGCAGGTGCGGTGGGGTAGTCCATCTCGGCTACCCACAGTGGTAGTACATCGGGTTGAAATCGGTTCCACTTGATGGTCTTGCGCGACCGGAGCTGGTCTTCGGTCAGCAGATCAAAGCCGCTGTCGTTCATAGCAATCTCCGGTTTCGCTCATCGGGACACCGCGGCCTATTGTGCCCGGCGTTGGCGATGTCCGTGAGAGCAGCTCAATATGCTGCTGCAGTGATGACCGCAGAACCGCCGCTGCACCTCGACGAACTGCTGGTAGGTCTGGAAGGCGCAGCCCGGGCTGAGCGTGCTGAGCTTATTGGGTGGCTGCTGGACAGTGGCTTCACGCTTGACGACATGAGCGGTGCTGGGCCACCGATCTTGCTCGCCAGCCGTCACCTGCTCGGTGACGATGGCAGCTACGTGTCAACGCGGCAGATTAGCGAGCATTACGGCATTGATCTGGAGCTACTGCAGCGCATGCAACGGGCGATCGGTCTGGCTCGGGTCGATGATCCGGATGCGGTTGTCCATATGCGCGTTGATGGCGAGGTCGCCGCGCATGCCCAACGGTTGGTTGAACTAGGTCTGCGGCCCGACGACGTGGTGCTAGCGGCCCGGGTGCTTGCCGAGGGGTTGGCGCATGCGGCGGAGGTCATGCGTTATGCGGTACTAGCGGCGATCATCCGGCCGGGCGCGACCGAGCTGCAGCTGGCTCAGGGAATAGCGGCCTTGGCGGGTCAGGCGGTGCCGCTGCTCGGCCCGATGATCGAAGACATGTTGTTCATGCACTTGCGGCACATGATGGAGATCGAGGCGGTTAATGCCAGTGAGCGAGCGGCGGGAAAACCTTTGCCGGGCGCACGGCAGATCAATGTGGCTTTCGCGGATCTGGTCGGTTTCACCCGGCTAGGGGAGTTGGTGCCGCCTGAAGAGCTGGGACAGCTGGCCAATCGGCTTAGTGATCTGGCCCGTGACCTGGCCGCGCCGCCGGTGCGCTACGTCAAGGCCATCGGTGACGCGGTGATGTTTGTCTGTACGGATCCGGTGTTGCTGGTGGATGCGGTGCTCAAACTGGTCGCGGTTCTCGACGCCGATGAGGATTTTCCTCGGCTGCGGGCCGGGGTCGCGGCTGGGATGGCGGTAAGCCGGGCCGGTGACTGGTTTGGCAGTCCGGTTAACGTGGCCAGCCGGGTGACCGGGGTGGCGCGACCCGGCGCGGTACTAGTAGCTGATGCGGTTCGGGAAGCTATCGGTGATGCTTCGGGATTCCGCTGGTCTTACGCGGGCGCCTGGCATCTCAAAGGTGTCAAAGGGGAGGCGAAACTGTATCGCGTCCGACACGGTGATTGAACTCGCTGGCACGTTAGGGCAGGCTCGGAGGACACTAGGGGGCGCTCACAATGTCCGCGCGGCCGGCGTTATCCCCATGGTTCCGGCACTTTGGATCAGTCACTTCCGAGCCTGCTTCACTTCTTAAGTTACCGCGTCAAACACCGAAGTTCAATGGCTGGACGTGCGCTAAGACCGCGTCATTTGGTAATACATGCCATGGTGTGCCAGTAATTCAGAGTGGCTTCCTCGTTCGACTATTGTGCCGGCCTGCATTACCGCAATCTGGTCAGCCTCGCGAATCGTCGAAAGGCGATGCGCAACAACTAAACTCGTTCGACCTTGACGAAGCTCGCGCATCGCGTGTGCGATGCGCGTTTCGGTAAGGGTATCGACTGAGCTGGTTGCCTCATCCAGGATCAGCAGCTGCCGGTTAGCCAGCGCAGCGCGGGCAATGGTGATCAGCTGCTTTTCCCCGGTGCTGAGGTTGTTGCCGTCATTGCTGATCTGGGTTTGGTAGCTGTCCGGCAAGGCCCGGACAAACTGATCCACATGGGCTGCTTTGGCCGCGTGCAGCAGCTCGTCTTGGCTCGCGCTGGGCTGCCCGTAGCCGATGTTTTGTGCGATCGTTCCGGTGAATAGCCAGGTGTCCTGCAGCACCATGGCCATTCGTGACCTCAATGACTGTCGGCTCATGGCGGTGATATCGACCCCGTCGATCAAGATGCGACCCGAGTCAACGTCATAAAACCGCATCAGCAGGTTCACCAGCGTGGTTTTGCCTGCGCCCGTTGGTCCAACGATTGCCATCGTGGTGCCGGGTTCAATGACTAGGGACAGATCCCGAATTACCGGAGTGCCCGGGTGGTAGCTGAAGTTCACCTGGTGAAACTCCACTCGACAGGCTTGGCTTGCCGAGGGCGTCACCCATGCTGGGGCTAGCGCTACGGACGAGGGCTCTTCTGGTTCGTCGAGCACCTCGAATACCCGCTCGGCGCTGGCCAGTCCGGACTGCAAGGTGTTATACATGCTTGCTACTTGGGTGAGCGGCTGGTTGAACTGGCGCATGTAGTGGATGAATGCCTGGACACTGCCCACCGTGAGCTGTCCGGTGGCCACCTGCACGCCACCGATCACCGCGACGGCCACATAGCCCAGATTGCCGATAAACGTTGTTATCGGCGAGAGCAAGCCTGAGACAAACTGGGCGCCGAAGCTGGCTTGATACATCTCATCGTTGAGCTGGCGAAACTGTTGTTGCGCCGTGATGCGGTGGCCAAATGTCTTGACCAGGGTAAATCCGCTATAGGTTTCCTCAATGTGCGCGTTGAGCCGTCCGGTTCGGGCCCACTGCGCGGTGAACAATCGCTGGGAACGGCGGGTGATCGCGCGCGTGGCCAACAATGATGGCGGAATCGTTGCCAGGGTGATCGCCGCGAGCATCGGTGAGATGGTGAACATCATCACCGCCACGGTGGCTACCGTCAGCACCGTGCTCAGCAACTGGCTGACCGTGAGGGATAGCGATGTTTGCAGGTTGTCGATGTCGTTGGTGATACGGCTCAGCAATTCGCCACGCTGCTGGCCGTCGAAGTACGCCAGCGGTAGCCGATGCAGTTTGTCGGCGATGGCGAACCGCAATGTTCGCAGTGTTCGTTGCACCGCGACGTTGAGCACGCGTAGCTGAACCCAGATCAACAGTGCAGCAACCAAATACAGTGTCAATGCCAACATCAGCGTCCTCTCTACGGCGCTGAAGTTCACCCCCTGGCCCGGCACTACCGCCATTCCCGACAGTACGTCGGCCAACCCGGTGTCACCGCGCTTCCGGGCGGCTGAGATGGCTTGTTCTTGAGAAAGCCCGGCCGGTAGCTGATGGCCAAGCATGCCGCTGAACAGCAGATCGGTAGCGTGACCGAGGACTCGTGGAACAGCCACGTTGATCGCGGTACCGCTGATTCCTGCGATGATGACCA
>JAIENC010000062.1 GCA_019751635.1 Mycobacteriaceae bacterium
GCCTGCCACGCCGAGCTCGACGGCCAGATCGGCGATGTCCTGCAGGTCTGAGTCGCAGATATCCGGCGCAATCTTCACCAGCACCGGTGTCGAGGTCTCCGACAGCACGGCGGACAAGATCGGCCGCAGCGCCTCAACCGCTTGGAGGTCTCGTAGTCCTGGTGTGTTTGGCGAACTGACATTGACCACCAGGTACGACGCCAGCGGGCCGACGAGTCGGGCGCTGGCGCGGTAGTCGTCGGCGGCGTGTTCCGGCGGTGTGATCTTGGTCTTGCCGATGTTAACCCCGATCGGCACGTCGGCGCGATGGTGTGCGAGCCGGAGCGCCAGTGCGCCGGCGCCGCGGTTATTGAAGCCCATCCGGTTCAGCAGCGCGCGATCGGCGGGTAAGCGAAATAGTCGGGGTGCTGGATTTCCCGGTTGTGGGGCCGCGGTGACGGTCCCGACTTCGGCGTATCCGAACCCAAGCGCACCCCAGGTGGATAACCCGGTGCCGTTCTTGTCGAAGCCGGCGGCGAGCCCAAGTGGTCCGGGGAAATGAACCCCAAAGACCGTGCTGGCCAGCACGGGATCGGTTGGCCCCAATGTCCGGCAGAGGACTCGGCGCAGCGGGGCGATGGCGCTGACGCCGCGCAGCATGGTGAAGACCAGGGCATGTATACGCTCGGCCGGGACGGTAAACAGCAGTCTGCGCAGCATGCCGTAGAAGAAATGATGTTTAGGTAAACAGTTGCATGCAATCACGGCTGTTGGTGTTTGGGTATCGGATGGCAGTATCTGTTGGACAGGTCGGTTTGGCGCACAGTTGGATTAAGTACCCTTCCGGCGGGGGATGGTGTGCACAAATCGTAGCCAATGCCGCCCACTGGCGGCATTGGCGCCGGCCTGGATCGCCAAGACCGTTCATCGACACACATATCAGCAAAGGCAAAACCTCGTCTTATGCGGTCATGAACTGGGATTGGGCTTACGGCGGCAATGGGCAATCTAAAAGAATGTGAGATCGCAGTGCGGCAAAGAAAAACGGCTCGAGATCGGGTCTGGAAAGAAATGTATCCGCGCCTAAATCGAGTCGTGTTTCTCCCACGACAGCGATCCGCAAGCGGTATGGTCGGGTCATGACCGTCGCCGCTGACCGTCCTCTAGCAGACCGCCAGTTTGCTATTGAAGACATGTCATCCGGGATTTTTGCGAACGGGTACGGGCAAGTTGGTGATGGGCGCAGCTTCTCTTTTCATACCGAGCACGGTTCACTCGTGGTGGAGATCTATCGGCCACGACTGCGCGGCCCTGTCCCGCACGCTGAGGATGTGATTGCCCGGGCGGTTCGTAGCCTGGTCGACATCGACCTGACTGACGAGCGCAGTTTGGCTGCGGCGGTACGAGACCTCGTCGCGATTGCCGTGCCGACTTCTCCTTAACCCACCAGGTACGGTCGTCGGCGTGACCGTCATTTTATTGAGACATGGCCGGTCTACCTCGAACACCGCGCATATCTTGGCGGGGCGTTCGGAGGCCATCGATCTCGACGACAGGGGACGTAGGCAAGCCGCTGAGCTGGTCGACCGGATCGCTGAACTGCCCATCCGGGGGCTGGTATGTTCCCCGCTGTTGCGGTGTCGGCGCACGCTCGAACCTTTAGCGGAGTCATTGGGCTTGCAGCCTGTCATTGATGAACGACTCGTCGAGGTTGACTACGGTCAATGGACGGGCCGCCGCATCGGCGACTTGGTTAAAGAGCCGTTATGGGCAGTAGTGCAAGCCCACCCCAGCGCGGCGGTGTTTCCCGGCGGAGAGGGTTTGGCGCAGGTGCAGGCGCGTGCGGTAGCCGCTGTCCGCGAACACGATCGCCGATTGGCCGACCAGGACGGTGTTGACGTACTCTGGCTGGCTTGCACACACGGTGACGTCATCAAGTCGGTGATTGCTGATGCACTGGGTTTGCATCTTGATCATTTTCAACGCGTCACTGCGGACCCGGGCTCAATGAGCGTGATCCGCTATACGCCGATGCGGCCATTTGTGCTGCATCTCAACCACACTGGCCGACAGTTATCGGTTGCGCTGAAAACTGCGCCGTCAACACGGGGTCAGCAGGACGCTGAACTGCCGCCCGGTGATGCGGTTATCGGTGGCTCCGTTGATTGACGTCCGGCTGACTGCCCCAACTCTGTGGGTGCCCGATCTGCGCTGACCGCGCTCAGGCTAGTTATGGGGTGGGTATCGGCCAAGAAAACTACGAAGCAAGCGTGATTGTCGGTATTTTGGAGGGTGTCATGGCACGTGAAATCCACGTTTTTCGCACTCCCGACCGTTTCGTCGCCGGGACTGTTGGTCAGCCCGGAAATCGCACCTTCTATCTGCAAGCCGTCCATGACACTCGGGTGGTGTCGGTTGTGTTGGAGAAACAGCAGGTTGCGGTGCTCGCCGAGCGGATCGGAGCGCTACTGGTTGAAGTGAATCGTCGGTTCGGCACGCCGGTACCGCCGGAGGCCACCGAGGTGGATGATCTCAGCCCACTCATTACTCCAGTCGATGCAGAGTTTCGGGTCGGGACTATGGGCTTGGGCTGGGACTCTGAGGCGCAGACGGTCGTTGTTGAACTGTTGGCGGTGACTGATGCCGAGTTCGACGCCTCCGTAGTACTTGACGACAGCGAAGAGGGGCCAGATGCGGTGCGGGTATTCCTGACGCCAGAATCGGCGCGGCAATTCGCCACCCGTTCCTACCGAGTCATCTCAGCCGGCCGCCCGCTTTGCCCGCTCTGCGACGAACCACTGGATCCGGACGGGCATATCTGCGCGCGAACCAACGGTTATCACCGTGGCGCGGCGCTCGGATCTAGCGATGACCCCGAAGGCTGACGCCGGTGAGGTGTTGCGGCACGGCGAGTTGAGGGTCCTTGGGCGCATTCGGGTGGCGAGCAACGCCACGTATCTATGCGAGTCAACGCTCAACGGATCCAACTTACGATGCGTCTACAAGCCCATCGCAGGTGAGCAACAACTGTGGGATTTCCCGAATGGCACCCTGGCCGGTCGTGAACGTGCGGCCTACTTGATTTCGCGGCAGTTAGGGTGGGATATCGTGCCCGACACGGTAATTCGTGACGGACCGGCGGGTCCGGGCATGGTGCAACTATGGATTGAGCAGCCCGGTGTCGTGGCAAACCGTCATCCCGCGGACCCCGAAGCCGGGCCCGCGCTGGTCGACTTGTTTCCGGCCGGCAGGCTCGCGCCAGGCTATCTGCCGGTGCTGCGCGCCTATGACAACGCGGGCTATGAAGTCACCCTGGCGCATGCCGATGACATCCAGCTTCGACGGATGGCGGTATTCGATGTGCTGATTAACAACGCTGACCGTAAAGGCGGCCACGTTTTACGCAGCGTCACTGGGCGCGTCTACGGGGTTGACCACGGGATATGCCTACACGCCGAGGAGAAACTACGCACCGTGTTGTGGGGCTGGTCTGGCAAGCCGATTGATGATGAGGCTCTCGATGCGATTGACCGGCTCGCGGGCGCTCTCGACGGTTCGTTGGCCGATGCGCTAGCCGAGTTGATTACCGGTACCGAAGCTACGGCCTTGGGTTGGCGCGTGCGGGGGATGCTGGATAACCCGGTCATGCCCATTCCGAGTCGGCATCGCCCCATTCCTTGGCCGGCGTTTTAGCCGTTGCGAGCATGTAGCCGGTATCAGTGCAGGCCCATCGTGCGGTAGCCACGAGCCGTTCGTTGGGGGAGAGGTCCTAGAGTCGAGGGCATGCAGTCCTGGCCTTCCGTACCGGTTCCAACGCTGTCGGGACGAGGCCCGCAGCTGCGGTTGTACGACACCGCGGACCGGCAGGTGCGTCCAGTGGCCGCCGGTCGGTTAGCCACCATGTATGTCTGCGGGATTACCCCCTATGATGCTACCCATCTTGGTCATGCCGCTACCTATTTGGCGTTCGATCTGGTTCATCGGCTCTGGCTAGACCTTGGCCACGAGGTGCACTACGTGCAGAACATCACCGATGTCGATGATCCTCTGCTGGTCCGTGCTGAACGGGACCATGCCGACTGGCGCGACCTGGCCGCCCGCGAGATCGCTCTGTTCGACGAGGACATGACCGCGCTGCGAGTTCTGCCTCCGCGGGACTACGTGCGGGTGACCGATGCCGTCGCGGAAGTGATCGAACTCGTCGAAAAACTGTTGGCTTCGGGTGTGGCGTACATCATCGACGGTGCGTACCCCGACATTTATTTTCCCGCCAATGCCACTTCCCAGTTCGGCTATGAGTCAGGCTATGACCGTGACACCATGCTCGCGCTGTTCGCCGAGCGTGGGGGCGACCCGCAGCGGCCGGGTAAGACCGATGCACTCGATGTCCTGGTGTGGCGTGCTGCCCGACCCGATGAGCCGAGCTGGCCGGCGCCGTTTGGTTCGGGTCGGCCAGGTTGGCATATCGAATGCGCGGCTATCGCGCTCAGCCGTCTTGGCACTGGCATAGATATCCAAGGCGGCGGGAGCGACCTCATCTTCCCGCACCACGAATTTACCGCCGCGCACGTCGAATCGGTGAGTGGGCAAAGGCGTTTCGCTCGTCACTACGTGCACGCCGGAATGATTGGCTGGCAGGGACATAAGATGTCCAAGAGTCGGGGCAATTTGGTGCTGGTGTCAACGCTTCGTCGCCAGGGCGTTGAGCCGTCAGCAATTCGACTGGGGTTATTGTCCGGACATTACCGTGCTGACCGATACTGGACTGCCGCGCTGATTGAGGAGGCCGCGGCGCGGCTACGCCGTTGGCGTGCCGCGACCACGTTGGCTTCCGGTCCTGCCGCAGCAGACACCATAGCCCGGGTGCGCAGCTACCTTGCCGATGACCTTGATACGCCGAATGCGATTGCTGCACTAGATAATTGGGTTACTGATGCGCTGGAATACGGCGGCCCGCATGCCGAGGCGTCTAAGGAGATAGCAACCGCCGTCGACGCTTTGCTGGGGGTGGACCTGTAATCGTCGGTGGCGGTATGTTCTGGCTATGACTGCGGTAAACGGCAAAGTTGTTTTCATTACCGGTGCGGCCCAGGGAATCGGTGCTGCGCTTGCTCGCCGGTTACACAGCAAGGGCGCCAAATTGGTGCTCACCGATCTCGACGAGGCGGCGTTGGGTGCGTTGTCGGCTGAACTCGGTGGTGATGCTGGAGTGTTCACGGCGGTTGCCGACGTTCGTGATCTGCCGGCACTGCAGACCGCTGCCGATAACGCCGTCAAGCATTTCGGCGGCATCGACGTCGTGGTGGCCAACGCCGGTATTGCCAGCTATGGATCTGTGTTGCAAGTTGACCCGGAGGCGTTCAAGCGGGTCGTGGATGTCAATCTGCTTGGCGTATTCCACACGGTGCGGGCGACGTTGCCGGCGGTAGCGGACCGGCGGGGCTATGTGTTGATTGTTTCGTCCCTGGCGGCGTTCGTCGCTGCGCCCGGGCTGGCGCCGTACTGCGCATCAAAGGCTGGTATTGAACATTTCGCCAGCGCTTTGCGGGTGGAGGTCGCTGAACTCGGTGTCAGCGTGGGCTCAGCGCATATGTCGTGGATCGATACTGCGTTGGTCCGGGATACTAAGGCTGACTTGCCCTCGTTCCGGGACCTGCTGGCCAAGCTGCCCTGGCCGTTGGGCGCAACCACGTCGGTGGACAGGTGTGTGGCCGCTTTCGTCGATGGCATCGAAGGCCGCCGGACTCGGGTTTACTGCCCGGGTTGGGTGTCGGTGTTCCGCTGGATTAAACCAGGGTTATCCACTGTGGTGGGAGAGCTTCCGGTAAAGAGGGTGACGAAGAAGATCTTGCCTCGGATGGACGCCGAAGTGGTGGCACTTGGCCGTTCTGCCAGCGCTCATACGGAGGCTTTAGACAGACGCTGAAGCCGACCGAAGGCCGCCGACAGGCCTCAGGTAAGCACCGGTTCGAGTTCGCGTTCGCGTTCGGGTTCTTGCTCGTGATCGCGTGTGATGGCCATTACCCGATGGCGCACGGCATACCAGCCGGCGATGAGAGCCGGAGCCAGAACAAGCACTGAGGCGATGGTCCACGTCCCGATCGGGTTGTCGAACGCCATTAAGGCCAGGACGGAAGCCAAAAACAGCAGGGTCAGATATCCAGAGTAGGGGGAGAGTGGCATGCGGAATCGGGGCCGTTGCATGATCCCGATATTGGATAATTTGTAGAGCCGAAGTTGGCACAGCACGATCGCAGCCCACGACGCGATGGTGCCTAACGCGGAGATATTGAGCACAATTTCGAAGGCTTCACCAGGAATCACCGCATCCAGTACAACACCGAGTAGGGCGATAACGCTGGTTAACAGAATTCCACCGTACGGCACGCCATTTTTGGACATCAGTGTGGCGAATTTGGGGCCGCTGCCACTTAGGCCTATTGAACGCAAGGTTCGTCCAGTCGAGTACAGTCCAGCGTTCAGACTGGACAACGCTGCGGTGATCACCACGACATTCATCAGATCGCCGGCGCCGGGAAAGCCGACTTTGGCGAAGAACGTGACGAACGGACTCTCGCCGTCTTTGAACGCGGTGTAGGGCAGCAAGAGCGCCAGCAGCGTAGCCGCCCCAACATAAAAGAGTGCAATACGCCCGGCCACGGAATTGATTGCCCGTGGCATGATTTTTTCCGGTTCAGATGTTTCACCAGCGGCCGTGCCCAGCAATTCAACTCCGGCGTAGGCAAAAACCACCCCTGAGGTGACCATCAACAGCGGAAGAACGCCGGTCGGAAATAATCCGCCATGATTAGTCCACAGGACCAATCCGGTGTCGTGATTGTCAACTTGGAAACGTCCGGCAAGAAATACTGTTCCCACGATAAGAAAGGTGATTAAGGCAAACACTTTGACCAGTGCTGCCCAGAACTCCAATTCGCCGAACCATTCCACGGAGATCAAATTGGCGGTTAGCACCACCGCCACCACGATCAATGCCAGTGTCCACAGCGGTACGGTTGCAAAGACACTCCAGCGATGCAAGTAGGTTGCGATCGCGGTGGTTTCGGCAATGGCCATGGTTGACCAGTTCAGGAAGTACATCCAGGCAACGACGTATGCGGCTTTTTCGCCTAAAAATTCTCGGGTATAGGACACGAACGATCCCGACGACGGGCGGCGCAACACCAGTTCGCCCAGTGCCCGCAAAATGAGGAAGACAAAGATTCCGCATATCCCGTACACCAGAAACAATCCGGGCCCGGCGCTGGCTAGGCGGCCGCCGGCGCCCAAGAACAGACCCGTGCCGATCGCACCCCCGATGGCAATCATGCGAAGCTGGCGCGGTTTGAGCCGCTTGCGATAACCGTCTTCCTCGCCCAGGGCGTCACCGGCCACCGGTTTCGGGCACGGACTAGCCTGATCAGGCGTTACAGTCATCAAGAGATCCTGTCATCGTTCGGCGGTGACTAGCAGCGTCCAATCCGCTGCTTAGCGACCTAACCCTGGGTGGCGTCGACGTAGATAGCGCTCGAATTCGGCAGCCAGCGCATCCCCGTCAATCACGCCCAAGGCATCACTAATGTCGACCTCGGCGTCGCCACGTTGCTCCAGGGATTGTACGTACTCAGTTAACTCGTCGTCTTCGGCGGTCATCTCGGTGACGGTTTGCTCCCACTCCTCGGCTTGTGCGGGC
>JAIENC010000267.1 GCA_019751635.1 Mycobacteriaceae bacterium
CCGCTGCCGAATTTGGTCTGGGCCGACGTTGGGTGATTAGTCCCTGGGGGCGGGCGCAGGCGGCGCAGCGGTGGCATGACGGTGATTACGGTCCGCATTCCCCGATGGCGCGATCCACCAAACGGGTTTGTCGTGACTGCGGTTTCTATCTGCCGCTAGCCGGGTCGCTGGGGGTGATGTTTGGGGTATGCGGCAACGAACTGTCTGCTGACGGTCATGTCGTCGATAGTCAATACGGCTGCGGAGCCCACTCCGACACGCCCGCTCCGGCGCGCATTGGGTCGCCCTTGTATGACCCTTACGATGACGGCTTGCTTGACATCGCGGACCAAAGCCAACCGTCTTAGCCGTTCTCGGCAGCGGCTTTGATTCTGGCCAGCGAGGTGTTCATCCCATCGATGAGCTCACGTTCGAAATTCGTGGTACCGCCTAACAACGTGTTCACGGTCAGGGTGGATACCGCCTTGACCCCGTTCTCGGCGTGCCGGGTCTCCACAACTCGGGTGCCTTGCTCGGTGGGTTCCAGCTCGTAGCTCCACAGGGTGCCATTGGTATTGACCCGAAAAGCCAGCTTTTTCTCCGGGATTACTTCGGTGATCGTGCAGGTTGTCGGCCAGAACAGATAATTACGCCGGTTGAGGTTCACAGTACGGGTGCCTGGCCGTAGGGGACCGAGCAACTTCATTTGTCGGCACTGCGGGCTCCACTGCGGCATGCGCCGCAAATCGGATACCAACTCCCAGACCGTCGCGACTGGCGCGTTGATATCGATCTGTGCCTGCAGCAGCGGAGCGGTCATGGGGTGGAACCTCCTAGTGATCGAGATGGGCTTGGAGCCCTTCTTGCGCGCCACGCGCGCCGCGGCGGGCGGCGGCACGTTGCCACCCGAAGATACCTGTGCCGAGCAATCCGACTCCGAGTCCGGCGACGGTTACCGGCCGCCAGTTTGCCAAGGCGGGCAGGCTGAAAGCGGCGATGGCGGCTATCAGCCAGGCCAGCGCGCCGATCACAATAACTGGCCATACCGAGAGCAGCCCGATGGGCAGCGGCGGCGGCTGGGGATCTGCGTCTGGTGGGGTAGGCATCGTCACTGAACATACCCGGTGATCACCGGGTATGTTCACGCTGTGGTTGACCGCAATACTGGGCGCAGCCAGGTGCCCTGGGGCACCGGTCTGACCGTGGCTGGGTTCGTTGCCGGGGTAACCACAGTTGCCGTGGTGATCCTGAGTCTGGGGCTGGTGCGTGTGCATCCGATGCTTGCGGTTGGACTCAACATTGTCG
This sequence comes from Mycobacteriaceae bacterium, assembly GCA_019751635.1. GTDB lineage: Bacteria > Actinomycetota > Actinomycetes > Mycobacteriales > Mycobacteriaceae > Mycobacterium. The sequence goes on from JAIENC010000267.1 coordinate 1,285, forward strand.
CTGCCGCAGGCCTGGCGCCGACTCTGTGGGGATGGCGGAAAACACCAGTCCGGCGCTGGTTTGCGTTGGGCTCAGGCCTGGGTGTGCTGGGGGCATGGCTGATTCTGTTGGCTATGCCGGGGTGAATCGGATCCTCAGCGCTGACCGGTTGAGCGGACTCCCAGTAATACGTCTTCCCAAGCCGGAATGGCGGGTTTAGTCCTTCGGTCGCTCACCGGCGGTTCGGCCGGTGCGACCGGTTCGGGTAGCTCTGGCTCAGCGAAGTCGAGTTGGGTTACTGGGGCGAGTGAGCGCAGCGGACGATCGAAATTCGGATCGATCAGCTCCCGGGCGGTGTCATCGATCGAGGTGACCGTACCTCCGTGGGCGCCGGGCGTGAAACGGAAATGTGCCACATTATCGGAACGGCCGACCTGCCAGGCGAGCTGCACTTTCCAGCGACCGTCTTCGGTGCGCCAGGCGTCCCAATGCAAGCTGCCGGGATTGAGCCCCCGGGCTTCGAAGGCCGCAGTAACGGTCTCCAGCAGGGTCGACACAATGGGGCCTTCTTGAAGGACCGGGTGCGCGGCGGTGGCCAGTTCAGCGGCCCGCGACCGTTCGAGCAGCACCGGATGGGCGAACCGCTGCACCCTGGCGATGTCGGTGCCTGATGTCGCGGCCACCTGCTCGACGGATGCACCAGCGCGGATGCGCGCCTGAATGTCTTTGGGACTCAAATTTTGGGTGACTTTGATATCGAGTTCGGTCTGCGCAACCCGCCTAGCGTTGCCTTGCAGGGCAGCACGAAGTCGGTCATCGGCCCGCAGCGTGAAGACTTCGGCGGGGTCTTCGCCTTGGCAGATAATTGTCTTTCCATCCACGTCGAGCCCAACCACCTTGAGTTCCCGCATGACTTCTCCTCGCCGAGCAGTGCCGGGCCTAATGCTTGGCACTGTAACTCGGCGAGCGGCGATAAACCCGTTGACACGCTGAGGCGAGTCCGATTTAAAGTCGTTCGACCACCCAGTCGATGCATTCGGTGAGCGCACTGACGTCATCGGGGTCAATCGCGGGGAACATCGCGATCCGGAGTTGGTTGCGGCCGAGTTTGCGGTACGGCTCGGTGTCCACGATGCCGTTGGCCCGCAAGATCGCTGCGACGGTCTTCGCGTTCACGTCGTCGGTGAAATCGATCGTGCCCACGACGGGAGAGCGGTGCCGGGGTTCGGTGACAAAAGGAGTGGTGTAAGGCCGTTTTTCGGCCCAGCTGTATAGCCGTTGGGACGAGTCGGCGGTGCGGTTGGCGGCCCACTCCAGCCCGCCGTTGCCCAATACCCAGTCGATGTGTTCGGCCATGAGCGCCAACGTGCCGATTGCCGGGGTGTTGTATGTCTGGTTCTTCAGGCTGTTTTCCACCGCGATTGGCAGCGACAGGAAGTCGGGTACCCACCGCCCGGACGCGGCAATCGCGTCAATTCTGGCCAATGCTGCTGGACTTAAAATGGCTAGCCAGAGGCCGCCGTCGCCGGCGAAATTTTTCTGTGGCGAGAAGTAGTAGGCGTCTGTTTGGGCGATGTCGACGGGTAAGCCACCAGCGCCGGAGGTGGCGTCGATCACCACCAGGGCATCGCCCGCATCGCTGGGGCGATGCACAGGTACCGCTACCCCGGTCGAGGTTTCGTTGTGCGCCCAGGCGATCACGTCGACCGATGGATTGGCTTGCGGCTCCGGTGCACTGCCCGGCTCGGCCTTGATGATGATCGGGTCGCCGACGAAGGGGTTTTTGGCCACTGCGGAACCGAACTTGGCGCTGAATTCACCGTAGGCGAGGTGCAGCGAACGTTTGTCGATCAGCCCGAATGCTGCGGCGTCCCAGAACGCGGTCGCGCCGCCATTGCCCAGGATGACCTCGTAGCCGTCCGGCACGGAAAAGTATTCGACCAAGCCTGATCTGATCCGACCGACCAGATCTTTGACCGGGGCTTGGCGGTGTGAGGTGCCAAATAATCCGGCTGCTGTGGTGGCCAACGCCTGCAGTTGTTCGGGTCGGACCTTGGAAGGTCCGCAGCCGAAGCGCCCATCGCCGGGCTTGATGTTGCTGGGAATTTCCAAAGTCTTCTGCAAAGACTGAGTGAGCTGGTCGGTCATAGCCAACAGGGTAGCCGCCTCGAGGTCTGGCCAATTCCCGATACCCGCGGTACTGTATATGTACATTGCGCCTCGAAATGTAAACCTCGCAAGGAGGTTTTGCTATGCCCCAGACCGCGTTGATGCGACGTTGGCGTCGCAATATGGAGGTGGGCGATGACGTCGAGTACGTGGCAATGCTCGCCACACTGTCCGAGGGGTCGGTGCGGCGAAACTTCAACCCGTACACCGATATTGATTGGGATTCGCCGGAATTTGCGGTGACCGAAAACGATCCACGGTGGATTCTGCCGCAGACCGATCCGTTGGGTCGTCACCCTTGGTACTTAGCCCAGTCGCAAGAACGGCAGATCAAGATCGGTATGTGGCGGCAGGCTAATGTGGCTAAAGTTGGTTTGCACTTCGAATCGATCCTGATTCGTGGCCTGATGAACTACACATTCTGGATGCCTAATGGCTCGCCGGAATATCGGTACTGTTTGCATGAATCGGTTGAAGAGTGCAACCACACCATGATGTTTCAGGAGATGGTCAATCGGGTCGGTGCCGACGTACCGGGCTTGCCGCGGGTGCTGCGGTGGCTCTCGCCGGTTATTCCGTTGTTCGCCGGCCCGCTGCCGGTAGCGTTTTTTGTTGGTGTGCTCGCCGGTGAGGAGCCAATCGATCACACGCAGAAAAATGTGTTGCGGGAAGGTAAGTCGCTGCATCCAATCATGGAGCGGGTGATGGCTATCCATGTGGCCGAAGAAGCGCGCCATATCTCTTTTGCGCATGAATATCTGCGTAAACGGTTGCCGGGCATGACCAAGATGCAACGTGCCTGCATCTCGCTGACTTATCCCTTGACCATGCGGGCGCTTTGCCAAGCTATTGTGGTGCCGCCCAAAGATTTCTGGCGAGAGTTCGACATTCCTTCCGATGTCAAAAAAGAGTTGTTCTTCCGCTCGCCGGAGTCACGAAAATGGCTGCGCGACATGTTTGCCGACGTCCGAATGTTGGCCTATGACACCGGGCTGATGAACCCGGTCGCACGTGTGCTGTGGCGGATCTGCAAGATCAACGGCCAGCCGTCGCGGTACCGCAGCGAGCCGCAACGTCAACACCTGTTGCCGGTAGCCTAGCTTTAAGCGCAATCTCGCTATGCCGCATGTGATTACCCAGTCGTGCTGCAATGACGGGTCATGTGTTTTTGCTTGCCCAGTCAATTGTATTCACCCGACTCCGGATGAGCCGGACTTTAGCGCTGCGGAGATGCTCTACATCGACCCGGTGGCCTGTGTGGACTGCGGCGCTTGTGTAGGAGCTTGTCCGGTCGGGGCTATCGCACCCGATACCAGGTTGGCGGCTGCCGAGCTACCTTTCCTGGAGATTAACGCATCGTATTACCCGGAACGGCCGGTCGAGATCAAGCTACCGCCAACCTCCAGGTTGGCTCCGGTGATTCCAGCGGCCCAGATCCGTGCTCGCTCGGAGCCGTTGACCGTGGCCATCGTCGGATCTGGGCCAGCGGCGATGTATGCCGCCGAGGAATTGCTTACTCAACATGGCGTGCGGGTCAATGTCTTCGAAAAGCTGCCCACCCCTTACGGTTTAGTACGCGCTGGAGTGGCTCCTGATCATCAGAAGACCAAGCGGGTCGCGCACGTTTTCGAACAGGTCGCTGGTCATCATCGGTTTCGGTTCTATCTCAACGTGGAGATCGGCAAACATCTCAGCCACGCCGAGCTGGCGGCTCACCATCATGCGGTGCTCTACGCGACCGGTGCGCCCCATGATCGCCAACTCGCTATCGACGGCATGGGGCTTGCTGGTACCGGGACGGCCACCGAGTTTGTTGCTTGGCTCAATGGGCACCCGGATTACACCGATCTGCCCGTCGATCTCGATCATGAACGCGTTGTTGTCATTGGCAATGGCAATGTCGCTGTGGATGTCGCCCGCATGCTTACCGCCGATCCGGATCGGCTGGCTCGCACCGATATTGCCGACCATGCGTTGCAAGCATTGCGTGGTTCGGCGGTGCGCGAAGTAGTGATCGTCGGTCGTCGTGGACCAGCGCACTCGGCGTTTACGCTGCCCGAGTTGGTGGGATTGACGGCCACCACCGAGGTCGTGCTCGATGACAACGACCGTGAGCTAGTGCTGCGTGATTCGGCAAGCGCTACCGATGTCACAGTCAGGGCCAAGCTGGAGGTTCTTAGCAAACTTGGTGAGAGCTCGGCGCGGATCTCCAAACCCCGTATCCGGCTGGCTTATCACCTGACGCCGCAACGAGTGCTCGGTACCGAGTGTGCCGTCGGTGTACAGTTTGCGGTCACCGGCACCGCTCACCCAAAACAACTCGACGCCGGTCTAGTTTTAACCTCAATTGGTTATCAGGGCAAGCCTATTCGCGATCTACCATTCGATGTGGGGGCGGGTATTGTGCCCAATGACGGTGGCCGGGTGATTGATCCACGCTCCGGCAAGCCGATGCTGGGTGTCTATGTCGCCGGGTGGATCAAGCGGGGTCCGACGGGCTTCATTGGCACCAACAAATCTTGTTCCTGGCAAACTGTGCAAGCGTTGGTCGCTGACTTCAATGAAGGTCGGTTGCTCGGTCCAGTGGGTTCGGCTGCGACGCTGACCAGGCTGGTCCGCGCCAGTCAGCCGGACATGGTGAATGCACAAGGTTGGCGGGCCATCGATGCTGCCGAGATTGCCCGGGGTGCACTCAGTGGTAGACCTCGGGTTAAGTTCACCGCACTGGCCGAGCTGCTGGCCGCCGCGGCCGTCGCGCCAGCGCCAACACTGCGGCGTCGGTTGGCGAATCGCATTCGTGAGTCTTCCTGAGTGCGGTCGCCGCGGCTCATGGCGTAGACCCAAAGATCAGCTCGGCAAAGCATCGGAGTTTTGGGTAATTCACTGTGCATATTGGCCCTGGTACGTGCCGCTAGTGGGTGATAGCTTTCGGTGACCAGGCCAAGAGAGGAGTTCGTATGATCGTCACCAACCGCCCCCGCCGGGGCGCGTATGACCTCACCGGGTTTGTCGCTCAATCGGGACAAATCAGCACTCAGGGTGTGGGGCTAACCGCCGCGGAACAGCAACTTCTGGCCCAGCTTGCCAAGTAGTGCGTGATTGGCTGCAATCTAGTTCCTTGCAGCACGGTGAACGCGAGTTTCGCCTCGATGACGCCGAGCGCCGGGTGTGTTCGACGATTGCCGAGTTGGGGCTTTCTGCCACCCTTCAGTGCTACGGCGGGGATCCCACGGTCTGGCGTTGCCAGCTAGTCGGCCAGACCGGCGAATCGACGCCGTACGGGATGGGCTGGGGTAAGGGCTGCAGTGACGGTGCCCGCGTCGGCGCACTGTATGAGGCACTCGAACATCACGTCACTCAACGGCCGAGTGATCAGATGGTGCTGCGTTCCTGCGCTGAGGTTGCCGCCTCCGGGTTGTCCGGTGAGACCTACGTAGCTCTGCTGGCTGAGCAGCCCAGCAAGGTGATCGCCTGCCGGGTTTACCAGCAACTTGCCGGCCAAGACACGCTAGCGGTGCCGTTGTTTTTATCCAACACCGACTGGGTTGAGCAGCACAGTGCTGCAGTGCGCAGCCGGCTTGGCGATACCACGGACTACACATCGCTTGCTCGTTACTCGTCGAACAGTGGCTGTGCGATCGGCGGTAGTCGCAATGAGGCTGCCGTACACGCGATTAACGAAGCTATCGAGCGTGACGCGCTCTCGCTCTTCTTGCTCCGCTGTATCGTCTCGCCAACCCCGTCGGCGCCGGCGTTCCTCGACCCCGCGACACTTCCCGTCGAGCTGCAGACGTTGCTCGGGCAGGTGCAGACGCGGATGGGACGCGACGTGTGGCTTATTGACATCACATCAGATGTCGGCGTGCCCAGCACGATGGCCTATTCGCCGGGGCAGCCCGGGCATCGCTTGTATGGTTCGGGAACGTCGCTGTCACGGCATTATAGTGTTCATCGCGCTTTGACCGAATTGCTCCAACTCAAGCTCGGTAGGGGGGAGGTCGTAGCTGCCGAGGAGGTCGAGGCCATCGAACTGCTCCGAGAATTCCCCGTGTTGCATACCTGCGCGCAACTAGACCTACGGTCTGCGGCTGCTTCCGCGCCCCAGCTAGCGTACGTTGATACCCAGGCGCCCTCGTCGCCGGCGGGGCATCTTGACGAACTTCGAGCCAGACTGGCGCACCGCGGGCTGAAGGCGTATTACCAGGAAGCATACCTATCGGCCAATGGGATCACTGCCGTGCAT
>JAIENC010000143.1 GCA_019751635.1 Mycobacteriaceae bacterium
GGAAGAGCAACCTAGCGACATGACGAATCACCCGAGGTATTCGCCGCCGCCGCAGCAGCAACCGGGATACCCCCCGGTACCTAATCAGCCAGCGCCTGCTCAGCATTACGACTGGCGCTATGCCTACCCGCCGTCGCACCGTCAATCATCTATCCCGCCCGGCGCTACGTATCAGGGAGTGGCGCATGCTCCGGGGGTTGGCATCACCGCGCCCGCGGGGTTCGGCTTGATCCCGCCTGCTGGGGTGCGGCCGAGGCGTTCCCGGGTGGGTATTTTCTTGGGCGCGTTAGTGATTGCCGTGGTATCGGCGAGTATCGGTGGCGCGGCGGCATCGTTGGTTGACCACGGTTTCCGGACCGGGCGAGGAGTGACTGGCGGTACGACGGCAGGGGCACCGAGCGTGCCGGCAGCCAATGCGCCGGGCGGTTCTGTCGAGCAGGTTGCCGCCAAAGTGGTGCCCAGCGTCGTGATGTTGGAGACCGATATGGGGCGCCAGTCCGAGGAAGGGTCCGGCATCATCTTGTCCGCGGATGGGCTGATTTTGACCAATAACCATGTTGTTGCGGCCGCCAAGGGCGGCCCTGGGGGTGGATCCGGCGCACCAAAGACGACCGTCACTTTCGTCGATGGCCGGACAGCGGCGTTTACCGTTGTCGGGACTGACCCGACAACGGATATTGCTGTCGTTCGTGTGCAGGGGGTTCCTGGGCTTAACCCGATCAGTCTCGGGTCATCGGCAAATTTGCGGGTCGGCCAGCCTGTTGTTGCGGTCGGGTCGCCGCTGGGCCTGGAGGGCACGGTGACGACCGGCATTGTCAGTGCGCTCAATCGGCCGGTGTCGACTACCGGAGAGTCCGGCAACCAGAACACCGTGCTGGACGCCATTCAAACCGATGCCGCGATCAACCCGGGTAATTCGGGTGGTGCGTTAGTCAATATGAGTGGCCAACTGATTGGCGTCAACTCGGCTATCGCCACTTTGGGGGCTGATTCTGGAGATGCACCGAGCGGTTCGATAGGCCTGGGTTTTGCCATCCCAGTCGATCAAGCCAAGCGCATCGCTGATGAGTTAATCAGCACCGGAACGGCCTCCCACGCTTCACTGGGCGTGCAGGTGACCAATGACAAGGGGGCCCCTGGCGCCAAGGTGATTGAGGTACTCCCCAACGGGGCGGCGGCCAACGCCGGATTGCCCAAGGGGGTTGTGGTGACCAAAGTCGACGACCGCCCGATCAACAGTGCCGACGGGCTGGTCGCCGCAGTACGGTCCAAAGCCCCCGGGGACAAGGTCATGTTGACCTATCTCGATGCGGACGGGGCCAGCCGGACAGTGCAAGTCACGCTCGGCAAGGCGCAACAGTAACTGGACTCGCTGCGCTAGTTGTCTGCGCACAGATATACGGTTGCAGCTATGCAAGAGCGTGAGCAGATAGTAGGCCGGGCACTCGTTGTTGTCGTTGACGATCGCACTGCCCACGGCGACGAAGACCATAGCGGGCCGCTAGTTACCGAGCTGCTTACCGAGGCCAGGTTCGTTGTTGATGGAGTGGTGGCGGTTGCCGCCGACGAAGTGGAGATCCGCAACGCCCTCAACACCGCGGTGATCGGTGGGGTAGATCTGGTGGTGTCCGTGGGCGGTACCGGGGTAACGCCCCGTGCGGTCACTCCAGAAGCCACCAGGGACATTCTTGATCGCGAAATTCTCGGTATCGTCGAAGCGATACGCGCTTCGGCGCTGTCCGCGGGCATTATCGATGGTGGATTGTCACGAGGCCTAGCCGGTATATCTGGCAGCACGTTGGTGGTTAACCTCGCTGGTTCACGACAAGCTGTTCGTGACGGAATAGCCACCTTGAACCCATTGGCCACGCATATCGTTGGTCAACTGTCGAGTTGGGAAATCTAATGAGCCGGCAGGTCTGGCTTGGCGGCCTGGCTGGCCGAGGATTGGCCAGTGGACTCGGCGAGTAGATCGCGGATCTCGGTCAGCACAGTGAGTTCAGTTCTTTCCTCCTGGGTAACCTCGCCGCGTTTGCGAAGCGCGGTGTAGGGCACGACAACCAGGAAGTACACCACTGCAGAGATCAGCATGAAGTTGATCGCCGCTGACAGCACAATGTTCAGATCGATTGCCTGGCCGCCGCCAATGTCAAAACGCAAAATCCCAAAATTGGACTGTCCGCTGGCGCCGACTCGATTGATCAGCGGCGTGATGATGCTGTCGGTGAATTTGGTGACTAAAGCGGTGAACGCGGTGCCGATGACTACCGCGACGGACAGATCAACAATATTTCCCCGCGAAAGAAATTCTTTGAACCCCTTAAACACGTGATGTCCCTCCTGGCCTGGTGTATCAGAGAAGGGGAACGTAGCCCAGACGATTGCCTTCTGCCTAGGTTTATCGATTAATGCAAGGTCAGGGTTACGGCTTGGCCGAGCGTCGCACCGGCCACCGCATTGGCCACCCGGGCAGGCAGTGCCACGAGCACCACTCGATCGTTGTCGGCGGCCTGGATCTGTTGTTTGGCCGAGACCAGAATGACGACGGCGTTGGTAGCCACCACCTTCGGGGCGACCTCAGCATTGGCTGTCGAGGCGGTCAACACATCGACGACATCACCGGGGCGGACCAGATCGATCAGCGCGTTGTCGGCTAAGTGCAGTGGGACAGTGCGGGAATCGGGTCCTACGGCGAACTCGGCAAGCCGGTTGGAGAGCAATCGAACATCGGTGAGCACCTCGCCTCGTCGTACAGGACTAGCCAGTGTTGCTCCGATAACCGCCTTCAGGTTCTCTTGCGATCCGTCGGGAAGTGTTGTTGTTAAACGTTTTTCGATTCGGATGTCAGTTGAGGTCAAGGCGGCGCCAGGACGTAGATCGTGGTTGGCAACCACCACCTCAGCGTGATCGCCTTCCGGATTTGACCGCAATGTCGCCAGACCAGCCAACAACACCAGGCCGGCCGCGGTAACTCGGCGGGCCAGCATGGTCCGGGTCAAGTCCGGGCGTAGCAAGTGCGTTATCCGGCTTAGTACAGTCGGATTCAACGATTCGCCCATGCCGCCACGGTAGGGGGGAAAGCCGCCGACTGGGCGCCACCGTGGGCGTGCTTGTGGATAACCAGTCAGACGAGGCTGACGGGCGGGCTAAGCCGCTGTCGAGCCGGACGTTGTTTTCTCGGTCGAGCTGGTCTTCTCGCTGGTGACCTTGGTCTCGCCGGAGCTCTTCGACTCGTTCGAACTCTTCTTCTCCGTCGAGCTTGCGGTAGTTGAACTGCTGGCTGAACTCTTTGCCGCTTCGCGACTGTCGGTGCGATAGAAGCCGCTGCCCTTAAATACCACGCCGACGCTGTTGAACAGCTTGCGTAGGCGACCAGAGCATTTCTGGCATGTGGTCAGCGCGTCGTCAGTGAAGGCTTGCACGATATCGAAGCGGTGATCGCAGTCGGTGCACGTGTAGCTATAGGTCGGCACGGAAACCTCCGAGTGAGCTCTGTTTTCTAGCACTCTACCGTGGCAAGTGCTAGGACAGCGATGTTTGACGTATCACTTTCGGCCGCTTCTGGCCGTGTGTTGAGTATCGGTCATCGGTCAGGCCACCGTGTTGGTGAGGGGCAGGGCGATTACTCCGCGTTGTGGGGTCAGGACATGGGTCATCGCCACGTCATGCGGCTCAGACGGTAACTCATCGACCAATTCCTCGTCGCGCACCACCGCGATGAGCAAGGCTCGGGGATTTTTGTGTACCAGCGAGCGATCGTAGAAGCCGCGGCCGCGGCCCAGTCGCGCCCCTCGGCGATCGACCGCCAATGCGGGCACCAATATCAGCCTGGCCTGAGCCAGCGCCGTCGCGGGCAGCCATGGCTCGGGTGGTTCACGCAGCCCAAACGGTGCACCGGTAAGGCAGTCCGGCCGGTACTGGCTCCAGCGCAGCGGCAGCGGGACACTATCGTCGGTGGTCCGTGCGATGGGTAGCAACACACGTTTTGCGCTGTGTAGCAATACGTCAAGTAGCTCGATCGACCCGGGCTCGGTGCCCACGGGTGCGTAGGCGCACACAATGCTGTCGGCGGCCACTATGCCCCGCAGGTGGGCACTGAGCAGGCGTGCCTCGGCGGCGTGCAGATCGCCGGTAATCTGGCGCCGCGCGCGCAGCAGCTGCGCCCGCAGTGCGGCTTTGTTCATGGCCACCATGCCCTTAACCATGGCAGTTCGGGTTTGCCGGTGTGCACCGCCTCGCTGGCCGTGGCGTCACTGCGATTATCGTGTGCACGATGTCACTACCAGAAGCTCTCATCCCGCGCACGGCTATTGTCCCTGCCGCCGGCTTGGGTACTCGCTTTCTGCCCGCGACCAAAACTGTGCCCAAGGAGCTGCTCCCCGTCGTCGACACCCCGGGTATTGAGCTGGTCGCCGCTGAGGCGGCTGAAGCTGGCGCGGAACGGTTGGTGATTGTCACTTCTGAGGGAAAAGACGGTGTGGTCGCGCATTTTGTTGAAGATCTGGTGTTGGAGGGCACGCTACTAGCTCGCGGCAAACAAGCCATGTTGGCCAAAGTGCGTCGGGCTCCGCGCTTGATCAAAGTCGAGTCGGTTGTGCAGGCGGAGCCGCTCGGGCTGGGACATGCCATCGGTTGCGCGGAGTCGCGATTGTCCGCTGATGAGGATGCGGTCATGGTGCTGCTACCCGACGATTTGGTGTTGCCCAGTGGCGTCCTGGAGACGATGTCGAAAGTGCGGGCCCGCCTCGGTGGCACGGTGTTATGTGCCATCGAGGTCACACCCGATGAAATCAGTTCCTACGGTGTCTTCGACGTCGAGGCAGCTCCCGATGCGGGAAATCCGGACGTGCTCAGAGTCAAAGGCATGGTGGAAAAACCTCCAGCCGACGATGCGCCGTCGATGTATGCCGCTGCTGGGCGTTATGTGCTGGACCGGGCGATCTTTGACGCGCTACGCCGCATCGATCGTGGCGCCGGCGGTGAAATGCAGCTCACCGATGCGATCGCGTTGCTGATCCAGCAGGGCCATCCGGTCCATGTTGTGGTGCATCGCGGATCCCGACATGACCTGGGAAATCCGGGTGGGTATCTCAAGGCTGCGGTTGATTTTGCCTTGGCTCGCGATGACTATGGTCCGGATTTGCGGCGATGGTTAGTCGCGCGATTGGGCCTCGACGGCAACTAGCCCCGGTAGCGAGCGTCCAGACTTGGACGCTATCGGCAGGGACGGTAGAAAGGCGCGCTGTGCGTTCGGTGGAGGAGCAGCAGGCCCGAGTGCTTGCTGCCGCGGTGGCGCCGAGGCCTATACACGTTGCTATCGCCGAGGCGCAAGGGTTGATCTGCGCCGAAGAGGTTGCAGCCGAACGTCCATTGCCCGGATTTGAGCAAGCGGCGATCGATGGTTACGCCGTCCGCAGCGTCGATGTTCGGGAGACGGTAATTCTGCCGGTAACGGGAACAATCAAGGCGGGTGCACGCACCCCCAGCAGGTTGCAGCCCAAGCAGGCTGCCCGGGTGCAGACTGGAGCGCCCTTGCCGACTTCAGCCGACACGGTCCTGCCGGTGGGGTGGACCGACCCGGAGTCATCTCAGATACGTGTCCGACGTGACGCGCCGCTGGGTGCTTATGTCCGGCCTGTCGGTGCTGATGTTCGACCTGGCGATGTCGTTGTACGGGTCGGGACCAGCATCGGTGCAGCTCAGGTTGCGCTTTTGGCTGCGGTGGGGCGTGAGCGGGTCTTGGTGCATCCGCGGCCTCGGCTGTCTGTGTTGGCGGTCGGCGGCGAGTTGGTTGATGTCGCGCGCACGCCGGGCATCGGCCAGGTCTACGACGTCAACTCCTATGCGTTGGCGGCGGCCGGTCGCGATGCCGGTGCTGACGTTAATCGCGTCGGTATCGTCGGCAGTGATCCCCAACGACTCCGAGATGTGGTTGAGGGTTTGGCCAACCGCGCGGAGATCTTGGTTATCGCTGCCGGGGTAGGTGGTGCGGTGGCCGATGAACTGTGTTCGGTGCTGGCAGGGCTTGGTGGGGTGGAAGTCGCTCGGGTCGGCATGCATCCGGGATCTGTGCAAGGTTTCGGGCGGTTGGGACGAGATGGTGTTCCGACATTTGTCTTGCCGGCCAACCCCTTGAGTGCGTTGGTGATCTTCGAAGTGATGGTCCGACCGTTGATCCGACTCTTGCTGGGTAGGCGGCAGCCGATGCGTCGCATGACATCGGCGCGGGCACTGTTGCCGATTGCCTCGGTGGTTGGGCGTAAAGGCTACGTGTGCGGTCAGCTTATGCGCGACGACAGCAGCGGCGACTATGTTGTGCAGACCTCTGACCGGGCTGCGGGGCCGTCGTCGGATTTGCTGTCTGACTTTGCCCAAGCAAACTGTCTTGTCATGATTCCCAGTGCGGTGGAGCAGATCCGCGCCGGTGAGATTGTTGATGTCGCGTTTTTGGATCGGCATGGTTAAGCGGTGTTAGGCGGACTCCGGTGAGCATGTGGCCAGCCAGTTTCCACAGTTTCCGGCATCCCGGATGGCCGATGGCCGTTGGGCCGTTGCGAGTGGCTGCCGGGGTGATCCGGTTGCGGCCCGTACGCATGCGTGATGGCGCGCTATGGAGCCGACTCCGGTTAGCTGACCGTAGGCATCTGGAGCCCTGGGAGCCCAGCGGTTCAGGTGATTGGGCGCTGCGCCACACCGTGTCAATGTGGCCTGCGCTGTGCTCAGGGTTGCGCTCAGAAGCTCGCCGCGGTCGCATGTTGCCCTACGTGATTGAACTTGATGGACGGTTCTGCGGTCAGTTGACCATTGGCAACGTCACTCACGGGGCGTTGAGTTCAGCGTGGATTGGCTACTGGGTAGCGAGCTCGGCCACCGGCAAGGGAGTTGCCACCGGTGCGTTGGCCCTAGGGCTTGACCACTGTTTCGGTCCGGTCATGCTGCATCGGGTGGAGGCCACCGTACGTCCAGAGAATGCGGCAAGTCGTGCCGTGTTGGCGAAAGTCGGGTTCCGCGAAGAGGGTTTGCTACGCCGCTATCTCGAAGTTGATGGCGCGTGGCGAGACCATCTCTTATTTGGCCTCACAGTCGAAGAGGTGCACGGGTCGGTGACGTCACGTTTGGTGCATAGCGGACAGGCCAGCTGGACGAGTTAGGGCGTGGCCTAAAACCGTGGCGAACGTTACGGGCGTGACACGTGCGACTGGTGGTGCTTGTAAGTGGCAAATTACAGGTGTGTAATTGGCGGTGCGCGCTAGGGCCTGTCGCGCTGGCCATGAATCTTCTTGGCGGGGAAAGGAGCAGGTCATCATGCCTAGCATCCCGCAATCACTGCTCTGGGTTTCGCTTGTCGTGCTTTGGTTGTTCGTGTTGGTTCCGATGTTGGTCAACAAGCGTGACGCTGTGCGCCGCACCAGTGATGTGGCCCTGGCTACGCGTGTGCTCAATGGCACCGGCGGCGCTCGGCTGCTGAAACGGGGTGGGCCCGCGGTGGGGCATCGTAGTGACCCCGAATGGCGTTGTGAGAAAGCCGAATACGCCGAACCTGTCGATGACCTCAAGCGTGAGCAGGAAGAGCCCGAAGATCCTCATCGGCCAGGTTCGGTGGTTGCCAAAGCTGACGCCGTTGATGTTAGTGAGCCCGACTATCTCGATGTCGAGGTCATTAGCGAAGATTCCGGTGCGCTTCCGGTTGGTAGT
>JAIENC010000182.1 GCA_019751635.1 Mycobacteriaceae bacterium
CCAGATCGGCCGCCGCGGCCTATGAAGAAGCCCTTACGCTGACGGTGCCGCCACCGGTGGTGATGGCTAATCGAGTTCAGTTGACGACACTGATTGCGACAAATTTTTTTGGCCAAAACACTCCCGCAATCGCGGCAAACGAGACCGAGTACGCCCAGATGTGGGCCCAAGATGCCGTGGCGATGTATGGCTATGCCAGTTCCTCGGCGACCGCTTCGATACTGAACCCGTTTATGTTTCCGCCGAAAACCGTTAACCCGGCCGGGGCAGTGGGACAAGCAGCCGCAGTCGACGTGGCCGCCAATATGGCGACGAGCATCGTTGACTCCACGCTCATGGCTGGGACTACATCTCCCGCTTCGGCTGTGGCAACTTTGCGGCAGTGGCTTGAGGCTAAGCTGCCCCATTTCACGATCGATAACCGAACCGCGATAGTAAGACTTCTCGGGGAAAGCTACTTCGGGTTTGGAGCGGCAGCGTTTTTCAGTGCTATCGGGCAGACATTGATTCCCGGCACCCCGGCATCGGCAGGCGCGGCCGGGTCTTCGGTGCTCGACGGTTGGGGGCCGGCTTTGGCGGCCGGTCTGGGTTTGGCGCCGACAAATCCAGGGGGTGCGGCTAGAGGTTTAGCCGCACCCCCATCGCATTCCTTGGTGCCGCTGCACGCCCAGCCAGTGACTGCGGCTTTGGGCCATGCCCGTTCAATTGGGGTGCTATCAGCGCCAACAAGCTGGTCGGCTCGGATCTCGGTCGACCCGCAGAGTTTGAGCGAAGAGCCGCTCGGCATCGTCCGCGCGGGTTCCAGTGGCGGTCCGGTAGACGGCATTCTTCAAGGGTTACCGCTGGGTGGACCAGGTTACGCCGCCGGCGGTTTTACCCACCGGTATGGCTTTCGCTACAAGGTAATGCCGCGGCCACCCTGCGCCGGGTAGCGCGTGAGTGACCTGCCCCATAAACGCAACATGCACTGCGCTCAAAGTTATATGAATAACAAAATTCAAATTATGCAGATAGGATTGCTAAGATCATTCGGTTAATCCGATACGCGCAACGGGTTACGCCGAATTGGTAAAATCTAAATTTGGTTACCAGGAGATGGACGTCAGTTGTCCAGGACGGGTGCGATCGTGAAATGGCACGATTCGTGAATGCGCGTCATTGTTGAATACGAATAGTTATCGGGAAGTTTTGGTCCTGGTCATCGGATGAGTTGAGGAGTGATGACATGTCTTTTGTACTGACGCAACCGGAAGCGTTGTCGGCAGCCGCGGCCACACTGCAGGGGGTTGGCTCGGCGATGAGCGCCCAGAATGCAGCGGCCGCCGCACCAACGACTGGGGTGGTGCCGGCGGCCGCGGACGAGGTGTCAGCACTGACGGCGGCACAGTTCGCTGTGCATGCTCAGATGTACCAGGAGGTCAGTGCTCAGGCGGCGGCGATTCACGAGATGTTCTGCACTACCTTGGCGGCCAGCGCTGGGTCGTATGCGGCTACTGAAGCCGCTAACGCGGCCGCTACCCGCTAGGGGTATGTGCTGTGCTGGATTTCGGCGCCTTGCCACCGGAAGTCAACTCCATGCGGATGTATTCCGGTCCGGGCTCGGCCCCGTTGATGGCTGCCGCTTCGGCGTGGAACGGACTAGCCGCGGAGTTGCATTCCGCTGCTGCCGGCTATGAACGCATCATCATTGAGCTGACCGGTGAGGAATGGCTCGGTTCAGCGTCGCAGTCAGCCGCCGAGGCAGTCGCCCCCTACGTGTCGTGGATGCTCGCCACCGCGGCGCAAGCTGAACAGACCGCTAGCCAGTTACGGGCGACCGCGGCGGCCTATGAGGCCGCGTTCGCGGCAATGGTGCCACCGCCGCTGATTGCCACCAATCGTATGCAGCTGGCGACGCTGGTACCGAGGAACGTTTTCGGTCAGTACACGGAAGCAATCGCTGCGCTTGAAGCCCAATACGGCCAGATGTGGGCCCAAGATGCCGAGGCCATGTATAGCTATGCGGCAACTTCGGCCAGCTCCTCGGTGGTAACGCCGTTTAGCCCCCCACCGCAGATGGTCAGTTCCGCAGCTGCAGCTAGCGCAGCCGGTAGTGCACAGTCAACACTGATGCAACTGGTTACTAGTTTGCCGAACGCGCTGCAGGGCTTGGCGGCACCCGCAGCTGCTGCCAGCGCCAACCCGTTGGCTCAGCTGTGGCAGATTTTGTTCGGCCAGTCGACTCTGCCCACTTCGTTGTCGGGGCTGCTGTCAGCGCTGCAGCCATACGCTAGCTTTTTCTACAACACGGAGGGGCTGCCGTATTTCAGTGTCGGCATGAGCAATAACTTTATTCAGGAGGCAAAGACTCTGGGGCTGTTTCCTGGAGCTGCAGGATCACCGGTCTCGGGCGGGATTGGTGGGCTAGCTAAAGGCCTCGGCGCGACAGGTCTGAGTAGTGGTGGTCAACCCGTGGCGGCCAGTTTTGGCAATGCGCCTCTGGTCGGCAGATTGTCCGTGCCATCTAGCTGGGTGCCACCTGCGTCCAGTATCAGCCCCAGCATCTCGCCGATCCCCATCAGCAGCATCGGCGCAGAGGCCGAAGCTGGGGCCGGGGGGAATCTGTTGGGCGGTATGCCATTAGCCGGCGCCGGACACGGCGTAGGCGGTTCAGCTCCCAAATATGGGGTTCGACCCACCGTGATGCCACGCACGCCCTTTGTCGGCTAAGCGACACCGCTCAATGGGGTGTTGGTAAGGATCGTGTCATCAGATACAAACGAAGCTGGCACCGCCGGGTTGCGCAGTCAGGAACAGTCCTGCCACAGGTGTTCCATCATGACTGGATAACGCACCGGTCTGAATCCGTTGAAGGTGATGTCGCGGACGTGGCCGAACTCTGACCAGAGCATCTTGCCGCCCTTCGACCACTGTGTTTTGCGGCATCGCCACCACAGGAGACACTCGTCTGGTGCTTTCGACGGGCCGGATCGCCGTAGGTTCGAGGGACGGATCGTCGGGGTCTGGTCTATATGTCAGTTCCGCTGTCACTGGGCACTTTCCGTGGTTTTGCCATGTTGGAGGGTTCGCGAGACAGTCAGCCGAGAGACTTTGAACAGTTCGGCCAGATCGGTGACGGTGTACTCGCCGGCATCGTGCATCCGGCCCAGCTCCTTCTGTTGCTTAGCGGTGAGCTTGGGTTGGCGACCTTTGAGCCGGCCTTTCGCGCGGGCGACCGCCATGCCCTCGCGGGTTGGCATCCGTAGGGGGTCGACTTCGAATTCGGCGAAGGTTACCAAGATGTTGAAGAACATCTTGCCCATCGGGTCGGTGGGGTCATACTGGCCGGACCCCGTGAACTGATCCACCCAATCGGGGTCAGGCCAGTGGCACCATGCTTACCGGCCACGCGTTCGAGTTCGTCGCCGAGAAGAGTCCAGCAATCAATCAGCTCATCCTGGTCAACCTCGCGCACCATCCGCGGAAGTTACACCCACCACTCGGCCCGCCACACCCAGGCCACCTTTTGTACCTGGTGACACAATCCTTACTGGCACCGCTCAATACCGGTCAGCGAGATTTTATCCTCGCGGGATCGCTTCATTGGTCTCCCTTCATCGTGCAGGCGGGACGCCACGTCTTCCTGCTGTTTGTCGGCGATCAACCGAGAAATGTATGTTTACGCAGCTCCTAGCCACTCAATTTGGGGTAGTCGACAGATTGCGGCAACAACGCTTCAGCTGCCCAGTCGCCTGCTGGCCACCGATATTGGCGTACCGCGATGGTGAGCTCAGGTTTGCTTCGCGGTGTGCCGATGCGTTCAATCTGTTGACAGCCGACTCGCGCAGTTTTCGGACACCGTGACTCGTTCGACTTGTTTGGCGTTGCAGAAAGGGGAACCGCATGTCCTTTGTCACTGCCTATCCGCAAGTGCTGGCGGCCGCGGCCGGCGATCTTCAGACGATCGGCGCTGAATTCACCGCTGGCAACGGGATTGCGGCCGGTCCGACCAGTGCGGTCGTTCCCGCAGCTGCCGATGAGGTCTCCATGCTGACCGCAGCGCAGTTCGCCGCCCACGCCCAGCGGTATCAGGAACTGGCCGCGCAGGCGGTGCGAATTCAGGAGATATTGGTGGCTGTTCTTGCCGACAACGCGAACGCTTATTCGGCCACCGAGGCGGCCAACGCGGCGGCGGCTCGTTGAGCGAGCTGACTGAGCAGGCCGGTGCGGCGTCAGTAAACAGGGATGTGAAACATGGACTATGGATTATTGCCACCTGAAATTAACTCTGGTCGGATGTACTCCGGTCCGGGGGCTGGCTCATTGCTTGCCGCTCAGGCAGCGTGGTCCGCACTTGCCGGCGAGTTGCATGCGGCAGCGGCTGGCCATCGCTCGGTGATTGCGGGTCTTGCCAGTGGCCCCTGGCTCGGGACGGCGTCCATTTCCATGGTGGCTGCTACGGCCCCTTTCGTGACGTGGCTGGACAGCAGTGCCGAGCAGGCCGAACTTGCCGCCGGCCAAGCGGGCGCAGCAGCCGCCGCGTATGAGACGGCGTTCGCTGCGATGGTTCCGCCGCCAGCAATCGCAGCAAATCGTGCTCTGGTGGCGACGTTGGTGGCCACGAATTTTTTTGGGCAAAACACCTCGGCAATCGCCACCGCTGAAGCCGAATATTTCGAGATGTGGGCTCAGGATTCGGCAGCAATGTACGGTTACACCGCCTCCTCGGCGAGTGCGACGCAGCTGACGGATTTTGCGGAGCCGCCGGAAGTTGCCAGCTTAGTCGAACGGTTTAAGGCGCTCGGTGCTGTGGTGAAAAGTTCCGCCCAAACTGCGACGCAGAACGTGCTGAGTACACCGATAGTCGCCGATGCCGCCAACACGTTGCAGTTTCTGACCACCACGCCTTACAAGTCAATTGATGAATTTATTGTTACCCATACGCCGTTTGATGACCTGGCCGCGTTATACAGCAAATATTTCGTGCCCTACGTTGCGACCGAGGCGATGGGCCTGCAATCAGGGCAGGCGTTTGGGCAGATCACCAACGGGGTTACCGCGATGTCCACATTCATGACTGCCGCGATGAAAGCGCCGGCTACCGCCGCGCAGGCAGCCGCTAGTGGGGCGGGCTCGGCGGCGGCAACCAACCTTGGCAGTGCCGCAGCAGGACTAGGAAAAGCGCTTCCGCTGGGGGCGTTATCGGTGCCGCCAGCGTGGGCGCCGGTAAACGCCGTGACCGATCCGGGGATTGCGGCCCTCAAAGAAGCCGTTGCCGTTCCCGCTGCAGCTGAAGGAATGAATTCATTTCCGATGGCCCCGCTGGGAACGTCACTCGGTGGCCGCTACGGGCGCATCCTGCCTACCTATGGATTCAAGTTGGCGGTGATGGCTAAACCCCCGGCCGGCGGATAACTCATCTGTGTGTTCGGTCAACCCGCAGCTAACCCTGACCGCGATTCTGTTACCGCGTTGTTACAGCAGTGCCCACTCCGTTGCGGTCGGGTGAATAGTGCGCAAGACCGGTCTCGGCAAGCGGCGGCACGCTAAACCGGCATCTACCCTCTTGCTCAGGTAGTAGATGCGTACCATGGCAGCATTACCAGTAGTGATGAAAGGGGAGACGAGATGTCTTTTGTGACTACGCAACCGGAGGCGTTAGCGTCGGCGGCCAGCACCTTGCAGGGCATCGGCTCAACGATGAGCGCCCAGAACGCAGCGGCGGCAGCTCCGACAACAGGTGTGGTTCCTGCGGCGGCCGATGAGGTGTCGGCGTTGACGGCGGCGCAGTTTGCTGTACACGCACAGATGTACCAAACGGTGAGTGCGCAAGCGGCAGCCATCCATGAAATGTTCACCAACACCCTTGCGGCTAGCGCCGGGTCATATGCAGCTACCGAAGCCGCCAATGCAGCAGCAGCTGGGTAAGCCGTGATGACCATTGCGCACCGTTGCGGCGATGTCGACAGTGACGATGCTGCAAGCGGTGGGCAGGCCCGATCTTGGGATGGCGAGCATCAGGCTATCGTTCATGGTGTGCTTGCTGCCCAAGATGTATTCAGTACCGACAGCGCAGTCGGAGCCCGCTGGGCCTAGTCAAACCTGAGGCGCGGTAGCAGGCCATATTTTGGCCAACCCCCGCGTTCTACAGTGTCCGTACACGCCTACCTTCGAAAGTAGTGATGGACCAACAGAACACCCGCACCGACATTACCGTCAACGTCGATGGCTTTTGGGTACTCCAGGCGCTGTTGGATATTCGACATGTCGCGCCAGAGCTACGCTGTCGCCCGTTTGTCTCTACGGATTCCAATAGTTGGTTGAACGAGCACCCCGGCATGGCAACCATGCGTGAACAGGGCATCGTCGTCAACGGCGAAGTCCATCCGCAGGTGGCCGCGCGGCTGCGTGTGCTCGCCGCCCCTGATCTCGAAGTTGTTGCATTGCTGTCGCGAGGCAAGCTTCTTTATGGCGTAGTCGAAAATAATGAAAACCAGCCACCGGGTTCCCGTGAGATTCCAGACAACGAGTTTCGTGTGGTGTTAGCCCGGCGCGGTCAACACTGGGTCTCAGCGGTTCGTGTTGGTAATGACATCACCGTCGACGACGTGGCGGTCACTGACAGTGGGTCAATCGCCGCATTGGTGATGGACTGTCTGGAATCAATTCACCATGCCGATGCGGCTGCTATTAATGCGGTCAATGTCCCGCTGGATGAGATGTTGGAAGCAACTAAGGCCTGGCAGGATTCAGGGTTTAATGTATTCTCCGGCGGCGATCTACGCCGAATGGGCATTAGCGCTGCAACGGTGGCCGCGTTAGGGCAAGCGCTTTCTGATCCGGCTGCCGAAATGGCGCTTTATGCACGGCAGTACCGCGATGATGCGAAAGGGCCGAGCGCTTCGGTGTTGTCGCTTAAAGATGGATCAGGGGGGCGGATCGCGTTATATCAGCAAGGTCGGACGGCCGGTTCCCGGGAGGCTTGGTTGGCGATCTGTCCGGCTACTCCACAGCTAGTGCAAGTGGGGGTAAAAACCGTTTTGGACACCCTGCCCTACGGTGAGTGGAAGACACATAGCAGAGTTTAAGAACGTAATAATTACGTGTTAAATACAAGGATTATCGACCCACGATAGTGCATTATTCAGCCGTGTTACAGAAGCGGGATAGTCTTAGGATCGGCTCCGGAACTAAAACCGGCGTCATAAATTTAATTGTGAGGTGAAGCAGATGGATGTGAAATTTGTCGGGCGACGCCTTCGGCGTAAACGCAAAGTCGCGCTGGCTGGCATGCAAACTGCGCCCGCACTAAGTAACGCATCAATGAGCGCATTCGAGATAGGTGAGGCTGCATGATGATGCCGGCGGTGGCTGAATCGCCACAACCCGACGTCGAGGCAATTTCTGCGACCAAAGGCGTGGTTATTGGGATTATGGCTGGCGGGGGTGCCCAAATTCCCGTTCTGCTGGATGCTAATGCCCCGGCATCGGTCATGGTCGAGCCGTTGCTCAAGGTAATTAACAGTCGGCTGCGGGAGCTGGGGGAGACTCCGCTGCAGGCCAAGGGGCGGGGCCGATGGGCGCTGTGTCTGGTTGATGGCACGCCATTGCGTCCTGCCCAGTCACTGACCGAGCAGGAAATCTACGACGGAGACCGTTTATGGTTACGGTTCGTCGAAGACACTGAGCGTCGCTCGCAGGTCATTGAGCATATTTCTACTGCTATTGCAGCCAATTTCAGTAAACGATTCGCCACTATCGACCCCACCATTGCGGTTCAGGTTGGCTCCGCGATGGT
>JAIENC010000304.1 GCA_019751635.1 Mycobacteriaceae bacterium
ACCCCTGACCGCATGCAGCCAGAATAAGTTCGCGGACCCGGGCCGCATCGGCCTGGCCACGAGTTTCCTTCATAACCGCACCCACTATGGCACCGACCGCGGCCAGCTTGCCGCCGCGAATCTTCTCCACCACCTCAGGATTGGCAACCAACGCCGCGTCAACAGCAGCCTGGATCAGCGAATCGTCACGAACTAGCGCCAGTCCCCGAACCGTCATGACGTCTTCGGGCTCACCTTCGCCAGCGAGTACACCCTCGATCACTTGACGAGCCAGCTTGTTGGACAGCTTGCCTTGGTCAACCAAGGCCTGCACAGCCGCGACTTGCGCCGGGGTAATGGCGAGTTGATCGAGCTCCACCCCATTCTCATTAGCCTTTTGCACCAGAAAATTTCCCCACCACGCGCGGGCGGCAGCACTAGAGGCACCGTGCTCGACGGTCGCGGTGACCAGCTCCACTGCTCCCGCATTGACCAAATCCCGCATCACCTCATCAGAGATGCCCCACTCTTGCTGGATCCTGTTGCGCTGCAACCAAGGAAGCTCAGGAATTGTCTGCCGTAACCGCTCAACCAACTCACGACTCGGCGCCACCGGCTCGAGATCGGGCTCCGGGAAATAACGGTAGTCCTCGGCCGTCTCCTTGACGCGGCCCGCGCTGGTGTGACCATCTTCATGAAAATGTCTGGTCTCCTGGGTGATTCGACCACCAGAAGCCAACACTGCTGCTTGCCTTTGCATTTCGTAACGAACCGCGACTTCGACGCTTTTCAGTGAATTGACATTTTTAGTCTCGGTTCGAATACCGAATTCCGCGGCACCAACCAGCTTGAGCGACACATTGGCGTCACATCGCAATGAGCCTTGATCCATCCGAACATCGGAAACGTCCAGGCCGCGCAGCAGATCGCGTAATGCGCCAACATAAGCCCGGGCGATCTGCGGCGCCCTAGCCCCGGCTCCTTCGATAGGTTTGGTAACGATCTCAATCAACGGCACACCGGCCCGGTTGAAGTCGATGAGTGAGGTCGTGGCGCCATGAATCCGGCCAGTATCACTACCCAAGTGAGTCAGCTTGCCGGTGTCTTCTTCCATATGCGCACGTTCAATCCCGACTCGCCAACTACCGCCGTCTTCCAGCGGTACATCGAGGTAGCCATTGATCGCGATCGGCTCGTCATATTGGGAGATCTGATAATTCTTGGGCATATCCGGGTAGAAATAATTTTTACGAGCAAACCGACACCACGGCACAATCTCACAATTCAACGCCAGGCCGATGCGGATTGCCGACTCCACCGCCACCTCGTTAAGCACCGGCAGCGCGCCGGGCAAGCCCAAACACACTGGACACACCTGGGTGTTCGGTTCAGCGCCAAACCCAGTGGCGCAGCCGCAGAACATTTTGGTCACGGTGGACAGCTCAACGTGCACTTCAAGCCCAAGAACCGGCTCGTATCGGGCGACCACATCGTCATAGTCGAGGAGCTCGGCCGCTGACGCTGCGGATACCTGGGCAGCAAAAGTCATGTTTAGGATCCTAGTGGCCTGACGGCAAGCCTCCTGAGCGGTCACGCACATAACAGTTCACACCACGCCGACGGGGCAAAACCAGAGATAAAATCAAGATTTTGTCCCCCGATTCGCTCACCGAGCACAGGAATTACCCGCCATGGACTTGCTGCGACTCGCCGCGCTCGTCAGCGTGGCCGAGGCGGTCGTGCTGCCCATCACCAGCGGGGCCGCCGGGGACGACCCCGCAACGTGGGGCACTCAGGCCGGCACCGCGGCCGCGGAGATCATCGTCGCCGGCGGCACAACAGTCGCGGTTGAATCCGCTCGGGGACGGACCGAATCATCGGCGTATGACATTAGGCGTCGCAAAGAATTTACCACTGCCAGAAGGGAGGCGATGGTCGCCGATGAAGCATTCGCCGAGGGCGCTGATAAAGCGTTGTTTGTTTTTATGGGATTGCTATCCGTAATTCAAACTTTGGCATCGGAGTATTTCAATGGATTCGGCCTGCCTGACCCGGGCCGAACATTTCAAGACCGTGGCACAACATTCGCCAATGATATTAGCAATCTGTTAGCCGGAGCGTCCCCTACCCATTGGTCAGGTGCTGGCGCCGATGAATACAAACAGCGCAACGACAAGCAGCTAAGCCTCATACCGGATCTCGCCGCCGCAGACCAGCGGGTAGCGAGCATCTTAAAAACTCAGGCCGATCAGGTTGAGCAGGGGCGTCAGGCGTTTGCCGCTGTCCGGCTTTCCGCGATCGGGGCCTGGGGGTGCGCCATCGTCATTTACCGGCGCTATGTGGTGGCCCAAGCCGCTGGGCAAGCATTCGAAGCGGCAGCTATCGCCGCATCTTTGATGCATTTCACGCATTATATCGCCGCTTTATCTGCCCTGATCTCGATAATTATTATTATCACTTTGTATAACAGTGGGCGGGACAACAAACATCATCTCAATCATGCCATTGAGACATACCAGAAGATCGTCGATGAATCCCCGAGCCCCGATGCGGACGTTCGCATCAAAGACAACGCCGAGCAGCGCTACCCAAAAAAAGCAGCAGCGTCGTCGTAGCGCCACTGCGGCACCAATTTGAGTTGCCGCACCGCATCGGCCAAAGGCACGCGACCCACATCTTGGCCGCGCAACGAAACCATCTGACCGTACTCCCCAGCATGAGCCGCGTCAGCTGCGTTCACCCCAAACCGGGTAGCGAGCACCCGGTCGTAGGCGGTCGGTGTGCCGCCACGCTGAACATGGCCCAGCACCGTAACCCGGACGTCTTTGCTGATTCGCTTCTCCACCTCAACCGCGAGTTGGGCCGCCACCCCGGTGAACCGTTCATGCCCAAACTCATCGAGCCCGCCTTCTTGAAGCTGCATGGAACCGGCGGCGGGTTTGGCGCCCTCGGCGACCACACAGATGAAGTGTGAATCCCCTCGCTGAAAGCGACGCTTGACTAAGCGACACACTTCTTCGACGTCAAATGGCTGCTCGGGGATCAGGGTCATATGTGCCCCGGAAGCCAGGCCGGCGTCAAGCGCGATCCAGCCCGCATGGCGACCCATGACTTCCACCAGCATGACCCGCTGGTGCGATTCGGCGGTGCTGTGTAATCGATCGATGGCCTCGGTGGCGATCATCACCGCGGTATCGTGGCCGAAAGTCACATCGGTGCAGTCGATGTCGTTGTCGATCGTCTTAGGTACGCCGACAATGGGAACGTTTTCCTCCGACAGCCAGTGCGCTGCGGTCAATGTGCCCTCACCGCCGATCGGTATCAGCACATCGATTCCGTTGTCATCCAAGGTTTGCATGATCTGGCTCAAGCCGGCCCGTAACTTGTCGGGGTGCACGCGCGCGGTCCCCAACATGGTTCCGCCCTTGGCGAGCAGCCGATCATTACGGTCGTCATTGCGCAACTGAAGACGACGGTTCTCTAGCAGCCCGCGCCAGCCATCCTGGAAGCCCACCACTGATGAGCCGTACCGGGCGTCGCAGGTGCGCACCACGGCCCGAATGACAGCATTGAGTCCCGGACAGTCGCCACCGCCGGTGAGAATTCCGATCCGCATGCCCTCATCTTGCCTCCTGCTGGCGGCTCAGGCAGCAATCTGCGCAGCAGATTTCAGATGGCGCTGGGCAGTGGTCCCCGGGCCGCCTCATAGGCCGCCCCCACTCGGTAGAGCCGATCATCGGCCAAGGCGGGCGCCATGATCTGTAGCCCAACCGGCAGATTGTCATCCGGCGACAAGCCGGAGGGCACCGACATGCCGCAGTGGCCAGCCAGATTCAGCGGCAGCGTGCACAGGTCGAACAGATACATCGCGAGCGGATCATCGACCTTCTCCCCCAGCCGGAATGCGGTGGTCGGGGTCGCCGGCGACACCAGAACGTCCACAGACTGGTAGGCCTGATCAAGGTCGCGGGCAATCAATGTGCGCACCTTCTGCGCCTGGTTGTAGTAAGCATCGTAATACCCAGCCGACAATGCGTAGGTACCAATCATGATGCGCCGCTTGACTTCTGCACCAAATCCAGCGGCCCGAGTCAGGGCCATCACTTCTTCGGCACTACGGCTACCGTCGTCACCTACCCGCAGCCCATAGCGCATGGCGTCAAAGCGGGCCAGATTCGATGACACCTCCGACGGCAAGATCAGATAGTAGGCCGCTAGCGCGTAATCAAAATGGGGGCAATCAACCTCGGTAACCTCGGCCCCCAACGCGGTCAACTGTTCGACTGCCGCGGCAAAAGACGCCAACACCCCCGGCTGGTATCCCTCACCACGCAGTTGTCGCACCACCCCGATCCGGACACCGCGCAAATCGCCGGTCGCACCGGCTTTGGCGGCAGCAACCACGTCGGGCACCTCGGCATCGATCGAGGTGGAGTCTCGAGCATCATGGCCAGCGATCACCTGATGCAGCAGCGCAGTATCCACAACGGTGCGCGCGCACGGACCGCCCTGATCCAGCGAAGAAGCGCACGCAACCAAGCCATAACGCGACACCGTGCCGTAGGTGGGCTTCACTCCCACAGTGGCGGTCAGCGCGGCCGGCTGGCGGATTGAGCCGCCGGTGTCCGAGCCAATGGCCAGCGGCGCCTGAAACGCCGCCAACGCCGCCGCACTACCACCGCCGGAGCCGCCTGGCACCCGCTCACCATCCCAGGGATTACGGGTCGGGCCGTAGGCGGAGTTCTCCGTCGAAGAACCCATCGCAAACTCGTCCATGTTGGTCTTACCCAGAATCGGGATCCCGGCCGCCCGCAGTCGCGTGGTTAATGTGGCGTCATAGGGAGAGCGCCAACCGTGCAGGATCTTCGACCCGCACGTGGTGGGCATGTCGATCGTGGTGAACACGTCCTTGAGCGCCAGCGGCACGCCGGCCAGTGGCGACGGCAGCTGCTCGCCGGCGGCCAACGCGGTATCGACGGCCGCGGCCGCGGCCAACGCCTGGTCGGCTGCCACGTGCAGGAAAGCGTGGTATCGGCCGTCGGTTTCCTCGATCTGGTTTAAGCAGGCCTGGGTGATCTCGGTGGCGGAAAGTTCTTTGGCGGCGATCTTGGCGGCCAGCGTTGCCGCGTCTAACCGGACTATCTCGGTCATTGCGACTCTCCCAGGATTTGCGGAACAGCGAAGCGGTTATCGACCGCGACCGGCGCCGCAGCCAGCGCCTGCTGCTGGGTCAGGGAGGGCATTGGTTCATCGGCACGGGTGACGTTGACGTTTTTGAGTGGGTTATCGGTCGGCTGTACGCCGGTGACGTCAACGGCCTGGATGGCACTGACATGGGTCAAGATGGCGTCGAGTTGACCGGCGAAGCTATCCAGCTCGACGTCGGTCAAGGCTAAGCGGGCAAGCCTAGCGAGATGGGCTACCTCGTCGCGGGAGATCTGAGACACGAGCCAAAAGCCTAGCCCGGCGAGAGGGCCCGTCGAAATGCCGCATCGGGATGGTTGTGCGACAGTGTTGCGCGTGCGTTCCTATCTCCTGCGCGTCCAGCTGGCCGACCGACCGGGAAGCCTCGGCTCGTTGGCTGTGGCGCTCGGCGCGGTGGGCGCCGACATTCTCTCGCTCGATGTGGTGGAGCGAGGCGTGGATTACGCGATCGACGATCTGGTAGTCGAGCTGCCCGCGGGCGCCATGCCGGACACGCTGATCACCGCCGCCGAGGCGTTACACGGCGTGCGAGTGGATAGTCTGCGCCCTTACACCGGGTTGCTGGAGGCTCATCGCGAGCTGGAACTCATCGATCACATTGCCGCGGCTGATCACCGAGGCGCCAAGCTGCAAGTGCTGGTCGACGAGGCACCGCGAGTGCTGCGCGTGAATTGGTGCACGGTGCTAGAGATTTGCTCGACGGGGCTACAGCGCGTCGTCGGCAGCCCGGGCGCCCCAGAAACCCGGTTAACCACAGCGCCCTGGTTGCCGATCGATCAGGCCACGGTGCTCGACAGCACCGCCGACTGGGTGCCGCAAGTGTGGCGGGACATGGACACCACCCTGGCCGCAGCACCGCTAGGCAACCCACACACCGCGGTCGTACTTGGTCGCCCGGGCGGCCCAGAATTCCGGCCGTCGGAGGTGGCACGGCTGGGATATTTGACCGGGATTGTCGCCACCATGCTGGGCTAATCGCCGCACCCGGCGCATACCTAGGAAAGTTCCTGGCCCAGCACCGCATGAGCCGGCGGACCGTGCGCCAGCAACTGCCGAAAGCCGTCCTCATCCAGGATCGGCACCCCCAGCTCAACCGCCTTATCGTATTTGGATCCCGGCGCATCACCGGCCACAACGTAGGCAGTTTTCTTGGAGACCGAGCCAGCCGCCCGCCCACCGCGCATCACGATGGCCTCCTTGGCCTGATCGCGGGAGAAACCCGGCAACGAGCCGGTGACCACGATCGACAGGCCCGCCAAGGTGCGCGGCACACTGGCATCACGCTGGTCGGCCATCCGCACTCCGGCGGCCCGCCAGTTGTCGACGATAGCGCGATGCCAGTCAACGGTGAACCATTCCGCCACCGCCTCAGCGATGGTCGAGCCGACCCCTTCCACCGCGGCAAGCTGTTCAGTTGACGCCGCGCTGATCGCGTCCAAGCTGGCGAACTCGGTGGCCAAGGCACGGGCAGCGGTCGGCCCAACATGGCGGATCGACAACGCCACCAGCACCCGCCACAGCGGCTGGGCAGTGGACTTTTTCAGGTTCTCCAGCAACCGTCTACCGTTGGCGGACACCGTGCCAGCCTTGGTGCGAAACAGGTCAGTGCGCAGCAGGTCGTCTTCGGTGAGGCTAAACAGATCACCTTCGTCGGTGATGACTTGAGCCTGAAGCAGGGCCACCGCGGCCTCATAGCCCAGCCCCTCGATATCGAAAGCACCGCGACCGCCAGCGTGGAATACCCGCTCGCGTAGCTGCGCCGGGCAGGACCGCGCATTCGGGCAACGGATATCGATGTCGCCCTCCTTTTCCGGCGCCAGCGGCGCACCGCATTCGGGACACGTTGTGGGCATGACGAATTCGCGTTCTGATCCATCCCGCAGATCGACGACGGGGCCTAGCACCTCAGGAATGACATCACCGGCTTTACGGATCACCACGGTGTCGCCAATCAGCACGCCTTTGCGTTTCACCTCCGAAGCGTTATGCAATGTGGCCAAGCTCACTGTTGACCCGGCGATCTTGACCGCAGTCATGAAGGCGAACGGCGTGACCCGGCCGGTGCGGCCCACATTGACCCGGATATCGAGCAGCCTGGTGTTGGCTTCTTGGGGCGGGTATTTGTAGGCCACCGCCCAACGCGGCGCCCGTGACGTCGCCCCCAGCCGACGTTGCAGTCCGATCTCATCGACTTTGATCACCACACCGTCAATTTCGTGTTCGACATCGAAACGGTGCTCCCCCCAGTAGGCGATGCGGTCCCGCACGGCGGCGATACCACGCACCCGGGTGGTGTGTTCGGAGACCGGCAGCCCCCAGGCTTTCAGCGCGGTGTAGGCATCGTGCAGGGTGACGGGGCGGAACTCCGCGCTGAGGCCCTCAATGCGGCCCACGCCATGGCAGATCATCCGGAGCTTGCGGCGGGCCGTGACGGCGGGGTTTTTCTGCCGCAGCGACCCTGCGGCGCTGTTGCGCGGATTGGCAAACGGCGCTTTGCCCTCCGCAACGAGGCCGGCGTTGAGCGCCTCGAAATCGCTGATCCAGAAGAACACTTCACCGCGCACCTCGAGCACGGCAGGTACCGGGAATTCGGCACTGCCACTCAGACGTTCCGGCACATCGTCAATGGTGCGGGCGTTAAGTGTGACGTCTTCGCCGGTGCGGCCATCACCAC
>JAIENC010000223.1 GCA_019751635.1 Mycobacteriaceae bacterium
CCGCCGTAATACCTGCCCTACCGGCGCCACCCGCACTACCAGCGCTGCCGAACCTTCCCGCAGTACCTCGACTGCCGGCGCTTCCGCACCTGCCCTAACCCCGGTAAGCGTCGAACCGGCGATCAGTCCAGTTCACTTTCCTGGTCAGCAGCTGCTCGCCAGTGCAAGAACGCGTCATAAAGTTGGCGGGTGCGTATCTCCGGATGCGCCGCACTCACCTGCGTACAGGCTTGTTTGACCCGAACACCTTGACCAACAAGTGCTTTGACTTCCAACACCAACGCGGGAAGGTGAACGCGTGGGGTCGCACCGGCCAGCACCACAGTGATCTCGCCAAGCACCCCACCAGCAGCCCAGGCCGCTAGCTCGTCGAGCGAACCGCGCACCACTTCTTCGTGCATCTTGGTCAACTCTCGGCATACCACTGCGGGGCGGTCACCGCCGAGCTGCTCAACGGCATCCCGCAGACAGGCCGCCAGCCGGCGGGGCGATTCGAAAAACACACAGCTACGCCGTTCTGCTACCAGCGTGGCCAACCAGCTTCGGCGCGCCGCCTGTTTACGGGGAGCGAAACCTTCAAAACAGAATTTTTCTGCCGGCAAACCAGACACCGCTAACGCCGTGATCACCGCCGAGGGGCCCGGTAAGCACGTCACCGTCAGGCCAGCCTCAACACACGCGGCGACCAGCCGGTAACCGGGGTCACTGATCACTGGCATCCCCGCGTCACTGACCACTAACACCGTCGCACCAGCGTGGATCTCGGCCAACAAAGCGGGGACCCGGGCCGCCTCGACCTGATCAAACACACTGACCACCTTGCCAGTGATCCGGACACCCAACAGGTGAGCCAAGGTCCGTACCCGCCGAGTATCCTCGGCGGCCACAACATCGGCAGATCCCAGGGCGGCGATCAACCGCGACGAAGCATCCGACGGCTGACCTAACGGGGTAGCACCCAATAACAGCCGACCAGAGTCCATGGCGCACAGCCTACGATCGAAACCGATGACCGCCCCAACCAGCGAACCCACTGTCGCTGCCGAGGAACGCCGCACCGCATCCCGCTCGGGGTGGGTCAGCCCCGGCCCGTTAGCGCCAATCGCCGACTTCGGCCCCGCAGATCAGCTGCGCGGTTGGGCCGCTACCGCAGTGGTCACCGCGCTGGCGGCAGTCACACGTTTCCTGAACCTAAGCTCACCCACCGATGCCGGCACCCCCATCTTCGATGAGAAGCATTACGCGCCGCAAGCTTGGCAACTGCTGCACAACCATGGCGTAGAAGACAACCCCGGGTATGGCTTAGTTGTTCACCCACCCGTCGGTAAACAGCTGATCGCGTTGGGCGAGGCGATCTTCGGCTATACCGGGTTGGGCTGGCGATTCACCGGCGCCCTGCTGGGGGTGCTCCTGGTTGCGCTAGTCGTGCGGATTGTTCGGCGCATCAGCCGTTCGACGCTGGTTGGCGGTATCGCCGGCTTGCTCCTCATCGGCGACGGGGTCAGTTTCGTGGCCGCCAGGACCGCACTGCTGGACGGCTTTCTGACGTTTTTTGTGGTAGCGGCTTTCGGCGCGCTGATCGTGGACCGCGATGACGTCCGCCACCGGATGCATATCGCGCTGCTCGAAGGCCACAGCTCCCAGACCGAGTGGGGGCCACGGTTAGGCGTTCGGTGGTGGCGCTTCGGCGCCGGGGTACTGCTCGGATTAGCCTGTGCGACAAAGTGGTCCGGGCTGTACTTCGTGGTGTTCTTCGGCATGATGTCGCTGGCTTTCGATGTCACGGCGCGCCGCCAGTACCAGGTACGCAGACCGTGGCTCGGCGTAGCCCGCCGCGATCTAGCACCCACGGCATATGCGTTACTCATTATCCCGTTTGTGGTGTATCTGGCGTCCTATGCGGCATGGTTTGCCTCAGAAACAGCGATCGATCGCCATGAGGCCGGCCAAGCGATCGGCGTGCGAGGGGTTATTCCGCTGCCGGATGCCCTGCGCTCGCTGTGGTACTACACCTATCGGGCATACCAATTTCATTCCGGTCTGACCAATTCAGCCGGCAACTACCATCCCTGGGAATCCAAACCTTGGGCCTGGCCTATGTCCCTACGGCCCGTCCTGTACGCCATTGATCAGCAGAACGTTGCTGGCTGCGGCACGCAGTCGTGCGTCAAGGCAGTAATGTTGGTCGGCACCCCCGCGCTGTGGTGGCTGTCGGTGCCGGTCGGCATTTACGCGGGCTGGCGGACTGCGGTTCGCCACGACTGGCGCTATGCCGCGGTGCTGACCGGCTATTGCGCCGGCTGGCTGCCCTGGTTCGCCGACATCGACCGGCAAATGTATTTCTTCTACGCGGCACCCATGGCCCCATTCTTGGTCATGGCCATCGCGCTCATTCTTGGCGACATCGTGTATCAACCCGACCAGCCAATGAAAACCCGGGAGCGACACACGCTCGGGCTGATCGCCATCTCCAGTTACGCGGCGCTGGTGCTGACGAATTTCGCGTGGCTGTTCCCAATCCTGACCGGTGTACCGATCTCGCCGACAATCTGGGACATGCAAATCTGGCTGCCCAGTTGGCGTTGATCCAGTGAGCAACCTATAGCGGATCGCGCGCAGCCGGGCACGACATACACCGGGGCCCGCCACGGCCGGTACCTAATTCGGATGCGGCAACGGTGAGTACCTCAATACCGGCTTGTTCGAGGCGGGCATTGGTTCGTCCGTTGCGCTCGTAGGCAACCACAAGACCGGGCGCCAACGCCAGCGTGTTGTTGCCGTCGTCCCACTGCTCACGTTCCGCGATAACCGGGTCCGACCCAGTATCGACAACACGTAACTTGTCCACCCCCATT
The DNA here is from genome assembly GCA_019751635.1 of Mycobacteriaceae bacterium. GTDB lineage: Bacteria > Actinomycetota > Actinomycetes > Mycobacteriales > Mycobacteriaceae > Mycobacterium. Next base: position 2,856 of record JAIENC010000223.1, read on the forward strand.
GCGTTCGCGGCAGTCACCAAGAATGGCAGTTCATCGCTGACCTTGACCCCATTCGGCGTGCGCTGGATGCTGAACGCGGAGAGCGTCTCAACCACATTGGCGTACATCACGATCGCATCGACATCAACCAATGTGCACACTTTGTCTAGATGCATGTGCGCCCGCTTCTGGGCGATCGGCACAGCAAGCACCGTGTTAGCCAGATCACTATCAAAAAGACTGCGCGCCAACGCTTCCGCTCCAGCCGGGGTGGTCCGCTCGCCTACTCCCACCGCAATGACTCCGGGCGCGAGCAACAGCACATCACCACCTTCTACCGGGGCAGAGCGCGATTCGTATGCGCGCCGAACGCCGGAGAATCGCGGATGATGCGAATACAGCAGGTCGGTTAATGAGGCCTCCCGCACTCGCGCGGGCAGCGCCAACGACGGGATGATCACCCGCGAGCCCACCCAGATTGACGAATCCCTGGTGAACACCAGATTAGGCAACGGCTCAATGACGAAATCAGCATCATGATGCATGCGACGCACCAGCGACACATCCGCGGTGTTGGCGGGGAGTTCAGCAAAGGTCATGCCGGCCGTGAGGACATGCGCCAAGCTGACCGCGTCAAGGCCACGCAGATAAGCCGACAGCTCTTGTGCCAGCGACGGCCCGAGCCGGCGCACATCGACAGCGGCGGCGATCCCCTGCATCCGGGCCGCCCCACTGGCTAGTGCTTCGACCAGTAAGTCGACGAGTAACAGTACTTCCACACCGCGGGAACGCAACAGTTCAGCGAACTCGTCATGCTCCTCCTGCGCACGTTTGACCCAGGGCAACCCATCAAACAGCAGCTGATCGTTATTACGCGGAGTAAGGCGCTGCAGCTCGTCACCGGGTCGATGCAAAATAGCCACCCGCAACCGGCCAACTTCAGAGTTGACGTCCAGATTGACGCTCACGGCTAACACCGTAGCGCCGGTTCCTGTCTGAGCCAGCACACGATCACGATCGTTATCGAACTTGTGTGCGATAAACTCATCGGCATGGCCGTGCCGGTACAGAGTGCGTTGTTTGAGCACCGGGAGCGTCGACACCTCGGCGCCGGCGCCTGGATTGATATCCACTCCGATTGGCTGACGGATACCGATGGCTTACTCGAGGAGCTGTTATCCGTGGTGCCCTGGCGAGCCGAACGTCGCCACATGTATGACCGCGTGCTCAACGTACCCAGGCTGACCAGTTTTCACGACCTGACTGTGCCCGATGCGCCGCATCCTGAACTGCCCCAAATACGACGCCGACTTAACCATATTTACGCCGACGAACTCGGCGAACCCTTCACAACGGTTGGGCTGTGTTGGTACCGCGACGGATCCGACAGTGTGGCTTGGCACGGCGACACCATAGGTCGCGGTCGCCACGAGGACACCATGATCGCCATAGTGAGTCTTGGAGCCACCCGCACGCTCGCCTTACGTCCCCGCGACGGCGGCCCAGCACTGCGCCTACCGCTGCAACATGGTGACCTGTTCGTCATGGGCGGATCCTGCCAACGCACCTGGGAACACGCAGTTCCCAAGACTTCCGCCCCGGTCGGCCCACGGGTCAGCATGCAATTTCGGCCACCCAACGTGCGTTAACCCGCTCATCAACTACGGACCGCGGCCACCGCTTTAACCAGCAACTCACGGGCCCGCGCCAAGTCAACCGCAACAACCGGCTTTCCTTGCAGCACAAGTGGATTAGCGATAACAATGACCTGATAACCGCCGAACCGAGCGGAGTAATCATACAGCTCGCCGGCACGTGGCGTCCCCTCGACAATCGTCTGAAGAACCCGATGCACACCGCTCGTATGCGCCCCCGCAATCTGCGGAGCATCAATCACCTCGGTAATCCCCCGGACATGACCGCCGACGAAAGCCACCTTGCGACAATCCGACGCTGGCTCATTGGCCGGCAACGGCGCAGAAGTTTCTACTGCTAGGGCAACAAAGCGGTTACCGCTGCCCTCCGCCGAAACAGCAGCCATGTTCCCTTGCAGTCCCGGCGGCAAGGCCGGGCCAGCCGCCAAAGCTCCGCAATGGGCGGGCTCGAATCTCAGTCCATCAGGCAGTTTCTGAATGCCCAACGCAGCCGGAGCAATCGCCCTGGGCGCAATAGCGGTGACCTGAAACTCCGGCCCGAAACTAGATCGGACGTCAGCAATTTTGGCGATGTTACCCGTGACCGAGCTCGCCGAGCCGTGCGCACCCCAGCCGCAGCCAGCAAGCCAGCACACCGATCCGAGTACAAGAACAGCTTTGCCCACCGTGGTCAATGTACCCAAGGAAAGGCGGTCAACTGCGTAACGCGGACACCATTTTCACTAGGAGGTCGTCCGCGAAATCCGCAGTCAGCGGCGGCTGCGGCGAGCCAGGGTCGGTAACCAGCGTGCTGAATGCGTAGTAGCTATCCAAATAAGCTACGAAAGTGTAAGCACGGCAATTGGTTCCAGCGCTTCCTTCAACGGAGGCGGTGACTACGCTCAGCATGCCAAGGGTTTGCACGCCTTCAATATGCGGAGAATCCACCAGGCTCACGCTGGCCGTTGTGGGCCCGTCACCCATGATCCACTGCCGACACTGGTCAACAAGGTTTTCGTCCAAGACAAGCGAATCCGATGCTGCTGCCACAACTACTGCATAGATGATCCCGCCCGCTCCCGAACCAGACACTCCACGCGCGGATCCATCCCGCAAGCCATCAGGTTTAGCCAGCATGAGGCAGTGCGCCGGGTTCGCTGTCGCACCAAGTCCCAGACCCCAGCTCGTGACCGGAACGGAGATTCTTGCCGCACTAGCGACTTCATAACCCGGCGGCAGGTCACGAGTTATGCGGGCGATATTGGCCGGGTTGACAGAGCGGGCAGGAGCTGGCCGCGCCGACGGCAATCCAGACACCGGCACCGCCGACTGAGCACATCCGGCTAGCAACATCACCACCGCCACCGATGAACTCCATGATCGCCATCGGGCGATCATGGAGTTCCCTACCCCAGGAGAGATTTTCACCAAGCTATTGACTGACTCCGCGGCTTCCCAGGCTTGCCGCTACCCCTATGTGATTCATGCTGTCCAAGATTTCGTCATATCTTCGAGCCCATTGATTTAATTGCTCCGCATTATTTTTTGCGTGGTCATTCATCATGTTTGCGATATCCGCACTGCCGCTTACCACAGGATTAGATACTGCCAGTTGATAGTGATACGACATGAGCGGACCAACCGGACCGGAGAAATATAAAGCATCCGCTACTGGAATAGCCAGTTGAAGTTCAGTCACGATATTTCCAAGATGCTGCCTGAACCCTCCCGCGTTTGATGCACACCATCTTGAAACCCCGTACCGTCCTGCCGCCCAAGAAACAACAAAACTTCGCCAAGCTGCTGGAAGCGCTCAGCTCCGAAGCCGCGTCAATCTGCGACAGGGCCGGACACGTGACACAGCTGCCCGAAGAGGTCCGCGACGCGTTCCTCAACGTGGCTACTGCTATAGCCGAGGGTAGAAGCATCCAGCTTGTTCCGCATCGTATCGGCAAACGCAACATTCTTTGGCGCAGGCCGGTCACGGGCGTCCTCTACCGTAGGTGGCAGTGGGGCCGGGCCAAGCGGATCGCGAACGTTCGATCTCGCGCGTGATAGCGACCGGCACGGACTTCCTGTGTGACTGGCGGTCCGGTGTTCGTTGGGGTTGAACGCCGACGGTAGCGGGGGTGTTGGGTTGGGGGTACGTTGCCGGTGTGCCACTGACTGTGGCGTCAAAGCGACTGTGCAGCTTATCGGCGAAAAGTGCCCTTAATCGCACCCATAACCAGCACACTCGACGCTAGATTAGCGGGCCGATAAGCCGACAGTGGGCACCTGACTAGCTTCGCCGGGGGCAGCTCCCACGGGGGCAGCTTCGGTAACCGTGCGTTCCTCGGGGGCGGCCGCTTCAGCGCGCTGCCGAATCGATGTGCCCGCGGGAGCGTGTCAGGTGGTCTGTGTAAGTCCTGAGATCCTTCCGTTTCCAGGACTTACACAGACCATCTGACACCCCTGGTTGACACCATGGCGCCCTCGGCGGACCCAGCAGCGCTGCCGCTCTGGTTCTTTGACAAATGTCGTGACAGCGTTTTGAGGCGCCGATTTTTACTATCTAAACAGCATAAATAAGTGGAGCTAAGGGGAATCGAACCCCTGACCTACTCGATGCGAACGAGTCGCGCTACCAACTGCGCCATAGCCCCTGATCGCTAGCAGGCTACCAGCCTTGGCAGTCGGCGAGCACAGCGGCGAGCCCCACGCGGAACCACGCCGGTCGCCCCCCGCTACTGGCCGGCGGCTCGTGGCAGATCCGGAGGCCAGCCGTAGCGCATGGAATACATTGCGGCACCAAGACGTTCGAGCATTGGATCCTCGTCATCGATCTCCAGCAGATCCGCATCAGGGTGTCGTGACCGCAATGGGCTGCCATCAAATTCATGTTCACGAGCATTGTCCGTGCCGAATCGGGTACGCGACAGCCGCTGCATTCGGCGCCGCCGCAACTGCTCTTCAATCCGAGTCTGCCGACGTAGGTATGCCAGATAGAGCACCGTCACCCCGGTCGCCAGCCCACAAACCCGCCAGGGAAACGATTGGCCGGCGAATGCCGCCGTCGCCGAACCCACCAAAATCAACGCCATCACAACCAACACACGCCTGCGGAACTTGTATTTACGGGCACTGACCGCGTCGGCGGCGGCTGAATCGTAACGACGCCGCCGCGAGGACGACGAGCGCGCAATTGGCGGTGGATCCTCTCCCGGCTCTAAACCTGCCGTGTCCTCAACTAATTCATATTCATCAGCATGCTCGGCGACGCCCAGTTCAGCGGTATCGAACTCGTCATCACCGTCAGCCACACCATCAGCCGAAGCGGCGACGGGGGCGTCAACTGCCGCGGCTTGCCCCTCAGCCACCGCAGCAAGCAGGCCACTACCAACCGGAAGCGCACCGGAATCTT
>JAIENC010000138.1 GCA_019751635.1 Mycobacteriaceae bacterium
GACGCGATATCTGGTCATAACGATCAGCGCGAAATGTTGTGATCTCCAGGCGGTAACTACCCCAACTGGCGCCGATAGTGCCGAAATCGATGCCGGTGTCCCAGACCGCATCGGCCCACGGCCGCACAATCGTTTGCACTTGTTCGGGGCGGGCATCGGTAGTGAAATCGAGGTCGGGACTAAGCCGACCCAGTATTGCGTCCCGTACCGAACCGCCGACTAGATAGAGCTGATAGCCAGCTGCCTCAAACGCTTTGCCGATCTCCCGTAAAACCTGGGCGTGCCCGTGTAACGCGACCGCTGCCGCGGTCAGCAAGTCGGCGTCCTGCGCAGTCTCGGGCACGGTCGACCAGCTTAGTGAGGATCGCCAGCGCGGCGCAGCCGGGCGCAGCGGATCCTCACCATCTGCCCCGCTCACCTGCGGCGGATGCGCGATTACCGGCGAGTATGTCCGAAACTCCGAGGTCTGCCGGCTACTATCTGTTAGGTGTCGGACGGCGATCAAGATAGGCCACGGCGACGCCGGGGCCGGCGCCGTCGTGCCCGCACGGCTGGTTCAGAACAGCCTGATAATCGACCGGAAACCGCGGTCCAGCCCATCCAAAGCACGACTTCGGCAACCCCTAACCCAGACAAGCAGCGCCGCGACCATCCCGCGCATCGCAGTATGAAGCGGCTACGTACTGTGCATGAGACCTCAGCCGGCGGTTTGGTCATCGATGGTATTGATGGACCGCGTGACGAGCAGGTCGCCGCACTGATCGGCCGCATCGACAGACACGGACACATGCTGTGGTCACTCCCTAAGGGCCATATCGAGCAAGGTGAGACCGCCGAACAGACGGCGATCCGTGAGGTAGCCGAAGAGACCGGAATCCGGGGCAGTGTGCTCGCCGCGTTAGGCCGCATCGACTACTGGTTTGTCACCGAGGGTCGACGCGTGCACAAGACCGTTCACCATTACTTGATGCGGTTCTCCGGCGGAGAGTTATCCGATAACGATGTCGAAGTCACCGAAGTGGCCTGGGTACCAATCCGGGATCTGCCCTCTCGGTTGGCTTACGCCGATGAACGTCGCCTGGCTGTGGTAGCCGACCAGCTCATCGAAAAGCTGCAGAGCGATGGGCCTAGCTCCCTGCCACCTCTGCCCCCCAGCTCGCCTCGTCGGCGACCACAGACTCATTCCCGCGCCTACCGCCGTCATTCCGACGATCCTGTACGGGGCCGGGAGAACGGTCACAGGCCGGGGTCGTGATCACGGCTAGAGGTGTACGCCTCGCCGTAGCAACCGGCCTCTTTGCTTGTCTAGGGCCCGGTTTTGGGGCGATGGTCGCCGTGCCCCGCGCCGTTGCCGGCGAGCCTAGCCCCGCACCGTTCGTTCAGGTTCGAATCGATCGAGTCACCCCGGACATGGTGACCACTACCAGCCCCCCGGTCATCACGGTCAGCGGCACAGTAATCAATGTCGGCGACCGCCCTGTGCACGACGTGGTGGTCCGTCTAGAAGCTGCACCAGCGGTAACCTCGTCGGCTGGTTTGCGCACCAACCTTGACGGGGCTACCGACCAATACCAGCCCGTGGGGGAGTTCATCACGGTTGCGGCCGATCTCCAGCGTGGACAGCACGCTAGCTTTGCCCTTACTGCTCCGGTGCGATCGTCAACTATCCCGTCGTTAGCCATCACAAATCCCGGGATTTTCCCGGTACTCGTCAACGCCAATGGAACACCTGATTATGGTGCGCCCGCGCGGCTCGATAATGCTCGTTTCCTCTTGCCGGTGGTGGGTGTGCCGCCCGATCCCGATAACGCCCCTTCCGGCGAGGCCGCCGGCACGGTAGGTGCGATCATCGCGCCAGACACCTCGCAACCAGTTCAACTCACCATGCTGTGGCCGCTTGCTGATCGGCCGCACCTGTCTCCTGGCATCGCCGGGGGCACGGTGCCGGTCCGGTTGGTCGATGATGACCTCGCGCATTCTCTTGCTCCTGGCGGCCGGTTAGAGACCCTGCTTTCTGCCGCTGAAGTCGCCACTAGCCACGAAGTCGATGCCGACGGGGCCGTTGGCCGGGCGTTGTGTCTGGCTGTCGACCCTGACTTACTGGTCACGGTCAATGCGATGACGGCAGGTTACGTAGTCTCTGACTCCCCCGACAGCACTGCGCAACCAACAGCAGTATCGACACATCCAGGCACCGGGCAAGCCGCCGCGGTCAGCTGGCTGGATCGGTTGCGCACTCTTGCGCACCGGATATGCGTGGCATCGTCTCCCTATGCTCAGGCCGACCTCAGCGCGGTGCACCGGGTCGGCGACCCCGGACTGACCGCGATTGCGGTAAACACCGATCGCATTGTCGACAAAATCTTGGGTATCAGCTCGATTCGTGGGGTCACTCTGCTAGCCGACGGCCCGCTAACCAGCCGAGCAGTCGATCTGCTCAATTCCAACGGCAACACCGTGGTGATCGCTGCCGCGGATTTCTCTGCCCGCGACGTCGACTTCGACGCCCAAGCTAGCGCCCAAACTGCGCCCAGGCGGGTTGCCGCCCAAGTTGTGGCCGCACCATTCGACCCGGCAGTCGGTGCCGCGCTAGCAGCCGCTGGCACCGAGCCGGCGATACCGACTTATCTCGATGCCGCACTGACTGTGCCGCTGCGACATGACTCCGACACCGCCCGTCGCCAAGACGCACTAGGCGCGCTGCTGTGGCGTGGGCTGACGGTGGATGCGATGCCGCGCACTCAGATTCTGATGCCACCACCAACCTGGCATCTGAAAGCCGATGACGCACAGGCCATCCTTACCGGGCTAGCCACCGAGATTCAATCAGGCCTGGCGGTACCACGGCCACTGTCAGCAGCGGTCAGCGACGCGGCAGCCCTCAGCTCGGAGCTAGAGCCCACAACTGTCACCTCGCCGGCCCGCGGCCGGTTCGAGGACAATGTCATTGCCGAGATCAGCAACCAGGTTGGCCGGCTTTGGGGACTGAACTCGGCATTAGTCACCGATGTCCGTACCGGCCTGACTGGAGTTGCCTACACCGCGCCACTGCGCGAGGACATGTTGCGCGCACTGAGCCAATCCAGCCAACCCGATACCCGCAATGGGCTGGCGTTGCAGCGGCTCAACGTGGTGGGCAATGCCATCAATGATTTGTTCGCCGCGGTAAAGATCGTCAATCCCGGCGGCTCGTACACCTTGGCTACCGAACACAGTCCGCTGCCGCTGGCGCTGCATAACGGGCTGGCGGTGCCTATTCGCGTTCGGCTGCAGGTCAACGCCCCACCTGGGATGACGGTGACCGATGTTGGCGAGATTGAGTTGCCACCAGGTTATCTACCGGTTCGGGTACCGATTGAGGTGAACTTCACCCAGCGGGTCGCTGTCGATGTGGCCCTGCAAACCGCTGATGGCTTGGCACTGGGCGAGCCAGTTCGGTTGTCAGTGCATTGCAACGCCTACGGCAAGGTGCTTTTTGCGATTACCATGGCCGCGGCGGCGGTGTTGGCGGCACTCACCGGCCGACGGCTTTGGCACCGTTTCCGCGGCCAACCTGATCGCGCCGATCTAGACCGTCCCGACCCCTCCATATCGCCTACTCACCCAACCACTACCCGAAGCACACCCGATCAACCCGGCCGCCACGTCGACCACCGGATAACCGATAAGCACCCCGTATGAACCCCACCGATCAGCGCGGACAGTCGCAGCTATCCGAATCCACCGCACCGGCACGTCATCGCATGCCGGAACCGGATGAATCAACTCCTCCACCGGTTAAGGCCGAGCTCTCCGACGCCGCACTGGTATCACGATCCTGGCGGATGGCGTTTGCCACGCTGATCAGTCGGATCACCGGGTTTGCCCGAATTGTGCTCTTGGCCACCATGCTGGGTGCCGCGTTGTCCAGTGCATTCACTGTGGCTAACCAACTACCGAACCTGGTTGCCGCCCTGGTCTTAGAGGCGACATTCACCGCGGTCTTTGTTCCGGTGCTGGCCCGCGCCGAACGTGAAGACCCCGATGGGGGTAGCGCGTTTGTGCGACGTTTAGTCACCCTGGCGACCGCCGTGTTGTTGGTCACGACAGCATTGTCGGTGCTGGCCGCTCCGGTGCTAGTGCGACTAATGCTCGGCCGTGTTCCGCAAGTTAACGAACCCTTGACGACAGCCTTCGCATACCTGCTGTTGCCGCAGGTTATTTTCTATGGTTTGACGTCGGTTCTCATGGCGATCCTTAACACCCGCAACGTTTTTGGGCCGCCGGCATGGGCACCGGTGGTCAACAATGTTGTGGCGATTGCCACCTTGGGGATCTATCTCCTAGTGCCCGGGCAGCTTTCGGTTGATCCGGTACGGATGGGAAACGCCAAGCTCTTAGTCCTGGGCATCGGCACCACTCTGGGCGTCGTCGCGCAAGCCGCAATGCTGCTGGTTGCGATCCGCCGCGAACAAATCAGCCTACGCCCACTGTGGGGTATCGATCAGCGGCTCAAACGTTTCGGTGCGATGGCTGCGGCAATGGTGCTCTACGTTTTGATCAGTCAGCTGGGTCTGGTTATTGGCAACCAAATCGCTAGCGCTGCATCGGCTTCTGGCCCAGCTATTTACAACTACACGTGGCTAGTGTTGATGCTGCCATTCGGCATGATTGGGGTGACGGTATTAACCGTGGTGATGCCCCGGCTAAGCCGCAACGCCGCCGCAAACGACACCCCAGCGGTGCTCGCCGATCTCTCACTGGCCATCCGCTTAACCATGATCACGCTCATTCCGGCGGTAGCCGTCATGACCGTCGGGGGACCCGCGATCGGTAGTGCGCTATTCGCATACGGCCATTTCGGTGCGGTCGATGCCGGTTATTTGGGTGGGGCGATCGCGTTGTCAGCGTTCACCTTGGTCCCTTATGCCTTGGTGTTGTTGGCGTTGCGGGTTTTCTATGCCCGCGAACAACCCTGGATACCAATCGTGATCATCGTTGTCATCACGAGTGTCAAAGTTGCTGCTTCACTATTGGCTCCCCATCTGACACAGGACCCCGAACTGGTCGCCGGATACCTGGGCTTAGCTAATGGGCTGGGATTTCTCGCCGGCGCAGTTGTCAGCTACTACCTGCTACGGGCCAGCCTGCATCCAGAGGGCAATCAGCTGGTCTGTATCCAGGATGTGCGAACAATTCTGGTAACACTCACTGCGTCGTTGCTCGCTGGGCTGATCGCGCACGTGGTGGATCGGTTACTGGGGTTGTCGATCTTGACAGCACGTGGCGGCGGGCTGGGATCATTGGTACGGCTGTGCCTGTTGGCCCTGATCATGCTGCCGATCATGGCTGCGGTCATGTTTAGCGCTCAGATCCCGGAGGTACATAGCGCACTGCGGGTAGTGCGCCGTTTAACCGGCCGGCGGGTCGGTGCCGAGCTCTGCAGCACTGGGCTTGGCCAACCATCTCACCGCAACTCGGTCACGTACTCTGAGCAGAGCAATTCGTTCGCGGCAAGCAACAATGCGGCTGAAGGTAAGCCTGGACAACCGGTAGCGAATATAGGGCGAAGGAAAGGACCGGAGGTGACTGATCGCCCATCGGACAGCGCCCCTTCCCCTGCCGCTGCAAGCGGCCAACGAGCACGATCGGCTGCCCCCGATGATTTCCAACCCGATATTCCTCTGGATCTGAGTCGCGAGGCTGTAGTGCCGTCTCCTCAACCAATCGAGAGACCGGCAGACCCAGTTTGTTTGGTGCCAGGCGCACGGATCGCTCGAGAGCGTTATCGTCTGCTGATTTTCCACGGCGGCACGCCGCACTTGCAGTTCTGGCACGCCTTGGATACCGCACTGGATCGGCAGGTAGCGCTCACCTTCATCGACCCAGATCGCATCCTGCCTGACCACGAATTCCAAGAAATCCTTTCTCGCACACTGCGACTCAGCCGAATCAGTTCCCCCGGCATCGCTCGGATTCTCGATGTCTTCGATACCGATGTCGGCGGCTTGGTGGTCTCGGAGTGGATTCGCGGGGGGTCGTTGCAGGAAGTATCCGACACCCATCCCTCGCCGCTAGGCGCCGTCCGGGCGATGCAGTCCTTAACGGCCGCGGCGGCCGCCGCCCACCGGGCTGGTGTTGCCCTCTCGATCGACCACCCCAGCCGGGTGCGAGTCAGCATCGACGGCAATGTCGTACTGGCCTATCCAGCGACCATGCTTGACGCTCACCCGCAAAGCGATATCCGCGGGATAGGAGCGGCGTTGTATGCCTTGTTGGTCAACCGGTGGCCATTACCGGAGTTCGGGGCAGGCAGCGGGCTGCAACCAGCCCAGCTCGATGTTGCCGGACAGCCGGTCCAGCCTAGTGTGATCGACCCCGATGTTCCGGTCCAAATTTCCGCGGTAACCCTGCGCGCTATTCACGAAGATGGCGGAATACGCAGTGCATCAACGCTTTTAAATTTGCTGCAACAGGCAACAGCAGTGGCTGACCGCACCGAAGACCTGGACTCCGTCGACGAACAAGAATCATTGGCAGGCTTACCTCAACCCACCCGACGCACCGCACAAGCCTACGCGCGGCGCCGCAGAGGCATCATGATCGGCGCCACAGCAGGCTTCGCCATCATCGCGGTGGCTCTGCTCATACTGGCGTCGATTCTTAGCCGTCTCTTTGGTGATGTCGGAAATGGTCTCGATAAAAACGGGCTTGGTCTCAACGCACCATCAACGGCGTCAAATACTTCTAGCAATTCTGCTGCCCCAAGTCCTGCAGGTAGCGTCGTCAAACCCATTCGGGCCACCGTATTTTCCCCCGGCGAAGACGCGGATAACCCTGCTCAGGCCGGAATGGCCATCGATGGCGACCCCGCCTCTGCCTGGTCCACCGACACCTACTCCGACGCCGTTCCTTTCCCCGGCTTCAAAAGCGGGGTTGGATTGCTATTACAACTGCCCAATCCCACCGTCGTCGGTTGGGTCACTCTCGACGTTCCCAGCACCGGAACCAAGGTGGAGATCCGATCTTCGTCGACACCAACACCGGCCAAGTTAGACGACACCACCGCACTAACCCCGCCGACACTGCTGCAGCCAGGCCATAACAGTATTCAGCTGAAAACCGCACCGCCAACATCCAATCTGCTGGTATGGATATCCACATTAGGCAGCACCGACGGTAAGAGCCGCACCGAAATCTCCGAACTCATAGTGCGGGCCGCTAGCTAGCACCTGCGTAGTGAAGTGCCGGCTAGGCACTAATTGGTTACTGTCCGCCGATGGGTTTCCGGAAAATACCTCGCCCGGAACGCAGTGACGCGGAGCTCTTAGCCGCCCACGTTGCCGGTGATCGCTACGCTTTTGAAGAGCTGTTTTATCGGCATCACCGACAGCTCTATCGGCTAGCTCGGCTCACCAGCCGGACCCCGGAAGACGCCGATGACGCACTACAAGACGCGATGCTTTCAGCACACCGAGCCGCAGGTAGTTTTCGATACAACGCGGCCGTCAGCAGCTGGCTGCACCGCATTGTGCTCAACGCTTGCTTCGATCGGCTACGCCACAGCAAAGCTCTTTTCACCACCCCGCTGGACGATATATACCCGGTAGCAGACCGTACCTCCCAGGTGGATACCGCTATCGTGGTGCAACGCGCATTAATGCGGCTTCCCGTCGAGCAGCGGGCGGCGGTGGTGGCCGTCGACATGTTGGGGTTCTCCATCTTTGATACCGCTCGGATGCTCGATGTCGCTGAGGGCACCGTGAAGAGTCGATGCGCACGTGCCCGAGCTCGCCTGGCAGTGGTGCTTGGCTATCTCAACACCGCACCCAGTAACGAAGAAACCGCGAATTTCGGCGCTGGGGGTCCCAGCGCCGGGCGTTAGGACTGGCATGGCGGACACTGGAGCGGATGAGCGCTGCCGAGACTGAGGA
>JAIENC010000103.1 GCA_019751635.1 Mycobacteriaceae bacterium
TCAGGGCGGCTGGGTGGCCAACGGTCAGAAGTACTACATCGGCAACGCGAATGCGGCCCGGATGGTCTCCACTTTCGGTCGGATCGAGGGCAGCGAAGGCCCCGACAATTACGTCTTTTTTGTCGCCGACTCCCAGCATGAGCGGTTCAGCGTGATCAAGAATGTGGTGAACGCGCAGAATTTCGTCGCCAACTATGCGCTGCACGACTACCCGGTCACCGAAGCCGACATCCTGCATCGCGGTGTTGACGCGTTCCACGCCGCCTTGAACACGGTCAACGTCTGTAAGTACAACTTGGGCTGGGGTTCTATCGGCATCTGCACCCATGCCATTTATGAGGCGGTCACGCACGCGGCTAATCGCCACCTGTACGGGACCGTTGTCACTGACTTTAGCCACGTACGCAGGCTGCTCACCGACGCTTATCTGCGGCTGGCGGCGATGAAGCTGGTCGCTACCCGGGCCAGCGACTACATGCGCAGCGCCAGCGCCGATGACCGCCGCTATTTGCTGTACAGCCCGCTGACCAAGGCGAAGATCACCAGCGACGGGGAGCGGGTGATTACTGATCTCTGGGACGTTATTGCCGCTAAAGGTGTTGAGAAAGACATGTTCTTCGAGGCCGCCATTCGCGAGATTGGCATGCTGCCGCGGTTGGAGGGCACCGTTCATATCAACATTGGGCTGCTCGGCAAGTTCATGGCCAACTATTTGTTTGCACCGGATAGCCAGTTGCCTAGCGTTGGCCGCCGCGATGATGCTGCCGACGACACATTCTTGTTTACCCAAGGGCCGACTGGTGGGTTAGGAAAGGTCCGGTTCCATGACTGGCGCCCGGTGTTCGATCGGTTCGCTCAGCTACCTAACGTTGCGCTGCTGCGGCAACAAATCGACGTTCTCATCCAGCTGCTGACTACCGCCACCCCTGACGCGGCGCAGCAAAAAGACATCGACTTTGCTTTTGCTGTAGGCGGGCTTTTCGCGATGGTGCCTTACGCGCAGCTGGTTTTGGAAGAAGCCGCCTTGTCTGGTGTTCAGGAGCCGTTAATTGACCAAATTTTCGGCCTCTTTGTCCGGGATTTCAGCAAGTCAGCCGTCGAACTCAACGGCAAGTCCGCAACCACACCCCAGCAAGCCGACCTGGCGGTCCAGATGATTCGACGCCCGGTCAACGACCCGGCCTGCTACGACGAGGTTTGGCACAAGCACGTGCTACCGCTTAACGGCGCCTACCAGATGCGGCCGTAGCGCATTGCGGTGAGCAGACGTGAAAGCCCCCGCACGCTCGGCGTGTCGGGGGCTTTCACGTCTGCTCGCGCACGTGCATGGACCCGCGCACGCTAATGGACCAAGACGTTACGGAATTGCCAAGGGTCGTCTGTGTCGATGTTGTCGGGGAACAGCGTCGACCGTTCGTGCAGCGGGTGCCAGTCAGTGAAATGTCCTTCAACGGGACCCAGATACGGTAGCTGGACCTGCAGGCAACGCTGAAAATCCATCTCCTCGACTTCAACAATGCCCGCTTGAGGGTTTTCCAGCGCCCACACCATGCCCGCCAGAATCGCCGAGGTGACTTGCAAGCCAGTAGCGTTTTGGTAGGGCGCCAGCGCGCGGGTTTCTGCGTTAGACAGCCGCGAGCCAAACCAGTACGCGTTGCGTTGATGGCCGTACAGAAGTACCCCTAGCTCGTCGATGCCGTCGACGATGTCGGCTTCATCGAGGACCACGTGCTCGCTGGGGTCACGGCCACCCAACATTTCATGCCAGGACAACAGCGCTTCGTCGCACGGCTGGTACGCGTAATGGCAGGTTGGCCGGTAGGTGACTTGGTCGTTCTCGGTGAGTGTGAAGTATTCAGTAATCGAGATGGACTCGTTGTGGGTGACGCACAAACCGTGTTGGGCGCCACCTGTCGGACACCAGGTGCGCACCTTGGTGGCCGCGCCGGGTTGCGATAAGTAGATGGACGGTGCTGTCGGGTCGTCATGACGGTTGCCCATCGGCGGGAACCACTTCTCGTGCGTTCCCCAGCCCAGCTCGGCGGGCTGCATGCCTTCACTGAGGAAACCTTCTACTGACCACGTGTTGATGAACTGCCCAATCTTGCGTGGCCAGCGAGCCCGCTGAGTGTCGCGTTCGGCGATATGGATGCCCTTGACACCTAGGTCACGCATTAGCCGCGCCCACTCCTGACGCGACTGCGGCAGGTCAACCTCACGCCCCAACTCCGCCGCGAGGTTGATCAACGCCTGCTTGACAAACCAGGACACCATGCCCGGGTTGGCGCCACAGCAGGAGACCGCGGTGATGCCGCCGGGGTGAGCGTGACGCTCAGCGAGCAGGCTCTGGCGCAGCGCATAGTTGGTTCGTTGGGCCAGTTCGAGGGTTTCGTTGCCATAGCAACCCGGCCAGGGCTCAACGACAGTGTCGATGTATAGGGCGTGATGTGCGCGGGCCAGATGCAGCACATCCACCGACGAGGTATCCACCGAGACGTTCACCACGAACGGTGCCGGACCATCGAGCAGCGGGGCAAGCAGGTCACGGTAGTTCTCCGGGGACAGCGTGCCATCGATCCGGCGCACCCCGTATTCCTTGAGGATCGCGTCGCCTTCGGCGTTTGGTGCGATCACCACAATGTCTTCGCTGGCCACCTCGAAGTGGCGCACGATGAGCGGGAGCACACCCCGCCCAATCGATCCGAAGCCGATGATGACGACCGGGCCGAGCAGCCGGCCATAGCGTAAGTCGGAGCTCATGGTCCTCATTTCACGGGGAGTTCGACGGGTAGGGAGGCCGGCAGATGATACGTCTTTAGCGGCTCGAACCCGTTAAACCAGACTGAGGCATATGACGCTGTATATGCGCCAGCGGAGAGCACGTCGACGTAGTCACCGATCATGAGATCACTCGGCAACGGGTATGGCTCATTCTCGTAGATGATGTCTGCTGAGTCGCAGGTGGGGCCCGCCACAACCGAATCCATCAAGGCGCCAGTGGCACGTGGGCAGCGCATGCGGTAGCGAATAGCCTCGTCCTCTGTCTCGGCTAAACCGTTATATCGGCCCACGTTGAGATAGACCCAACGGCGGCCCTGGTCGATCAGCTTCTCGGTGACGAGCAGGACCTCACTGCGGATGATGCCCGCGTCACTGACCAGGTATCGTCCCGGCTCGATCATGTAGTGCACGTTCAGCCCACCGAGATGACGCTGGAGCGCTTGCGCAATGGCGCTGCCGTAGTCTTCGATCGGCGATGTGCGGCGCAGGTGGTTTCCGGGGATGCCGCCACCCAGATTTACGGTGCTGAGCTGGTGTCCCCGCTGCGCCAACGACTCAGCCAGCGCGGCGGCCTCGGCCAAGGGTGCTTCCCACGCCGTCAGGTCTCGTTGTTGTGAGCCCACATGGAAAGACACCCCGACGTGAACACCGTTGTCAGCGGCACGCAACAGTAAGTGCTCGGCCTGCTCTGGGGCGCAGCCGAACTTGTCGTTCAGCGGCCATTCCGCACTGGTTGACGTGGTGGCGAGCCGAACTAGCACGGTGCCGTGGGTGGTCTGGCGAAGTATTTTGGTGAGCTCTTCGTCGCAGTCGACGGCGAAGAGGGTGACCTGACGTTCGACTGCGCCGGCAATATCGCGTTCATGTTTAATCGTGTTGCCAAACGATAGTACTGAGGGGTCGATGCCGAGGTCTAGGCAGCGGTCGAGCTCTCCGATGCTGGCCACATCAAAACGTGAGCCGAGATTTGCCAGGGTGCGTAAAACGATCGGATCGGGGTTGGCTTTGACTGCGTAGTAGATATCTGCGCAGTGCAGAGCTTGGCGCAGCCGCAGGTAGCGGTCGCATACGACGTCTAAGTCCATGACCAGATAGGGCGTTTGCAGGGTCGGGTTTTCGGCGAAAAATCGCTCCATGCGATCGCTGGGTGTGACATCGCCGGTCAGTGCGGACCCGGCCACAGCATCACGCAGTGTGTGCATAGCCCTCCTTGCAGGAGTGTGATCGGCAGTCGCCGGTAAGTTTGCCCGAGGCGACCGAGCATACGTGCTCCGATGCTGGCCACAAGCCGTTATGGCGGCATGAAGATCACGATTTTGCGGTGGTATCGGGTTTGTCAATTCAGTGTTCAGATTGCGAACCGTAGCGATGCCGGTGGTCTGGTTGCGGTTCTGCGAAGTTGAGCGTACCGGTTTCGTGACACGATGCCATCCGTGACAGTTGCGCTGCGCGAAGCCCTTGACGGCGGTATTGCCCCGGGCCACGAAGCGCTACTTGTGCGGGCTGACCCCGACCCGTTCGCTCTGGTTGGTTGCTGGGCAGGTGGGGGGGCGCTGGTCGGTTCCTGCCCGATTCGGCACGCGCCGCCGGATACCGATCCGTTGGCTGTGCTTGCCGATGCCGGCCCCTGCCCGCGGGATGCGCCAGCGGGTTTCGTTGGCGGCGGCTGGTTTGGCTATCTCGGTTACGCACTGACCGACGGCCCGGCGCAGCGGCCGCGTTTGTTGCCGCCGTTCGTGCTGGCCTTCTATGACCACCTTTTTCGGCTCGACGCAGCGGGGCAGTGGTGGTTTGAGGCGCTATGGACACCGGAGCGTGATGTGGCGCTGCGGGCCCGTCGTGACGAGTTTGCTGCGCGGCTCAGGGCTCGGCATGTTCCTGGTCCGGTGAGCACCCGGCCCTGGCGAATGACCCCCTCGCTGGCAGGGCACGCGCGGGCGGTAGCGGCGATTCGGGACCGCATCGGGTATGGCGATTTCTACCAGGCTAACGTCGCGATCCGGCTGGACTCGGTGCTGACTGGAGCGCCCGTGGACCTATTTGCGGCGGCTGCCGCTGCGCTGCGCCCGGATCGTGGTGCGTATCTCGCCGGTGCGTGGGGAGCGGTGGCGAGTCTATCGCCGGAGTTGTTTCTTGAGCGCCACGGCGAGCAGGTGAGTAGTCGGCCGATCAAGGGCACCCGCCGGCGGGTACCTGAGTCTGCTGAACAAGCGTGTGCGGATCTAGTGGCCAGTGCCAAGGATCGTGCTGAGAACATCATGATTGTCGACCTGGTACGTAACGATTTCGGTCGAATCGCCCAAGTCGGGTCCGTGCGTGTGCCACAACTTGCTGCCGTTCAGGCCCACCCGGGTGTTTGGCATCTGGTGTCCGAGGTTGCTGCGCAGCGGCGCCCCGACACCGACGACGCGGATCTCTTACGGGCGAGCTTTCCGGCCGGCTCGGTCACTGGAGCGCCCAAGATTGCCGCGATCGGCGCCATCGACGAGCTGGAGTCTAGTGCCCGGGAGATTTTCACCGGCTCGATCGGATTCGCGTCTCCGGTCAGCGGGCTTGAACTCAGTGTGGTGATCCGCACGTTCGAATGTTTCGGCGAGCGAATCTGGCTCGATGTGGGCGGCGGTATCGTCGCCGATTCGGATCCCGCCGCTGAAGCGGCCGAAGCCTACGACAAGGCCCGGCCGCTGTTGCAGGCGATTGGTGCCCGCCTGGCGCCGGCTCCTAGCCTCGGGGTGGCTCCGCAGCCCGGCCGATTCTCCCCGTGCCCTGCACCGCGTCCCGACGCACGCGGTGGTCTGCTGGAGACGATCAAGGTGCACAACGGGGTGCCGGTCCAGCTGCACCGGCACCTGCACCGATTGCGTGCATCGATGAAGTCGCTGTACGGGCTGGACCTCCCGCCGGTACTCGAGGAGGAGATCATCGCTGCAGCATCGGGCGCTGGCCGTGTGCGTCTGCTCGCTGCCCCAAGCGGTCACGTGCACGTTGAGCCCGGACCGCCGGCCGTTCTTGGGCCCCCGGAGCGGCTGGAGCCGGTCACCGTCCCCGGCGGGATCGGCTCACACAAGTGGGGTGACCGCCGTTGGCTGGATGCACTCAGTGCGGCGGTCGCGCCCGCGCATCCGTTGCTCGTCGACTTGGACGGTTTTGTGTTGGAGTCGGCCACCGCAGCGGTGCTGATCGTCGATGAGGCCGGCGTTCTGGCCGCACCGCCGTTGGACGGCCGTATTCTTCCCAGCGTCACTCGCGCGCTGGTGCTTGAGCGTGCGCGCGCCGAAGGCAGGCCGATCGCGATCCGGCCGATCCGGCTGGACGAGCTTGCTACGGCCCGCGAGGTGCTGCTTGCCAGTGCTGTGCGTGGCGTACGGCCTAGCTGCCGATTTCGGCTTGGTTAGCCGGCGATTCGCGGTAAAAACCGTATCAACAGAATTGTTTTGTTAGACTACGCACGGTGCTGAACAGGTGGTATCCCGCGATACGCGTCATATTAGGGATGCCAAACATTGTCTGAAGATTTTCTGAATTCACTTGCCAAAATAGCCGCAGGCGCAGTTGTGGTGGCCGAGGCCGCGGCCGTTCCGATGGAATCGTGGTCCCTCCCCGGATATTCTTTGCACCCCGGCGCTCAAGATCCGGTGCGGGGCATAGACCCGGTTCTGCAGCTGACTACGGCCTTCGCCGAAGCTTCGGCGGCGGTCAGGCTCAGCGGGACCGACCCGCGGTGGGTGGTTAAGTATCTCGGTGTGGCGGTGGTCGTCATTCAAACTTTGGAATACCTGAACGGATTTGGTCCTCCCGACCAGGGGGGTGACTTCCATGCCAGTAGCGCTCAGATTGAGGGCATTTCGCAGATCTTGGTGCACGCTAATCCCGACTCGAGCCAGTGGTCTGGTCTGGTCGCGGATATCTACGCAACCTGTAACAAGGGGCTGCGCAAGCTGGTGAACGCGATGTCGCTAGCCGATGACGGTCTGGTTCAGATCTTGACAATCCAGTCCTATGGGGTTGAAGGTGCGCGCGACTTGCTAGCGATGTACCGGCTGGTGCTGGTGCTGGCGAGCGTGACTGCTAAGGCCTACTGCCGGACATACGACGAAATGGTCCAGGAGAGCCAGTACGTGGCTGCGGAGGCGGCGGCTGCTTCCTGCTGTTACTACGGCTATGCGGTGGCGTCGGCAGCAGTGGGCGGAGCCTGCCTGATTCTCGGTGTGCTGACCGGGGTGGGGGTCGAGATTGCCTATCGAATTCAAGACGTTAAAGAGCAGGTGTACCAGAGTGTCTATGACGCAGTGAATGCCGTTATTCATGACCTGCCTACCGGGACAGCGAAATCAGAGATTGCCGCTACCGGCTACCACGAAAGCTCACAACCACGCTGATAGCCAGCGCAGGCACACCCTTAGGCCACCCAGACGGTTTTGACATTGCAGAATGCCCGGATGCCGTGGCCGGCAAGTTCCCGGCCGTAGCCAGACCGTTTGACACCACCAAACGGCAGCTCCGGATAGGACACCGTCATACCGTTGATGAAGACTTGACCGGCTTCGATGTCATCGATGAAGCGCCGTTGTTCGTTGTCGTCGCGGGTCCAGGCGTTGGCGCCCAAGCCAAACGTGGTGGCGTTAGCGATCTCGATGGCTTCGTCGATATCGGCGGCTCGGTACATCGAAGCGACTGGGCCGAACACTTCCTGGGTGAAAAGCGGCATTTCCCGGGTGATATCGGTAATCACCGTAGGCGGGTAGAACCACCCTGGCTGCTCGAGCCGCTTGCCGCCGCAGCGGATGATCGCGCCTGCGGCGACGGCCTCATCGACGAGTGTCTCCACTTCGTCGCGGCCTTGCTCGGTAGCGAGCGGACCAACGTCGGTGCTCGGGTCGGTGGGGTCGCCGACCCGCAGCGTGGACATGCGGGCGACGAACTGGTCAACGAATTTGTCGTACACATCGGTGTGGATGATGAAGCGTTTGGCGGCGATGCAGGACTGCCCGGTATTTTGCACCCGGGCGGTGACCGCGGTGGTGACTGCTGCATCCAGATCCGCTGACGGCATCACGATGTAGGGGTCGCTACCGCCGAGCTCCAGCACGGTGGGCTTGATCTCGTCGCCGGCGATAGCACCCACGGATTGGCCGGCCGGTTCACTGCCAGTAAGCGTGGCGGCGGCCACCCGCGGATCACGCAGAATGCCTTCCACGGCCCTTGCGGAAACCA
>JAIENC010000192.1 GCA_019751635.1 Mycobacteriaceae bacterium
CCGGACAACCTGAGCGGCATCAAATAGTGGGTGCCGAGAAGGAGAAGAAAACCCATGCTGATCTCACAGCGACCGATATTGTCCGAAGAGGTTGTTGCCGAAAACCGATCACAGTTCGTGATCGAGCCGTTAGAGCCTGGTTTCGGTTACACCTTGGGCAATTCACTGCGCCGCACGCTGCTGTCATCCATTCCGGGTGCGGCAGTGACCAGCATCCGTATTGATGGGGTGCTGCACGAGTTCACCACGGTTCCCGGGGTCAAAGAAGACGTCACCGACATTATTTTGCATCTCAAAGGCTTAGTGGTGTCTTCCGACGAGGATGAGCCGGTGACCATGTATCTGCGTAAGCAGGGTCCTGGTGAGGTTACTGCCGGTGACATTGTGCCGCCGTCCGGTGTTACGGTGCACAACCCTGATATGCACATCGCCACCTTGAATGACAAGGGCAAGTTGGAGCTCGAGCTGGTTGTCGAGCGTGGACGTGGCTATGTGCCGGCCGTGCAGAATCGGGCTTCTGGTGCTGAAATCGGCCGCATCCCAGTTGATTCCATTTATTCGCCGGTGCTCAAGGTGACCTACAAGGTCGAGGCCACTCGTGTCGAGCAGCGCACCGACTTTGACAAACTGATCCTCGATGTCGAGACCAAGCGGTCAATCTCCCCCCGGGACGCACTGGCCTCAGCCGGTAAGACGCTGGTTGAATTGTTTGGCCTGGCTCGGGAACTCAATGTGGAGGCCGAAGGTATTGAGATCGGTCCATCGCCGGCCGAGGCGGATCACATTGCCTCGTTCTCGCTGCCTATCGACGACTTGGACTTAACGGTGCGGTCGTACAACTGCCTTAAGCGCGAAGGTGTGCATACCGTTGGCGAGCTGGTAGCACGGACCGAATCCGATTTGCTCGACATTCGCAACTTCGGCCAGAAATCCATTGACGAAGTCAAGATCAAACTGCACCAGTTAGGTCTGTCGCTCAAGGACAGCCCGCAGACGTTCGACCCGTCCGAGGTCGCCGGGTACGACGTTGCTACGGGTACGTGGTCAACCGATGTCAGCTATGACGAGCCGGACTACGCAGAAACAGAACAGCTTTAACCTTACGACGATGCGGGCTGGTAACAGCCCGAGGACGATGCGGGTCGTGCAGCGGCCCGAAGAGGGGCCGGGCCTAGGTGGCTCGCGCTCCACGACCAAGGAGGATTAGCAATGCCCAAGCCCACCAAGGGTAGTCGCCTCGGCGGGTCGTCCTCGCATCAGCAAGCGATTTTGGCAAATTTAGCTACGTCGCTATTTGAGCATGGGCGGATCAAAACCACGGAGCCCAAAGCTCGGGCGCTTCGGCCGTACGCGGAGAAGCTGATTACTCATGCCAAAAAGGGTGCACTGCACAACCGGCGCGAAGTACTCAAGAAGATTCGCAACAAAGATGTGGTGCATGTTTTGTTTGCCGAAATCGGTCCGTTCTATGCTGACCGCAACGGTGGCTACACCCGCATCATCAAGGTTGAAGCGCGTCAAGGCGACAACGCTCCGATGGCTGTCATTGAACTAGTTCGGGAAAAGACTGTGACTTCCGAAGCCGATCGGGCTCGGCGGGTGTCTGGTGCCCAGAGTGCCGCCACGAAAGTCAACGAAGCGGTCGCCGACGAGCCGGCTGAGGTTACCGCGGTTGATGCGGACGCCAAGGACGAGGACGCTGACAAGTCCGAGTGACATTGGACTGCCCGGTCTTGCTGACAGCACGGCCGGGCATGTTCGTCTTCGGCTCGATATTGCCTACGACGGAACTGATTTCGCGGGCTGGGCGGCGCAGGATGGCCAGCGGACGGTCGCTGGCGTTCTCGAGGCGGCGTTCTCGACGGTGTTTCGTACGCCGGTCCGACTCGGCGCCGCTGGTCGCACGGATGCCGGGGTTCATGCCACCGGCCAGGTAGCCCACGTTGATGTGCCGTTCACTGCGCTGCCGCATGCTTATTCGCGAGCACCGCGAGACGATAATGCAGAGTTTCTGCCGTTGTTGCGTCGGCTTGCCCGGTTTTTGCCTGGCGATGTGCGTGTTCGCGACATTGCCCGTGCCCCAGCGGGTTTCGACGCGCGATTTGCGGCATTGCGGCGGCACTACGCGTACCGGATATCGACTGCGCCTTATGGGGCAGAGCCACACTTGGCACGCTATGTGACGACTTGGCCGCGCGCCTTAGATGTTGATGCGATGAGCGTTGCGGCGCAAGGCTTATTGGGCCTGCATGATTTCGCCGCGTTCTGTCGTCATCGCGCCGGCGCCACCACCATCCGAGATTTACAGCGGCTGGATTGGTTACGTGATGGCGATCTGATCACTGCGTACGTCACCGCCGATGCATTCTGCTGGTCTATGGTGCGTTCCCTGGTTGGTGCGCTGCTCGCGGTTGGTGAGCATCGCCGCACCGCTGCCTGGTGTCACGGCCTGCTGGGTTCAGCGCAGCGGTCCAGTGACTTTGCGGTTGCGCCGGCGCGCGGTTTAACCCTCCTGGGCGTGGACTACCCACCCGACGATGAACTTTCGCTGCGGACCTCAATCACCCGAGCTCTACGTTCGGCGCAGTAAGGCCTATCCCGGGGAGTGTCGCCGTGGGCGGCGTGTTGCACCAATTCCGACGCAGACCTTATCTTGCTGCCTGCATCAATTTTCTAGCAGCGAAAGTGGCTGCAGCAGTGGTGTATAGCGGTACATAGCCGTCGGTGTGATCAATCCAGTCATTGCCGGGACCGGCGTGACAGATCGGGTCACCGGGGTTGCACATGTCGATAGCTTTTGCGCCGAATAGTGGGCTCAGTTTCGGCAGCGAACCGCCAGCCCGGTTGGACGGGTTGCCGAAGACCGCGACCGCTGCAACGTTAGCGGCGTATTGAGCGGGCAGCGGACTGCCGAACTTGATGCCGCCGAAGGGAACTCCGCTCACGATGTCCATGACATCGGCGCCCTGTGAATAGCCGCCCAAGACCAGTGGTGTGCGGGGACACTGGTTTGCCATCATGGTGATATGCGAAATTGCGTCTTTGGCGCCGTCGCCGCCATGGAGCTGCAGTTGACCAGCGGTGTAATTCACTGCGTACACCCCAATGTTCTTACCGGTCTGCTGATGCAAGGAATCGACAAACGCCTGACCCACTAGCCCGACTCCGGGCGGTTCATTGGTGCCACGGGCGAAGATCACCTCAACTTCGGGGCAGTTGTTGGCGGCGGCGGTCGGCAGCGTGACCGGGCTGATGGTAGGGGCGGCTAAGCACGCAACGATACCCACGAACATTGCGGTGTTCCGTACCCACACCACGGCAATTTTACTGTCTGCAGTTGTGGACTGGCGGAGTTGCGCGCTCGAGTATCGGGCTATGGTCAAAATTGATGACGAGTCGGCTGCAATGTAGTGATTATCGATTTCTCTTGCGCCGGATGGAGTCCGCACTATGTGGTCGAGACATCGGTCCCGATTACGAGCCGGCTGGTTCGGCACCGTTACTGGTGGGGTGCGCATTAACGGCCGTCATGCTGGCGGCAGCTGCGGTTTTTGGTTTCCAGCGCCCACCAGCTGCGCTCGGTGCTACCTCAATGGTGCTGAACCGGGATTCCGGGGCGCTGTATGTGCGCATAGGTGATACGTGGCATCCGGCGCTGAATCTGGCTTCAGCGCGGTTAGCTACGGCAACAAATGCTAACCCGAAACCAGTGCTTGACTCGGATTTAGTTGGTATCAAACGTGGTCCGCTGCTAGGCATTCCGGGTGCCCCGCAAAGCCTGAGCCCGGTAACTCAGGAGTCGAGATGGGCGATCTGTGACTCCCGCGCGCCCGCATCCCCGGCCACGACGGTGGTTCTGGGGCTCGAAACCGGCCCGGCACTGCGTTGGCTAGCTCCCGAACAGAGCGTCTTGGTAGCGCCTGACTCTGGTGCGCCGACATATCTGCTCCACCACGGGCACCGGGCCGTGGTGAATCTTGCCGACCCCGTCGTGACGCATGCGCTGCGGTTGGTGGGCATGGTGCCACGGGCTGTTTCGCAGGCATTAGTGAATGCGGTGCCGGAGGCTCCACCAATCACCACGTCGCAGCTCACCGGCGAAGCCGAGTCTCATCCGGGCGGGCCGGTTGAGCCGTTGGGGTTCTTGATCCCGGTAACGCAGAGCGATGCCACGCTGTGTGCGGTTTGGGAACCAGGGCAAGCCCTCTCGTTTCTGGCAGGCACCGGCTTGCCTATTCCGGCTGGCTTAGCGCCGGTATCGCTTTCCCAAGCAGACAACGATGGTCCTGCCGTGGACGCGGTGTACCTACCGCCAGGACATAGTGCTTATGTGCGCGCGGTGCGGTTTTTCCAGGACGCAGCTGGCGGCAAAGCCAACGGCGATACGCAATACCTCATTACCGATACCGGAGTGCGGTTTTCCCTCCATGATGCTGATGCGGCCCGCGATCTGGGCCTGCCATTGGAGGCGAGTCCGGCGCCATGGCCGATGGTGGCGGTACTGCCCGGTGGGCCGGAGTTGAGTAAACAGAACGCGTTAGTGGCCTGGGATACCGTTGTGGCGGCTCCGCGCTAGCCGTCTGGTTACTGCGCCACCCGACAACGCCATCACCAGTGCTGCGATGCAGATCGCCGTGCCGGTAAACGCGACTTGCCGGGACCGACGGTCCGCTGGTGCCGGGGGCGGGGGTGCGGCGCTGGGCGGTGCGGCACCGGCGGGCGGGTGGTCTGTAGCGCGTGGGGCAGAGTCGGTGCTGACCGCGGCGTAGGCGTCGATGATTCCGTTGCCAACGAATGGATCCCAGCCGTCGGGTGGGTGCTGTGCGGTGGTTTTGATGCGTTGCATGACCTGCCGTGCTGTCATGGTTGGGAAGCGTGCTCGGATCAGCGCGGCGAGCCCACTGACCACGGGGGCGGCGTAGCTAGTTCCCTGCAATCCAGTCGAATTGTTTTGTGTACCAAGCGTCTTAACCATCTGCTTGCCGTCGGTGCTGAGCGATATCACCGCTTCGCCGGGGGCGGCGACATCCAGCCACGGTCCGGCCAACGTGAATGTCGAGGGTGCACCTTTAACAGTGACCGAGCCAACCGTGAGCACGTAATCGTCGTACCAGGCTGGGCTGACCGCAACCGTAACGGTGTCCCACGATGCCGGAGATTGTTGTGGTGGGCACTGGTCGGCGCCGCCGGTATTTCCGGCGGCCGCGACCACCACGGCGTTCTTGGTATCTACCGCATAGGCCAGTGCGGCACCGAGAGCGCGATCGTCGAGTCCTGATCCGACTGGAACGCACGCGATAGCAGAAATGTTGATCACCGAAGCCCCGAGATCGGCGGCCGTACGGACCGCTTTCGCCATGGTCTCGACATCGCCGAAACCAGAGCCGGACCGATCAGCGGCCGCCGCGAATTTGGTACTGGACTGACGGATGCTGATTATGGTGGCCTCGGGGGCGACACCGCTGAAACTATCGTCAGCCGGACTGCTTGCGGCAGCAATGATTCCGGCTACCACGGTGCCGTGTCCATCGCAGTCTTGGGTTCCGTCCCCGGTAGAGACATAATCGCCGCCCCCCACCAGTTTGGGCAGCCGCTGGTGCGGTGCGACGCCGGTGTCGATGACCGCAACGCGTTGACCGGCGCCGCGTGTCAGCGACCAGACCTGCGCCAAGCCAAGCTGCGCCAGCTGAGGCGATGGAGCGGACCGGCTTAACCGAGCACTGGCTGACGCGGGGGTGCACATGTCACGCTGCACGGTTGGTTGCGGTGGTGCTGGCGCTGCCGGTTGCGGCAGCCACTTCTGGTCGATCGGTGGCGGCGCAACGGCTCGAGCAGTGGCAGAACTCAACCCGGCCAGCGCGACGAGGGCGATCACGGTTAGCCGGCGGAGGGTGTGCCAGGCGCTCACGTAAGTAGCACTCGCAGTTCGGGGACGATTCGATACAGGCCGCATAGCCAGCCGGCCAAAGGCACGCTAGCCGCCAGGGCGAGATATTCGCTGAGCTGCACAACCCGATTAGCCAACGGTGAGAAAGGCATTCGTGGTTCGGCGTAACCCCAATACAGCACACCGGCGGTCAGCAGTGTTGCGGCCGTGACGAGCCATGGTGTGTACTGCGGCCAGTTGGCTACGACAACAACGAATGTGCCACTCCAGGTGATGACTCCGCTGCCCAGCAGGATCGCTCTTTGTTGCAGATCGGTTGTCGAACGAGCCCGCAGGAGCAGTGCGAATCCGACCAGGCCGGCAAAGCCGATACCGCTTAACTCCACTTTGCTTCCGCCAGAAGGGATTGCCGTGCTGATGGCGTTGACCGCAGCAGAAGAAGAGAAAGCTAAGACTAGCGCCACTATCCCATCGCTAGCTCGGCCTGCTTTGCGCACCAAGAGATCTGGGTCAACGGCGAGGTGGGAGTCAGCGGTTTCGGAGGGTAGTCGCGGCGCTAACCCAGCTAACCGAATGGACATCCATGGCGAGATTTCTACTAAGCCAAGGCAGAGCACCGCGGAGAGGGAGCCGATAGCTTGCCGGGGCGCCCCGGATAGCACCCCGGCTAAGGCGGCGACTCCGATCGTCGCACCGAACACCCAGACTGCAGTCAAGGGGACAGTGCTGCAGCCGGTTACCCGCATTGCTGTTATCGCCGTAGCCGCCCCCGCCGCGGTGGCGAGCAAAAGATGCGGAGCGCCGGGGCTGCCGGGCACCACCACAAAACCGGCCAGTGCGGATAGTGCGGTAGTAAACAGGCTAAGGGGCAACCCGGCTAGCGGGTCTTGACTAGCGCGGTGTGCTAACACCGTGGATGAAAGGACCGCACTAACCGTCAGTATCCCGAAAGTGCTTGCTGGAAAAGATTTTTCTGAGCTATGAAAGGCGTGATAAATCAGCGTCAAGCCGATCATCCCGGTTAGCCATCCTGCGGTCACCACGGCGGTGAGTTGGGCGGCACGCCGGTTCCAGGGGCGTACGGTATTGGCGCGGACAGCCGAAATCGCTTCGGCGGGATCGTCGAAACGGGGGGCCGGTAGATCGGTTCCAGCCCTGGTCAGAACGAGCGTGGCGCCATCGTGAATACCGTTTTGCGCCAACGTTGTTAACGCGTTGAGCGCAGGTTGGCCGGGGCGGGAAAGCTGCAGATCATGTGGTGTTGTCTGGCTAAGCGGATCAGCATTGGGTTGGCTACTAAGGATATCGACTATCGCCGGCATTAAGGCGGCAAGAGGAACCTCGGCGGGCAGCACCACGTCGAGATTGCCGGTGCCGGTGTGCACGGTAACCCGACGCAGCCCACACTCGGGTGCAGAAACCTTAGCTGTAGTCAACACGCCCCTCCTTAGCTGCGCGCTCCCCATCCAGAATCGACACGCTAGCCCTCTCGAGGGCCAGGCGTCTGCATCGATCCACAGCTGACTTGCGGCCCCTCGTCGGGTTACTTACGTTCTGCGGCAACCAGAGAGGGCGATCATGGATCAGATTGAGCGCACCGCCGCGACGACATGCTTTGTCTTACCGCGCCGGCAGCCATCGCCCTTGTTCGCAACAGGCGAAACCGCGGTGGCAGCACCACCGGAACCAGCCCGCTTGGTCCGATCCAGCCGGTGGATCCGGCTAGTGCCGATGGCGATGGCTGCTATGGCGCTCGGTATTACCGTGGTGGCCTGGCGTTCAGGGGCTGTGCTGGCGCACAACCCGAGTTCGCTGTTGTTTCCGATCATGATGCTGGTGTCGACGTTTGTCACGGTGGCTGCTGGGCGTGATCGGAATGGGGCCGCCGACATCACCGGGGACCGCATCGAATACCTGGGCTACCTTGGCCGATTACGGCGATCTGTCACCGAAACCGCGCTAGCCCAACGCTACGCACTGGAGTGGTGCGATCCATGCCCAGATTCGTTGTGGACGTTGATCGGCGGACCACGAATGTGGGAACGCGGACCGGCGGATGCCGATTTTTGCTGTGTCCGTATCGGTTTGGGCAGCCAGCCGCTATCGACCCCACTGGTGGCCCCCGAGCTAGG
>JAIENC010000147.1 GCA_019751635.1 Mycobacteriaceae bacterium
CATAGCGTTGCCGCACTGCGCTGGGCTCGGTCTGGGCGATGAACGCGGTGGCAGCTGCTGCGTCGGCTACTGACAGCGTGGTGTAAAGCCGTGCTGCGGAGAAAGACAACGGCTCGGTGTGGTTGAGCACCATAGTCAACACCTGCTGGCGGGTATAGATCGTGGTTGAGGTGGCAAACGCGGTGGCCACTCCCAGCGTGGCAAGGACGATACCGATGGTCAGGATGCGGCCCGGGGTGGTCGAGATAAACCACCACCGAGGATGGTCTGGCTCGGCCGGTGACCGCAATCCCTGCGGTTCGGTCGTCGGGTGTGCCAGCTCAACCGTCACGATTGATCGACCCCATCTGTTGGCCGTGTTCCGAAAACTCGATAAGTGAATCTTAAGAGCGTGTTGGCGGGTACTTCTGCCGACTGTGCAGTTTTGTGCGAAAAATCGGTCTTTTGGCGTTCACAAGCTGCACATTCGACGGGCAGCAGCGGACAACGGCATATTCTTAACCACGTGCGTGGCGACGGCGACGGATGGGTGGTCTGCGACAGCGGCGCTCGTTACTGGGGAAGATATGGTGCCGCTGGTTTGCTCCTGCGGGCTCCGCTAGCTGACGGGACCCCTGCGGTACTTCTGCAACATCGGGCGCCGTGGAGCCATCAGGGTGGTACGTGGGGTTTGCCGGGGGGTGCTTGTGACAGTCATGAAACACCGGAACAGGCCGCTGTGCGGGAAGCCGCTGAAGAAGCCGGCGTATCGGCCGAGCAACTCGCGGTGCGGGCGGCGGTGGTTACCGCTGAGGTTTGCGGAGTGAATGAAACCCGCTGGACCTACACCACAGTGGTCGCTGATGCCCGCGAATTGCTCCCTACTCGGCCGAATCGGGAAAGCGTTGATCTGCGCTGGGTCGGTGAGGAGCAGGTCACGAACCTACCTTTGCATCCTGGGTTTGCTGCTTCGTGGTGTCGGTTACGTACGGCGTTAGCCACGGTGTTTCTCGACCCCGACACCCAGTGGCGGAGCCGGTTGCCGTGCACGATCGAGGTGGAAGCGGGGGTTTTCGTCTGGTGTATGCCCGGGGATGCCGACGAGGTGCCGTCACAACTGAACTCCCGGCTTAGTTCGCTGCTGCGAGCAACGAACTAAGCCGTTGAGCCGCGGCATGCGGATCAGCGGCAGCGGTGATCGCCCGCACGACAACCACCCGGCGCGCGCCGGCGGCTAGCACTTCTGGCAGGCGTTCGGCGTTGATCCCGCCGATCGCGAACCAGCTTTTACGCGGGTTCTCCTCGGCGACGATCCGCACCACAGGCAGGCCCGGTGCCGGTCGATTCGGCTTGGTTGGCGTTGGCCAACACGGCCCAACGCAGAAGTAGTCAACATCCTCGTCCTGTGCGGCGGCAGCCTGGTCGGCGTTATGGGTTGACCGGCCAATCAGCATGCCGGGGCCGACAATCGCCCGGGCCGCCGGTAACGGCAGATCGCCCTGCCCGAGGTGCAGGATGTCGGCGCTTGCGGCGCGTGCGATATCGGCCCGGTCATTGACCGCGAACAAGGCGCCATGCCGGTGGGCGGCAGCGGCGAGAATGGCGCACGCCGCTAACTCGTCGCGGGCTTCCAGCGGACCGAACTGCCGCTCCCCAGGCGAACCTTTGTCACGCAGTTGGATGACATCAACCCCGCCGGCTAGGGCGGCGTCGGCAAACTCGGCTAAGTCACCGCGCTCACGGCGAGCGTCGGTGCACAAATAAAGCTTTGCGGTAGCCAGCCGTTCAGCGGGAGGGCGGAGGTGTTCGTGCACCATATGACGCTAACCGCTAGCGTGGCAGACGATGCGATCGAACCTTTCTGCCGGATCGTTAGCCGTCATTGGTGGCGGCATTATCGGATTGTCGATAGCCCGCCGGGCAGCGCGTGCGGGATGGTCGGTGCGGGTGCATCGGACTGGCGGGTATGGCGCGTCCTGGGTTGCTGGCGGCATGTTGGCTCCACACAGCGAAGGCTGGCCCGGTGAGGAACGGTTGCTGCGGATTGGTCTTGAGTCACTGCAATTATGGCGCAGCCAAGGTGGCTTTCTGGACGGCTTACCGGCGGGAGTGGTCACGGCACGTGAGTCGCTAGTAGTGGCGGTGGACCGGGCTGACATTGCTGACCTGCGTACCGTCGCGGAATGGTTGTCGGCTCAGGGGCATCCGGTGTGTTGGGAATCAGCGGTCCGCGATATCGAACCCCTACTGGCGCAAGGTATTCGACACGGATTTCGGGCGCCAACCGAACTGGCGGTGGATAACCGCGCGGTGTTGGAAGCGCTGTGTGCGGATTGCGAACGCCGTGGAGTTCAGTGGGCAGCCCCGGCAGCTGAGCTGGCCAGCGTGCACGGCGACGTAGTTGTGATTGCCAACGGCATTGATGCCCCAACTTTGTGGCCGGGTTTGCCGGTGCGTCCGGTCAAAGGCGAGGTGCTGCGGTTGCGTTGGCGAAAAGGTTGTATGCCAATACCGCGGCGGGTGATCCGGGCTCGTGTGCATGGTCGGCAGGTGTATCTGGTGCCACGCGCGGACGGGGTGGTGGTTGGGGCCACCCAGTACGAACACGGTCGTGACACTGCGCCGGTGGTCTCGGGTGTGCGTGACTTATTGGACGACGCGTGCACTGTGCTGCCGGCGCTGGGGGAGTTTGAGCTGGTTGAATGTGCTGCCGGGCTGCGTCCGATGACTCCGGATAATCTGCCGCTGGTGCGTCGTGTGGATTCGCGCACCTTGGTGGCGACCGGCCACGGCCGGTCCGGCTTTCTGCTAGCGCCATGGACCGCCGAACAGATCATGTCCGAGCTTGCTGTGGTGGGTGCTCTGAAATGATTTGTCGGTGATCGTCATTGTTAATGCCCAACATCATGAAGTCGACGACCAGATCACGGTTGCCGCTTTGCTGGAGTCGCTGGGGTATCCGGACCGCGGCATTGCGGTGGCGGTGGACTGTTCGGTGTTGCCGCGGGCTAGCTGGTCAACCGCAGTTGCTGAGCTGCGCGCATCGTCTCAGCCAGTGCGGCTCGAGGTGGTGACGGCGGTGCAAGGTGGTTGATTCCGAGAAACTGATTATCGCCGGCCGCAGCTTTTCCTCACGGCTGATTATGGGCACTGGGGGAGCGGCCAATCTTGCGGTGCTGCAGGACGCATTAGTCGCATCAGGCACCGAGCTGACCACCGTGGCACTGCGTCGGGTCGACGCCGAGGGCGGGACTGGTTTGATTGAGCTGCTTGAGCGCCTGGGTATCGCGGTATTACCCAACACTGCAGGGTGTCGAGGTGCGGCAGAGGCGGTGCTGACGGCGCAGTTGGCTCGTGAGGCGCTGCACACTGATTGGGTCAAGCTTGAAGTGATCGCCGACGAACGGACTCTGTTTCCCGATGCTGTCGAATTAGTCCGGGCAGCAGAGCAATTGGTCGATGACGGGTTTGTGGTGCTGCCTTACACCAACGATGATCCGGTGTTAGCCCGCCGGCTAGAAGACACTGGTTGTGCGGCGGTGATGCCGCTGGGGTCACCGATTGGTACCGGTTTAGGTATTGCCAATCCACACAATATCGCGATGATCGTTAGCCGGGCCGGCGTTCCGGTGGTGCTCGACGCAGGCATCGGCACTGCCAGTGATGCCGCGCTGGCGATGGAACTGGGTTGCGACGCGGTGCTGTTGGCCAGTGCGGTGACACGGGCTGCCGACCCGCCGGCGATGGCGGCCGCGATGGCGGCCGCGGTTACTGCTGGGCATCTGGCTCGGCGGGCTGGACGAATCCCGAAACGGTTCTGGGCGCAGGCATCCAGTCCGCCAACGCAATCTAATACTTAATTTATGTTAAAGTAAGAAGTTGAAGCGGCCCATTGACGTGGGGTTCTTCCTTTCGATTGATATCGATATGAGCATTTCGTTCACATCGAACTGGGTAAGGCTTACGTGACAACTCCGCCAGGATCTCCATCCGTCGATCAGCTTTTGCAGCGATATCGTGAAGCGGGTGCTGATACCTCGACGGCACGGCGCAATTTTGAGGCCGCGACACGGGCATTTGAACGTGGTCAAAGTCCGGCTACCTGGGCGGCCCGCGATGATGCGTATCAGGCCTGGGTGGTAGCCCGGGAAGTTGAGAATGCCGCTGCCGAAGCATATTACGAAGGTTCCTTGGCTGCGGAAAACGGTGGAATAGAGATGGTGCGCACGGCGGGGTCCGCCCTTCCCGTGCCCGCGCCAGCTCCGGTGCTCGCACTCGAGGAAGGGCCGATCGCCAGGCCAGGCCTCCTGGAAATTGGCGCCGATGATGCGGTTGCCGGCGAGCGGCTGGTGGTTGATGAACGGGTTGGCTACTTGCAGAAAGCCGGTGTAGCCATTCTGTTTCTGGCGGTGGTGGTGACCCTAGCGTGTCTTTTGGGGTTTGGGGTCATTGCGACGAGAAAATCTCATGATGGCGGCTCTGATGACGAAAATCCTGATACCGGAGCGGTATTTGCTGTCAGTGAGAATTGCTTTCAGTATGCCGATCACTTGGTAGCGGTTGATCCCGGATCTTCTTGGGCCAGCGGCGCGGCCGCGGATTTCCGGTCTCAGATTGAGTCATTGCAGGATGCGCTACAGCACACAGTGGATCTGAATCGGGGTGTTCACCAGACGGTGCAAACCCAGGCGAAACAGGTTCATCGCGGGAAAGAAACTCTGGGGAATGTCTTGAACGGACTTATCGCGGCGGTGTCGATCGCGGAAGCTCTCAGCGGTGCTGGTCCAGCCGGTCCGGCCATTTCCCATCAGTTTCAACTAGCCACAGCTAGCGCCGCAGTTGCCACCGACACCGATACCACCAATGGCATGCACGAGGACGCTCAACGCAATGCCGAACATCTTGCAGAACTGACGCACGGTTACGGCGAAGCGCTCTCCGGTTTAGCTATCGGTGGTTGTGTCCCCGTCTGAGAACGTCTACCTGCGGCGAGTCAACCGTTTATCCGCCACCACTGGTAGAGCGCGTTGATATCGGTGTTTGATCCGCGGATATCGCTCATAATGTTTTTGCTGGTAGTGGTCCAGATTATTTCGGCGGCGTTTTGTCGAGTTCCGCAGGCTACTTGCCCGGCAGTCACGCCGGAGCTGCCGGTACGCCATACGGTCGGTGTTTCGCCGCTGTCCCCACACGGGGTCAAGACGTCGTTTTTCATCCGGGCGTTGAATGCCGCGGATAAAGTGCTGGCGTTGTCGAAAAGGGTATAGGTGGCCTGTACCGGGCCGTTGGTATCAGAGTTTTGCCCGCAGCTGAAGATGGCTAGCGTGCCGCTGGTCAGGGGCTGTGGGGTGCAATCGGCCGGGGTGTAGCCCATCGACAAGGCGGCGCTGAGCGCATCACTATCGGCGGGAGCGCCGGTGTCGGGTTCCGCGAGCGCGGTAGCAGCGTTCAGGATGGCGAGACCGCCGAGCAGTGCCGCACACATTGCGGCGCGTAACGCGGTGCTGCGAGCAGACATCCTTGACCTCCTTGCGGCTGCCAGGATCGCTGGCGATATAGCGGGCGAAGGTGATGTTAACGGTTACCCCGATCAAGTGGCCCGGCAGCAGCGCCCGAGCCGGTGCGTACCCACACCGCTGACGTGTGCTCGGTCGTCAGCCATCTCGGCCAGCCGGCTAACCTGAGGCGCGATGGTGAACAACTCCGGGCTTAGGACGAAGATACTTACTGCGATCTCTGCGACCGCCATGCTTGTCAGCGGTTGTGGTTCTGGGCCCACGACATCCTGCCAGCTACTGGGAGATCCCGGCGCGGCTGCGTTTGCTGGTGTGCTGCGCAACAAAGTCAGCGTTGATGCCATGATGGCGCACCTGGCCGCCCTTCAAGGCATCGCTAATGCTCATCAGGGCACCCGAGCCGTGGGCACTGCGGGTTATGACGCTAGCGTCGAATACGTAGTGAAAGTGTTGCAGAACAACGGTTTTGAGGTAAAAACGCCCGAATTTCATGCGCGTGCGTTTCATGCTGAGCCGGGAACGGTGGCGATTGACGGTGTCACGCTAGAAGCGCATGCGTTGACGTTTAGTCCAGGAAGCCCACCGGAAGGGGTGCGCGGATCTCTAGTGGCCCCATCGGCTGATCACGGCCAGGGCTGTGTTGACCAGGACTATGACGGCTTGCCGGTGCGGGGTGCGGTGGTGCTGGTGGACCGCGGTACGTGTCGGTTCTCTCAGAAGGAAGACGTTGCTGCGCAACGCGGTGCGGTCGCGATGATCGTCGCCGACAATGTTGTTGAGGAGAAGATCAGCGGCGACCTTGGCGAAAATACTGACGTCAAGATCCCGGTGGTGGGTGTGACCAAACTGGCTGGGGAGCAGTTGCGGGCCAAACAAGGCCTCGTCACCGTGACCCTGAAAGCGGAAACGAAGAACGTTCACGCGCGGAATATCATTGCGCAGACCAAGGCCGGCTCTACCAGCAACGTGGTGATGGCTGGCGCTCACCTGGACAGCGTGCCTGAAGGTCCCGGTATCGACGACAATGGCTCTGGAGTAGCAGCTCTACTGGAAACCGCTGTGCAGCTAGGAAATTCGCCCAAAATCAATAACGCGGTGCGGTTTGGTTTCTGGGGAGCCGAGGAGCTTGGGCTGATTGGATCACGCAAATATGTCGCGTCATTGGACCGTGATGGGCTCAAAGACATTGCGCTGTACCTGAATTTCGACATGCTGGCCTCGCCGAATCCGGGATATTTCACTTACGACGGAGATCTCTCACTGCCAGTCGATCAGCGTGGTCAGCCGGTGGTTCCGGAAGGTTCAGCTGGTATTGAGCGGGTGCTGGTCGCTTACCTGAATTCGGCTGGCAAGACCGCTCAGGACACCCCGTTTGACGGCCGTTCCGATTACGAAGCCTTCGCGGCGGCAGGTATCCCCGCGGGTGGGCTGTTCTCCGGTGCCGAAGAGAAAAAATCCGCTGAGCAAGCCAAACTGTGGGGTGGCGCTGCCGGTCAGCCCTTCGACCCGAATTACCATCAGGCAACCGATACCCTCGACCGCATCGATCGCGAGGCGTTGGCCATCAACGGTGGTGGCGTCGCCTATGCGATTGGGCTTTACGCCAAGGATGTGAGTGGCCGCAATGGTGTTCCTATCAGGGCTGATCGCACGCGCAACGTCCTGACTCAGTAGGGACTCAGCCAGCCCCCTGCTAGACTCGACACACTGTCGATACGGGACAGCTGGCGAAGTCAAGGACGCAGTCTAGTGGCCGCATCACCGTCACCTCCAACCCGCGGCAAGACCGCGGGAATGGCATTGTGGGCGCTGGTCGCTGTGGCTGAGACGGCTATTGAATTCTGTTCGGGTGCTGACGCTAACAGCGCCTACTTTGAGCTTGGTGCGGCCGGGGCCGAAGCCGGGTTTTTCGCGGGCGCTCTCTACGCTTCCCAGCGGCATGCCACAGCGGCCGAGGCCGCCGAAAAATAGTCCTGGTCTGACGCGTTCGCGTCACTGCGTCTTCTCTTTGACGCGATAGCCGTTGTGCAGTCCATAGAACTCCTCAATGGGTTCGGCACACCAAATGCGGGGGAGAACTTCAAGGACGATTCGGCAAAATTCGTCAATGATATTCAAGAAATTTTCCGAGGTGCTAATCCAAACCATTGGTCCGGTTCGGGATCGGACGAATATGACCACCAAAATCACGAGCAACAGTGCCGCGTACGGGTGATGGCGCGGGCGGATTCGATGATCGCGCAGGCTATAATTACCCAGGCGCAATCTGTTGAACAGGTGCGGGAGTTATTCGCCGACTGCAAACTCGGGTTCGTCGGAGCGGTATCTGTCCTCACCGCGGGAAGCGTGTTATGGCAGCGCTATTGGTCAACCGGGAACTTTGTCCTTGCAGACTCCATTGCCAACGCGTTGGCGGGATTCACCTGGAGCTTGATTGTTCCGGCGGTGGGTTTTCTCCTCTTCATTATTGTTGAGTTGATGCTTGTGGCAACAAAGGTTCAAAAATACATTGACGACAATGTGACCTTCTTGTATCAGCTGCTCGTTGACGATGTGCACGAATGTATTCCGTTGGCGTAGGTCCGGTTTTTAGTCGGCTACCGCAGCAGCCGCAGCGCGGCATC
>JAIENC010000298.1 GCA_019751635.1 Mycobacteriaceae bacterium
GTCATCACACCACCTTTGGTTTCGATGCCCAAACTCAGCGGTGTGACGTCCAGCAGGAGAACATCTTTGACCTCACCCTTGAGCACACCGGCTTGCAGCGCCGCGCCCACCGCCACCACTTCGTCAGGGTTAACGCCCTTGTTGGGTTCTTTACCGCCGGTCAGCTCCTTAACCAGGTCGGTTACCGCGGGCATCCGGGTGGACCCGCCCACCAGCACGACATGGTCAATTTGCGATACCGAGATACCGGTGTCGGCGATCACCGACTGGAAGGGCTTACGGGTGCGATCAAGCAGATCCTGGGTAATGCGCTGAAATTCCGCCCGGGTGAGCTGTTCGTCCAGGAATAAGGGGTTCTTGTCGGCGTCGACGGTGATGTAAGGCAGATTGATTGACGTAGATTGACTGGAGCTCAGCTCAATCTTCGCTTTCTCGGCCGCTTCACGAAGCCGCTGCATCGCCATCTTGTCTTTGGTCAGGTCAATGCCGCTGCTGCTCTTAAACTTTTCCACTAGCCAGTCAACAATGCGCTGATCCCAGTCGTCACCGCCCAGGTTATTGTCCCCGGAAGTGGCGCGTACCTCGACCACACCTTCGCCGATCTCCAGCAGCGAAACGTCAAACGTGCCACCACCCAAGTCGAACACCAGGATGGTCTGTTCCTTCTCGCCCTTGTCAAGGCCGTAGGCCAATGCCGCGGCGGTGGGCTCGTTGACGATACGCAGCACGTTTAGGCCGGCGATCTGGCCGGCGTCCTTGGTGGCCTGTCGCTGAGCGTCGTTGAAGTAGGCCGGGACGGTGATCACCGCATCGGCAATGTCTTCACCAAGGTAGGCCTCGGCGTCGCGCTTGAGCTTCATCAGCACGCGGGCGCTAATCTCTTGCGCGGTGTACTTTTTGCTGTCGATCTCGATGGACCAGTCACTGCCCATATGCCGTTTGACCGAACGAATTGTGCGATCAACATTGGTGACGGCCTGGTTTTTAGCGGGTTGACCGACCAACACCTCGCCGTTGCGTGCGAACGCCACAACCGATGGGGTGGTCCGGGAACCCTCGGAGTTGGCTATGACGACCGGGTCACCACCCTCCAGAACGCAAACGACAGAGTTGGTGGTCCCGAGGTCGATGCCGACCGCACGAGCCATAGTGAATCCTCCTGATAGATCGAGCTTCTTTCATGCACGATGCTGAGCGAACCCTGCTCAAGTTTGCCTAGCCGGCGCCATGGTGTCAACTAGGCTTGAGTGTAGTCAAGTCAACTTCTGTCGTTTTAACGTCCACCCCGCAAGGATTTGTTCCCGTCGGATCACCTCGTGATGCGACCCCCCGGCAATCGCATAACCTGATGGTCAATTCGTTCCGCCACGAAAAGGAACTCGATGCCATCTAGCGCACCCGGCTCGGTCACCCAGGAAATCGCTCTGCTTACCCAAGAAGACGCCGGGTATCACAAAGATCTCAAACCACGGCAGCTGCAGATGATCGGCATCGGCGGCGCCATCGGGACGGGATTATTTCTCGGCGCGGGCGGACGACTCGCCTCGGCCGGGCCCGGGCTTTTCCTGAGCTATGCGATCTGCGGCATCTTCGTCTTCTTGATCTTGCGCGCCCTTGGCGAGCTCGTGCTACACCGCCCCTCGTCGGGTTCGTTTGTGTCGTATGCCCGCGAATTCCTCGGCGAGAAAGCCGCATTCGTCACGGGCTGGATGTTTTTCTTGAACTGGGCAATGACCGGGATTGTGGATAGCACCGCCATTGCCAGTTACCTGCACTACTGGAAAGGCCTCGAAGCAATTCCGCAGTGGACGCTGGCACTGATCGCACTGGTGGCGGTTGTCTCGATGAACTTGGTTTCGGTAAAGCTCTTCGGCGAGCTGGAGTTTTGGGCAGCGTTGATCAAGGTAGCGGCGTTGACGACATTCCTGGTGGTCGGAACGATTTTCCTAGTCGGGCGGTTCAAGGTCGACGGGCAAACCACCGGATTGAGCTTGTGGACCGGGCATGGCGGCTTCTTGCCATCCGGCACCCTAGCTTTGGTGCTCGTCACCTCCGGAGTGGTATTTGCCTACGCCGGAGTTGAGTTAGTCGGCACCGCGGCCGGCGAAACCGCCGAACCGAAGAAGATCATGCCCCGGGCAATCAACTCCGTCCTGGTTCGCATTGCGGTCTTTTACATCGGGTCAGTGGTCTTACTGGCCCTGCTGTTGCCCTACACGGCTTACCGGCAACAGGAAAGCCCATTTGTCACGTTCTTTTCCAAGATCGGTTTCGGCTTCGGCGGCGACATTATGAACATAGTCGTTCTTACCGCCGCCTTCTCCAGCTTGAACGCCGGGCTGTATTCCACCGGCCGGATCCTGCGCTCTATGTCCATCAATGGCAGTGGCCCCAAATTCACCGCCCGAATATCAAAGAGCGGCGTACCCTACGGCGGGATCCTGCTGACCAGCACGATCGGCATGCTCGGGGTAATACTCAACGCGGTAAAACCCAGCCAGGCATTTGAAATCGTGCTGCACATCGCCGCGATCGGTAGCTTGGCGGCCTGGGCCACAATTGTGCTGTGCCAACTACGGCTGCACCGTCTGGCTAATGCCGGCGTGCTCGTGCGGCCACATTTCCGGATGCCGTTGGCCCCCTATAGCGGCTACCTGACACTAGCGTTCCTCTTCGCCATCCTGGTGCTGATGATGCTCGACCAGCACCAAGGCCCGTGGATCATCGGGGCGCTGCTGATCAGCATGCTCGCCCTGATCGGCGGCTGGTATCTGGTCCGCAGCCGAGCCGCGACGCCATGACCGGACGCCGGGTGGGAGTTACCGGCGGGACACTGCTGGTGGCAGCCATTGCACTGATTGCCGCATGTAGCTCCACTGTGGCCGGCCGGCCGGCCGCTGTGCCTTGGGGCGGAACAGAACCCTCTTTTCCCAGCACGAGACCAAGCATGTCGTCACCGACGACATCGACACCGCAGCTGCCCACCCAATCGACGCCACGTGCGCCGGCAGACGCTACCGAGCTGCCGCCCGATCCAGACGGTTACGTCTTCATCGAAACCAAGTCCGGCACAACACGCTGCGAGATCGACACCGACAGCGTCGGATGTGAGGCGCCATTTACCAACTCCCCCATCAAAGATGGTGAGCATGCCAACGGGGTCAGCATTACCGCGGACGGCACAGTGGACTGGGTGCTGGGCAATCTGGGCGCCATTCCCGTCGTCACCATCGATTACCGAACCTATTACGCGCAAGGTTGGACCATAGTCGCCACTGACAGCGGCACCCGCTTCACCAACAGTCGCACCGGGCACGGCATGTTCGTCAGTATCGAAAAAGTCGAGACATATTAACGGATCTGACGAAAATCGGGAGAGATCGTAAGGCCGCTCTCATTCACCTGGTACACACGCGCCGTCGCATTATCGAAAAAGATGCCAAAGATTTTTAAGAAGCCAGCAGCCTTAGCGGCAGCCACGATCGGATTACCAGCCAACCTTTCCATCTGGATGATCACATTCACCGCACCGAGCTGATCGGCTTGGCTGAAACCGTAAGACTGCGCACTCACCTGCACCGGGTGGCGCTCCGCGTAGGCAACCACACTGTCTTGGGCATATTCGAGCCAACGCCCCATCGCTGTGGTCGTGTAGTACGCGCCGTCTTGGAGCAGTGCCACCATGGCATCGCAGGAGGAATGTCCGCAGATCACCACCGAGGTCACACCACGTTGGTTGAATGCGGCATCGAGTACGGCATCGACCGATTTATCAGCACGATCCGCCGGGATAAGGTTACCGATGTTGCGCACGAGGTAGCGATCACCAACTCCGATAGCCGCAATAGCATCAGGCATGATGGGCAAGTCGGCACAGGCGAGTAGCACCACCCCGAGCGTCGTTGCCTCGGCCAGTTCGGTAAGCGGACGAAAAACCTCTTCGCGCCCACCATGCGGCGGCGGCGACGAGTTCGGTTCTCCCAGCCTGGTCTGAAAGTATCGTCGCGGCCGAGTGGTGTGCGCATGCTGCAGTCGAGCCGGCGATATCTCGACAATCACCACCTCTCCGCCTGTCGCCTCATGCATACTTCGCCAGCTGGAGATTTCGTCGGAGACCGCTCCGTCGAGATAATCCGCGTTGAGCGTCAGCTGTACCTGCGACCCAGCCGGCACGGTGGACAGCGCTTTACTGAGCCGCGGCAAAAGTAAAAAGCTGAGCGTACCGTCTATATCTATCCGCCATTTTTTAGATTCGTCAGCACCATAAGGCATGACCTCGATAGGCGCCCGAACTATTCGGGTCAGAAGAATTCCTATTGCGGTAGCTAGGCCAATGGCCACGCCTTCGAATAAATTAAGAAAGACTACACACGCTATGGTAATCACATAAACTGCAAAATTTCCAGTCCGGCAAGCCACTTTAATATGAGTTAACTTAACAAGTTGAATTCCGATAACGATAAGAAGTCCGGCCAATGCGGCTTTGGGAATTAATTCTGCAAGCTCGGTAAACAAAGACGCAAATAGCAAAATCCATACACCATGCAAAATGGTTGACATTCGCGTTCGAGCACCGGCGGCTACATTAGAGGAACTTCGCACAATGACCCCGGTGATCGGCAATCCACCCAGCAGTCCCGACACTATATTCGCTGAACCCTGTCCGATCATTTCTTTATTGAAATTGGTTCGGGGTCCAGTGTGCAGCTTATCGATACCGATCGCCGACAACAGCGATTCAACGCTAGCAATGAGGGCGACGGTGACAACCCCCAAAGCGATCGCCCCCAGCTTGACCCCCCACGGCCGGCCGTCAGGAGACAGGGGCGGCAGCTGCGGCACGGTGATGGCATGAAAAAAATGGGCAGAGAGCGTAATTCGATCCACACCCTCGAGCCGCGCGGCTTCAACCACCGCGGTTACCCCCACGATCGCCACCAGCGCACCGGGGATAAAACTGACTTTCCGCGGTAGCTTTGGCCACAGCAACAATATCGCGATGACTAATCCACCGACAATCACTTCACGTGACTCATGGTGAACAATACCGCTTGGCAATGCTTGAATATTGTTCCACGCCGAATTACGCGATGCGCCACCCAGGAGAACATGAATTTGCTGTAGCACGATGGTGATACCAATGCCTGCCAGCATCGCATGTACCACGACCGGAGCAACGCTAAGCGCGGCGTGCGCTATCCGAAATAAACCAAATAAAATCTGCAACGCGCCCGCAGCAATAGTGATCACACATGTCATTGCCCAACCGAAATCATCGATTAATCCGCCAACTACAACAGTGAGACCAGCCGCCGGCCCGCTGACCAAAAACACCGAACCACCTAAAGCGCCCGCAACAATTCCACCCACTACCGCGGCAATTAATCCGGCCATCAACGGCGATCCCGATGCGATCGCTATTCCTAACGACAAAGGAAGAGCCACAAGAAAAACAACCAAAGATGCCGGAACGTCATACCGAATATTGCGTAGAAACGCACCGGAACCCGTCGTATGCATCAATTCATTCTGGATGACCAGCAAAGGTCTGGCCAGTATTCGCTACGGCAAGTCGGGCGGACACACCACACGCACCCATCGAGTGATCCGCGTCGGCCGTCTCGATACCTGCACCAGCCAGCTCGCATCGACGCCCAGGTCTTGGCACCGTGAACCCAGATAACTGGCCGCCTGGACCACGCACGCCCACG
Organism: Mycobacteriaceae bacterium; assembly: GCA_019751635.1. GTDB lineage: Bacteria > Actinomycetota > Actinomycetes > Mycobacteriales > Mycobacteriaceae > Mycobacterium. The sequence goes on from JAIENC010000298.1 coordinate 5,712, forward strand.
AAGCACCAGACACCTGCGTCATCACGATCCGCAACGAGATGTCACCATAAGCAGGCCAAGCAGGAAGTTTCGGCTTGCGATCCGCACCGGTTTAATGGTGAGGACCCGCATCGCCCGGCTCCGCCGCGCTTGCGATCCGCACGAAGCGTTCAGGAGATTAGGTACGTGACCACTCAGACACTGATCAGAATGGTAGTGGGCTTAAGCATGACGGCCTTTGTGGTCGTGCTCGCTGCCTGGCGGGTCAGATGGCTCATCCGCCTGGTGTTGGCGGGTCAGCCGGCCACCGGACGCACCGACAATCTGGGCGCCCGGATCTGGGCTGAGACAGCTGAGGTGTTTGGGCAGCGTCGACTGCTGAAATGGTCGCTGCCCGGGGTCGCGCACCTCTTCACCATGTGGGGTTTCTTTATCCTGCTTACCGTCTACATCGAGGCCTATGGCGTCCTTTTCCAGCCGGATTTTCACATCCCGCTGATTGGTCGCTGGGACATCCTGGGCTTTCTCCAAGACTTCTTCGCCCTCGGCGTGCTCGCCGGCATCATCACGTTCTCGATTATCCGGTTGCGTACCGAACCGAAGGAATACGGTCGGGGCTCCCGGTTCTACGGCTCGCACACCGGCGGGGCATGGCTGATTCTCGTCATGATCTTCAACGTCATCTGGACCTATGCCCTGTTCCGTGGGGCCTCGGTGAACACCGGCAACTTCCCCTACGGTAATGGCGCGTTCTTCTCGCATGCCATGGGAGCGCTATTGCATCCGTTAGGGCATACCGGCAACGAAATTCTGGAAACCGTGGCCCTGATGCTGCACATCGCGGTGATGCTGGCCTTCCTGCTGATCGTGCTGCACTCCAAGCACCTGCACATCTTCCTCGCGCCGATCAACGTCATATTTAAGCGGCTACCAAACGGGTTAGGGCCACTGCTTCCCATGGAATCCGGGGGCCAGCCGATCGATTTTGAGAATCCCGGCGAAGACGACGTCTTCGGCCGCGGAAAAATCGAAGACTTCTCCTGGAAAGCCAACCTGGACTTTGCCACCTGCACCGAGTGCGGACGCTGCCAGTCCCAGTGCCCAGCCTGGAACACCGACAAGCCACTCTCCCCCAAGCTGCTCATGATGGATCTGCGTGACCACTGGATGGCCAAGGCGCCCTACATTCTGGGCGATAAGCAGGTCCCGGAAGGCGAAGACGTCGCATCGGCGCACAGCGACGGCCATCACGTACCGGAATCCGGCTTTGGCCGAGTTCCTGGTTCAGGGCCCGAACAAGCCCAGCGCCCACTGGTCGGCACCGCCGCCCAAGGTGGGGTTATCGATCCCGACGTGCTGTGGTCCTGCGTCACCTGCGGTGCCTGTGTTGAGCAGTGCCCGGTGGACATTGAGCACATCGACCACATCGTCGACATGCGTCGCTACCAGGTACTGATGGAGTCGGAATTCCCCTCCGAGCTTTCTGCGCTGTTCAAAAACCTGGAAAACAAAGGCAACCCGTGGGGGCAAAACGCTAAAGACCGAACCAGCTGGATCGATGAGGTCGACTTCGACGTCCCGGTCTACGGCCAGGATGTCGACAGCTTCGCCGGCTACGAGTACCTGTTTTGGGTGGGCTGCGCCGGCGCCTACGACGACAAAGCCAAGAAAACCACCAAGGCTGTTGCCGAGCTGCTGGCCACTGCCGGGGTGAAATTCCTGGTACTCGGTGCTGGGGAAACCTGCAACGGAGACTCAGCCCGCCGGGCCGGCAACGAATTCCTGTTCCAACAACTGGCTCAGCAGGCCGTCGAGACATTAGAGGGCGTGTTCGAAGGCGTCGAGACAGTAGACCGCAAGATTGTCGTTACCTGCCCGCACTGCTTCAACACCATTGGCCGGGAGTACCGGCAGCTTGGCGCCAATTTCACCGTGCTGCATCACACCCAGCTGCTCAATCGGTTGGTCCGGGATAAGAAGCTGGTTCCGGTCAGCCCGGTATCGCAGGACGTCACCTACCATGACCCCTGCTATTTAGGCCGGCACAACAAGGAATACGAGGCACCGCGCGAGCTGGTTGCGGCGTCCGGTGCCACCCTGACCGAAATGCCACGCCACGCCGACCGCAGCTTCTGCTGCGGCGCCGGTGGAGCGCGGATGTGGATGGAAGAACACATCGGTAAGCGCATCAACCATGAACGTGTCGATGAGGCCCTAGCCACCAGTGCCACCACTATCGCCACCGGATGCCCGTTCTGCCGGGTGATGATCACCGACGGTGTCGACGACCGCGCCGAAGCCGCCGGGCGGACTGGGGTCGACGTTCGTGATGTCGCCCAGCTCCTGCTCGAATCGTTGGACCGCAGCACCGTCACGCTGCCGCCGAAGGGCACTGCCGCCAAGCACGCCACAAAAGCCACTGGCGCTGCCGCTCCGGCTGCCAGCGCCGCTCCGGCTCCCGCCGCGCTAGCACAACCGAC
>JAIENC010000089.1 GCA_019751635.1 Mycobacteriaceae bacterium
ATGCCCACGGCTGTTGGGCGGTAGCAGGGGATCGGCGGCGGTTCGAGAACGCGCTGAACGAAGCTAACACCGCACCGCTGGCGGAGTTCGACTCCGGATTCGACTCACAACTTGGCTTCGCCGTGCGCACACACTGCGCGCCGTTGCTCGGACTTGCCAAACACACTGAACCACAAGACTATTGGAGCAGACGCTGCCAATTCACTGAGACCGAGCTGGCCCAAGTTTTTCTCACCGCCGCCGGCGTGAGCGATTGGTTGCTTGACAGTGGCCTTGGTGTCGATGTCCTCACCATGACTGAACTGGCCAAACTGTCCGGAAGTAAAACGCACCAAGTAGTGCGTCTTGAGGAGGTAGCCGAACATGCTGCGCAAACTCCAGGCGACTACGCATCGGTATTTGCCGAAATCCTGCATCACCGGGCAGCGAACGCAGTGGCCACCAAGTCCATCGTGGCCTACCGAAGCGGATTCGATGGCGACCTTTCCGAGCCGTCGCCGGCACAGGTCAACGAGGCCGCCAACCGCTGGCGTGATCAGGGCGGTGTCCGACTGGTAGATCGAGTGCTGCTCCGCTTCGGGTTGCATCAAGCGCTACGGTTGGGTAAGCCGTTGCAATTTCATGTCGGCTTCGGTGACCGGGACTGTAACCTGCACCAGGCTAATCCGCTGTTGCTGCTCGACTTTCTCCGCCAATCGGCCAGCACGCCCATAGTGCTACTGCATTGTTACCCCTACGAACGCGAAGCGGGCTATCTAGCCCAGGCCTTCAACAACGTCTATCTCGACGGCGGGCTCAGCATCAATTACCTAGGAGCTCGGGCCTCGGCGTTTATTGCCCGACTCCTAGAGATGGCACCGTTCCGTAAAATCATGTACTCGTCGGATGGATTTGGCCCGGCGGAACTGCATTTTCTGGGTGCGACGTTGTGGCGCAACGGAATTCACCGTGTACTTAGCGATTTCGTCGATCGCCACGACTGGAGCGAATCTGACGCAATCCGGGTAGTCCGCCTGATCGCTCAGCACAACGCGGCGCGCGTCTATGGACTCTAAACCTCTTGGGTAATCATCGGCCGCGCTGGACGCAACTCCACCGGAATGGTCGACCAGCCTCGCAACGTGCGGCTATCGCGTCGAGATCCCGGTCCAGCGGCGCGGACATCGGGAAACCGGTCAAAGAACGCACGCAACCCAATAGCACCCTCGGTGCGCGCTAGAGACGCACCCAAGCAAAAATGCCGGCCGCTAGAGAACGAGAGATGTTTGCCCGCGTTGGAGCGTTCAATGTCAAAGCGGTGTGGGTCGGCAAAGACTGCGGGATCGCGGTTAGCTGCTGCCAAATACACTGCCACCAGCTTGCCAGCTTTAATTGTGCTACCCGCCAACTCGACATTCTTGCGAGCGACACGCACCGTAAGCTGAACCGGCGGTTCCAATCGCAAAATTTCGTCTACCGCATTAGGCCAGAGTTCGGGCCGCTCATTAAGCAGGCGCAACTGTTCAGGTGCAGCTAACAACATCTGAATCCCACTACCTAATAGGTTCATCGTCGTTTCGAAACCAGCGAACAAAACCAGTCCAGCCAAAGCCTGGATCTCTAGAGCGCTGAGACGCGTTTCGGCAGGACCCTGTTCAGCTGCCTGAATCATCTGGCTCATCAGATCCTCGCCGGGGGCGCAGCGTAACCGCTTAAGATGCTCAGCCAACCAGATGTTGAATCCTTCGATACCGCGTTGAGTTTGTCGATACTGCCGCCAGGTCAGGCCGAAATCCAGGCTGGACACCGTTTTCGCGCTTAACTGCAGAACATCATGTCGATCGGCATCCGGCACACCCAAAATGTCACTAATAATCGCCACTGGCAGTTGGAAACAGTACTGTTCACGGATGTCGACAACATCTGGCTGATCGGCCAGCTGATCCAATAACGCCGACGCAGTCTGTTCGACTCGTTCTCGTAGCGCTGTGACCGCTCGGGTGGTGAACACCGAGGATACCGCTTTGCGGTAACGGGTATGGTCTGGCGGTTCAACGGCCAGCAAAGACGGTGCCCGCAGCGGATGAATCCAGTTGGCACTGATCCGGGGGAGCAGCCACCGTATCGGCCCGGCCGACCCCAGCGATAGCACTTGGAAGTCATCGGATCGCAGTATTTCTTGAGCGATCCCGTGGTCTGTGGTGATAAAGCTGAGCCGGCCCGGCAGCAATGGGCCACGGGCGCGCAACTCCTCATAAAAAGACACCGGATTAGCCATAACGACTGGATCGGCAATCAACCGAGCCTGCGGATAGCCCCGCCGAACGCCGATCGAGGCGGCACATCGAATAAATCCGTGCATGGCCAACCAGTTCAAGCCGTGCCTCAAAGGATCCTCCCGAATCGGTCGCAAACAGCTTCCAGCCAAGCCGAGAGGTCCAGTCTCTAGCACTCCGCGACAATGGTGAAATCGGTGGTAATGACCTTATTAGGATCGTTGTTGTTGATTCCGTACGCGTTTCCGGTAATGGTAAACCGTTGCTGAGCAATGCTGGCATGCGCATCGCCCACTCCACTGTTCCAGAAGCTGCCGGTAAACCCACCGAAATCATGGATTTTCACCCACTGCGGGATAGCCGTGTCCGCCTTGAGTAGAACAACAGCTTCGATGTGACTGCTAGCAGTGCTGATGTCGATACTTCGATACATTTGCTGTTGGCGACAGGTAGGTGCACCTGCGGAGAACCTGTTGCCATCGATAATGACCTGCGATTCTTTGACTGCCCGCGTTTGGTGCTGCACCGAACATCCTGACGCGCTGACCATAGCAACCACAATTACTCCGGGCAGTGCCATAAGTCGGCTTTTCTGCACCCACTCACCCCCGCGCCTCAGACAGTTTCAACCACATCTTTGATGCGATGCAGCGTCTTGGTCATATCACGGATGTTGCGGCGTTGGCGCAAGTAACCACCAAACAGCCAGAAATACAGTGTGGTCCACAGCGACTTGGGGAGCCGAAATGATTCCGTCACGTCGGTCCCATCGCCGACCGGTGTCAATTGATAGTGCCAGTTGCTCACCGGTTGCTCACCGAGAAGCACCGCAAAGCCGAACTGTTGCCCTGGTTCGCACGCTGTTACCTGGCACGTTGTCCAATACACCGGACCGATCTCGTTTCGCCTGACGTGACCGCGGAATCGTGCCCCCACCGCCGGACCTGTGGCACCATCAAGCCACTCCGCCTCGAAGGTTTCCGGCGAGAACCGACCGATGTTGGCGACATTGGCGATCAGATCCCAGATCTTGTCTGCCGGCGCCGCCATATGAACTGTTGTAGAGCCTTCCATGCTTGATTTAAACACGCTCAGTGCTGATCACAGGTGCGGCAAGAGTTTCGAAATAATTTTCTTCGCGGTGTGACGTGCGTGGGGCGCAGAGGGGAGCGCCACGACATGGCTGCATTTCGGCCATGCACCTGGACCTTGGCTGGCCAGGATCCGATCAGCGACTCTTTTCTGTTCCTGCTTGGAGGCTTTCGCCGGTGAACCAACACCACCGTTCTCATCCCACGTGGACTGCAGAATTTGTAGCCCACCGTAAAAGCCATTACCGGTGTTCGCTGACCAGTTCCCGCCGGATTCGCATTGTGCAAGGGCATCCCAGTTGGCGTTATCGGCATGTGCGGCGCCGGCAGAGAAAGCCATTGATGCCGTAAGAAATCCTCCGACGATGGCTACCTTGATGGCGGGCTTGCAGAGTGTTTTCATGTCGAGCATTTCGCCGGCCGTGTCCAAAGCGTTACAGCTCTGCAAGAACCGCGAGATTGATCCGCCATCCGACTGTGACCGCGAGAAAAGCCAGCGCGAGGTCCGGCAAATCCCGGACCTCGCGCTGGCCTACTGCTAGGGAGCTTGGGTCAACCGTTGCCCTTAGGCGCCCAAGCTGCGTTGCATATCTGGCTTCATGGCATTGAGCTGGGCACCCCAATACTCCCAGCTGTGCGTGCCGTTAGCGGGAAAGTCGAACACTGCGTTGTTGCCACCCGCGGCGTTGTAGGCATCCTGGAATTTCAGATTGCTGCTGCGGACGAAATTCTCCAGGAATTCAGCAGGTACGTTGGCACCGCCTAGCTCGCTCGGGGTGCCGTTACCGCAGTAGACCCAGAGGCGAGTGTGATTGGCGACTAACGTCGGGATCTGAATCGTTGGGTCGTTGCGCTGCCAGGCGGGGTCTTCTCGGGGGCCCCACATATCGGCAGCCTTGTACCCGCCGGAGTCACCCATGGCGAGGTTGATCAGGGACGGGCCCATGGCATTAGAAGGATCTAAAAGCGCCGACAGCGAACCGGAGTAGATGAACTGCGCCGGGTGGTAAGCCGCCAAAATCAGCGAAGAAGAGCCGGCCATCGATAACCCTACGACAGCGCCACCGGTCGGCTTGACCTGCCGGTTGGCGGCAAGCCACTGCGGCAGTTCGCTGGTGAGGAAAGTCTCCCACTTATAGGTCTGGCAGCCGGCTTTGCCGCAGGCCGGGGAGTACCAGTCACTGTAAAAACTGGACTGGCCGCCAACCGGCATAACTACCGATATGCCGGACTGGTAATACCACTCGAAAGCGGGGGTATTGATGTCCCAACCGTTGTAGTCATCTTGGGCACGCAGACCGTCGAGAAGATACAACGCGGGCGAGTTACTGCCACCGCTTTGGAACTGAATTTTGATGCTGCGGCCCATCGCCGCAGACGGTACCTGCAGGTACTCGACTGGCAGCCCGGGGCGGGAAAAAGCTCCCGCAGTGGTCGATCCGCCTACCAGACCCACTAAACCTGGCAGAGCCGCAGCCACTGCCGTGGCAACCATCAGGCGGCGTCCCCAGCGCCGGATCGTTCCGCTTGCCTGTGTCATACCTGTGCCCCTTGTCGGCTGTCGTCGTCTAACTCTCGGCAGAATTTACCGGGTCGTCGGTTCTGATGTCGATTCGAGCGCAAACCCGTCTCGGCTTTATATCACCACTGGGTATCGGAATAGCAAATGTGATACACGACTCGCGGTGCGTTTTCTTCAGAGCAATCGGCCCTCGTCCAAGGGGTGTGCCACCGATACACATACCCGATCTTGCGCACCTAACTCAGTTCTAGGTGCGGTGCGGGTCAGCCGGAGTTGAGCCAATCGCGTAGGCTCAAATTCGAGCACGCCGACGAAGACACGCTACCCCGGTCTGTTTCCGGCGCCGACAATCCCCGCACCCAGCAGCATCGTGGTGCGCGTGAGCGCGGCGCCGCTGGTCCGGGCCCGATTGAGGTGCAAATTGGACACAGTACTTGGGTTATCAATGACATCGACAGTCGCCGGCTGGATCCTTGCTGAAGGGCACTGCGCCGACGGCGCACTCCTGGACTATGGCGTTCTCGGGCTGCAGAGTGGGCCTGGCCTGGGTGCCATGCGGACCGCGCAGCAGCTCGCGACTGAGATTTCTCACATCCAGCAAACAGCTATCGCAGAGCGGGACCGGTTGCGCGTGGTCGGCGTGACATGGCGCGATGACGCGGCCACGGAAGCGGCCCTGCTCGTGGAGTCGTTGATTGACGCGGGTTTTGACAACGTTGTTCCGATCCAGCTGCACCAAGCTGTTGCGGAGTTAGCCCAAGCCACCGCATCCAGCGTTGGCTTCCAGCGGACCGCGGTATGTGTGCTCGAGGATCAAGGGACGACCATCGCCATGGTCGATGATGACAGTGACGAAACCACTCCGAGCATCAAACATGTAGCTGACGGCATTGACGGACTGATGCGCTGGTTGACCGGCATGTTTGACCGCACTATATGGCGTCCCGACGCCGTCGTGGTCATCGGATCAGAAGGCGATGTTGACGCTGTCGCCGGCCAGCTCGAAGAGGCTTTCCCGGTCCCCGTCTTCGTCCAAACCAACGTACCGCTAGCGGTGGCGCAGGGTGCGGCCCTGGCGGCCGCACGCAGCACCGAGTTCACCGATGCGCGGTTGGTGAAAATTGCGGGTAACCAGCGTGCGAAATCTTCGTCGTCGAGATCCCAGCGATTGTCTTACGCCAGCGCATGGACCGGACTGGTTGCCGGTGCGGTGACCTTGGTGGCTTCACTGTCGCTAGCCGTAGGCCTGAAACTGGTTCCAACACACGATCCCGGCTCAGCCGAGAAGCCGATGTACCCTTCGACGCCACAGATCGCCGAAGCGCACATGCCGCTAGTTCCACCATCACCGGTGATTGAACCCCCGGCGATCACCGCGATCGCCAAACCTTCGCCGCAGCCGGTTAAGACCCCGCCGCCAGCACCGGCGTCTCAAGTCCAGCTGGCCACGCCAGAACCCCCGCCGGTGGTTGAGCCAGCTGCCATCCCACCCACCGTGACCCAAATCGCCCAGCAAGAGCAGACCGGGCCGCCCGTCACACCGCCCGAGTCCAATAGCCGGCCGCCTCTGCTAACCCGGTTGCTCGAGCATCTACAAGGCCTGGACGCTCACTGAACATCGTCTTTGATGTGGCTAGCGGTCCATGACACAAGCACCTGATCAGCAACTCGTAACGAGCCCATCAGCAATGAATACGGCTTGATGCCAAAGTTGGATTGCCGAACAACGCACTGACTCAACATCTGCCAGCTGTCACCGCAATCTTTCGTGCGCAGATTAATCACTTGGTCGCGGGAGACTCCATGGATCTGCAACACTCCGCCGAGCAGGTAACCGTCCTGAGTTTGATCGATGGTGTCGGCGGTGAAGCAGATCTGGGGGAAGCGTTCAGCGTTGAGCGTTTTCAACGCGTTCGATCGCACCAGCGTCTTCTCCGGACCAGACAAGCCTTTAACACCGCCATCGCCACGCAAGACCTCAAGTGAATCCACCGCAACGACGAGTTGGGCACCAACCGGTTGACCACCAGACCACTGCACCGTGGCCTGCCATTGCCGCATGACCAGAGTGAGTCGATGCCCAAGAGCGGCCGCCCTACCGGCAACCCCGGTAAGCATCGACAACTCGCCCTCTGCGTTGTTCACGCTCCACAGTGCAGTGACCACGGTGAGCTATTGTGCAAGAACCTTGTCGCAGGCACCACACTCGTTATGCTTTGGTGCAGCTCACCGCGGAGTCAGGTGACATTAATGCTGAGGTGGAACATGATTCGCGAACTATTGGCTGCCGGCGCGCTCGCCGGCACCGTGCTCGGCGCGGCTCCCATTGCGGCCGCCGATCCGCAACATTACGACGGCGACGTGCCAGGGATCAATTACGACGCGGCCCTAGGAGCACCGTGCTACAGCTGGGAGCGTTACGTGTTTGGCCGCGGCTTAGGAGGTGAGGCTTTGGCGTGCCATTTCATCCCTAATCAGTTCTTTGTGCCGCCGGTGGATAACGCATACTGGGTGATCTCCTATCCGCTGTACGGGGTCCAGCAGGCCGGTGCGCCATGTCCGGGTCCACAATCAGCAGCGCAGTCCTCCGATGGGCTGGAGATGCTGTGTTTTGGCCAACAGGGATGGCAGCCAGGGCGACTCGTTGGATCGGGCTATCCGCTTTCCGGCGGCGGTGTGATACCCGTTGGTTAAGCGCCGCGGCCAATACCTCAAACCCAAGAACGACAACGAATGTGAATGAAGAGGAGACTACGGTGGCTTTCAACCCAAAGAAGGCTTTCGACGCGGCTAAGGACATCGCGAGCAACGCCGTGACCAAGGCTGCAGACATCGTGGAGAACGCCGGTGACATCATCCGCGGCGACGTCGCCGGCGGCGTGAGCGGCATTGTCCAGAACTCTCTCGACATTGCCGACCATGCCGTTCAACGGGTTAAAGACGTGCTGACCGGCGCAGAAGACCCCGCTGACGAGGAGTAATTCCAGCGTTAGCCAGCAGCGGCAGCGTTGAGTTCAGCCAACCGGTTTGATGCCACCAAGTATTCCTGTACCCACCGCTCAATCACCGTTGCCGTCTTTTCCACTTTGGCCAGCTGCCCTACTACTTGGCCGATCGGGTTGAAGGCGACGTCAACGCTTTGATCCGGATATTTCTGAGTGGCGGCAACAGCCATACCGGAGACCATGTACTGCAGCGGCATGCCCAACGGTTCCGGGTTTCCCGGCTGCTGCCAGGCATCGGTCCAGTCATTACGCAGCATCCGGCAAGGCTTGCCGGTAAACGAACGGCTGCGCACGGTGTCGCGGCTACTGGCCTTGGCGTAGGTAGCTTGTTGAACCGCAGTGTTAGATGCTTCTTCC
>JAIENC010000120.1 GCA_019751635.1 Mycobacteriaceae bacterium
CAATCACCAGTGGCAGACCATAGCTGGGCAGAATGTGTTTACCGTCGGGCGCGGGGTTATACAAGCCCACCACTGCCAAACCCAATGCAATCGCCAGCAACACCCCACCAACCACATCGATCTTTTCGGGTTGGGTGCTGCGGTCATGCGAAGGCAGGCTGATCTGGATCAACACCATGGCGACTGCGGCCAGCGGAAGGTTGATCCAGAACACATCCCGCCAGCTGTGGAACAGCCAGACGATGGCAATCCCGTAGAGCGGTCCCAGCACACTGCCGAGCTCTTGGGCGGCCCCGATACCACCTAGCACCCCGGCCCGGTTGCGTCGTGACCACAGATCGGCGCCCAGGGCTAGCGTCACCGGCAGCAGCGCGCCGCTGGCCACACCTTGAATGGTGCGCCCAACCACCAAGGTTGGTAAATCGTTGGCTAATGCGGTGATCACTGAGCCGATCGCGAACGCGGCCAGACTGGTCTGCAGCAGCATCTTGCGGCCGAACCGGTCGGAGGCCCGGCCCAGCAATGGCATGACGGCGATGTAACCCAGCAGGTACATCGTCACGATCCAGGTGATGCGCTGCAGCTGGTTCACCGGGATGCCCACGTCATGCATGATGTCGCGCATGATGGTGACAACGACATAGGTGTCCAGGGCGCCTAGTAATACGGCGAGGCTGCCTGCCCCGATGGCGACTCCACGTCCCGTTCGCATGGCCATTCTCAGCTCACCGGTGGTTTGGTGACCTGAACCGGCTCACCCCATTTGGACAGCGTGGCCTGAACGTAATTGCCCGGGCTCTGCTCCAGTTGGGCCTGAACCAGCTGGTGCTCGCCGTTCTCCTGAATCCATACCGTGGTTGCCAGCGGTTGGGTGGCATTCAGCGGCGGCATAATTTGGTTCACCGCATCGGCCGGGGTTTTTCCGGTGATACGGATGGTGCTCTGCCCGTTGACGTTGTCGCGGCTCTGGGCTTTGGCCTCGGTGACATTGGTCAGCATGTCAGACAACCCGGTATCGGGGTTGAGGATCACCGACGGGTCGTAAATATCAGATGCCCGGCCCCAGCTGCTCCACCTGTTCGGGGTCAGTGCAGCATAGAGCACGTTGTCGTAGATGACAAATGGGGCGTCAATATCAGAACCGGCCACCATGAGCTGAACATTGCCCGCTACGGCGGTGTCGGGAACGGTGGTCAGATCACCGCTCAGCATTTTCAGGGGCAGCCCCTTGACCTTGCCGTTCACCGACAGTGCCAGGTGCACACTCTTGACGTTTTTGGTGGTCTGACTGGATTCCTTGAGCAACACCGTCGGGTCGGGGAGCGGTGCGCTGCTCTGCTTTGGGCCCGAGGAACAACCAGCCATGACCGCGGTGGCGACGCTGAGGGCGGCAAGGGCAGTGGCAAGAGCGGTGGATCGGGGACGGCGCGTCTGCATACCGTGCATCGTAGAGGGTGTCGGTTGAGCGGTTAGTCTGGTGCGATGTTCACCGGCATTGTGGAAGAGCTCGGTGTGGTGATCGGTCGAGACGAGCTCACCGATGCTGCCCGGTTACAGATTCGCGGTCCAGTTGTGGCTACCGATGCCAAACACGGCGATTCGATCGCTGTCAACGGGGTATGCCTGACGGTTGTTGAGGTGCTGGCCGATGGTGGATTCACCGCCGATGTGATGGCCGAGACACTGAACCGATCGAATCTGAGCAAGCTGCCGATTGACAGCCGGGTAAACCTGGAGCGTGCCGCGGCCCTCAACAGCCGTCTTGGCGGGCATATAGTCCAGGGACATGTGGACGGTACCGGCACAATTCTGTCCCGCACACCCGCTAAACATTGGGAAGCGGTGCGTATTGCGTTGCCCGCCAATCTGGCACGCTATGTGGTGGAAAAAGGTTCCATCGCTGTTGACGGGGTTTCCTTAACTGTTTCTGCTAGGGGTAGCCAACCCGAAGAGTGGTTCGAGGTTTCGTTAATCCCGACAACTTTGGAATTGACCACGCTGGGTAGTGCCTCGGTGGGGACAATGGTGAACCTCGAGGTGGACATTATCGCCAAATACGTCGAGCAGCTCATGCCGGAAGCTAAGCCGCGCTAGCGCGGCTGGGTGGGGCAGAAGCCGGCCGCCCCTGATCTTGGTTAGGGCTTCTACTGAATTTTCTTGGTAGAGTTTTAGTAGTTTTTCACATCAAGCCTAGAGGCCGTGCGTTCATTGGCAGGGTCGCTCATGATTTTAGTGCCACACACAATCGGCCATTGCTGAGGAGGAAGCCCCGATGTCGGATTTGACTGCCGATTCACAAGAGTTTCATCGGTTGGCCGACCGTCAGGATAGCGCTGCTGCCGAAGCTACCCAGAGTTCCGCTGATTCCAGTGCTCGACACTTTAAGGAGCAACTGTGGGCCACCCATGGGGCGATCAGCGGCCCTTCCAATAATGTCTTCGGCGACCAGGCGGAACTGCGTAAACAGGCGGGCGCCGCCCTAGAAGAGGCGTGCAACACACTCGCCGCGGCGTTGCGGGTGGCCGCCGCCTCGTATGCGCACACCGATGAAGGTTTGGCTGCTGATCTCAATACCCAGTTGCACCACTAATTTTTCCGTGTGCGAGGGTGCCTAGTTGTCTGCTCCGCCCGGCGTGTCTCGTACAGACACGCGGCCTCACCACGAGTGGTTCATACTGAACACATCATGCGGGCTATCCCGGAGCCCTTTGACAGCATTCTTAGCTCACAGCGATAGCGGGTCAGGTAGACGGGTGAGGTAGCAGGGATGACGAGTCTAGACTCCGTCGAGCGGGCGGTTGCCGATATCGCGGCGGGCAAGGCCGTTGTTGTTATCGACGATGCGGACCGCGAAAACGAAGGCGACTTGATCTTCGCTGCGGAAAAGGCGACACCGGAGTTAGTGGCCTTTATGGTGCGCTACACCTCGGGATACCTCTGCGTGCCGTTGGCCGGCGTGGTTTGTGACCGGCTCGGCTTGCTGCCGATGTACGCGGTCAACCAAGACAAACACGGGACCGCTTATACGGTGACTGTTGATGCGAAAATCGGTGTAGGAACTGGCATTTCGGCTTCTGATCGGGCCACCACCATGCGGCTACTGGCGGACCCGGACAGCGTCGCCGATGACTTCACTCGCCCCGGGCATGTGGTTCCGTTGCGGGCCAAAGAAGGCGGTGTACTGCGCCGCCCCGGCCACACCGAAGCTGCCGTCGATCTGGCTCGGATGGCCGGGCTGCAACCTGCGGGCGTGATCTGTGAAATCGTCAGCCAAAAAGATGAAGGTGCGATGGCGCAGACTGAAGAGCTGCGGGTATTCGCCGATGAGCACGGTCTGGCGCTGATCTCCATTGCCGATTTAATCGCCTGGCGGCGCAAACACGAAAAGCATGTGGTGCGGATCGCTGAGGCGCGCATCCCCACCCGGCACGGGGAGTTTCGTGCGATCGGCTACACCAGCATCTATGAGGACATTGAACATGTGGCGTTGGTTCGTGGTGAAATCACCGGAGCGGACTCCCACGGCGAAGACGTGCTGGTTCGGGTGCATTCCGAGTGTTTGACTGGGGACGTATTCGGTTCACGTCGTTGCGACTGTGGGCCGCAGCTCGATGCCGCGATTGCGCTGGTGGCCCGGGAGGGGCGCGGGGTGGTGCTCTATATGCGCGGCCATGAGGGTCGCGGCATTGGTTTGCTACACAAGCTGCAGGCTTATCAGTTGCAAGACGCCGGCTCGGACACCGTGGACGCCAATCTCAAGCTCGGTTTACCCGCCGATGCCCGGGATTACGGCATTGGTGCACAGATTCTCGTCGATCTCGGGGTTCGTTCGATGCGGTTGCTCACCAACAATCCGGCTAAGCGGGTCGGGTTGGACGGCTATGGGTTGCAGATCACTGAGCGGGTGCCGCTGCCGGTGCGGGCCAATGCGGAGAATATTGCTTACTTGATCACTAAACGCGACAAAATGGGTCACGACTTGGCGGGTTTGGATGACTTTCATGAATCCCTCTCCTCGCTCGGTGAGTTCGGCGGTGCCTTGTGAGCGGCGGTGCGGGTGTGCCGCAGTGGTCATCGCTTGATGCGTCGAAGCTGCGGTTAGCGATCGTCGCCAGCACCTGGCACTCCACGATCTGCGATGCGCTGCTGGACGGCGCCTGCAGAGTTGCGGCCGAGTGGCAGGTCTCTGAACCTACGGTGGTTCGTGTCCTCGGGGCGATTGAAATCCCTGTTGTGGCACAGGAATTGGCTCGCGATCATGACGCTGTTGTCGCGCTGGGGGTGGTGATTCGAGGACAGACGCCGCACTTCGACTATGTCTGTGATGCAGTGACGCAGGGCTTGACTCGGGTCTCCTTGGACGCCGCGACGCCCATTGCCAATGGGGTGTTGACCACCAATACCGAACAGCAGGCACTGGACCGGGCCGGGCTGCCGACATCGGCTGAGGACAAAGGCGCCCAGGCGACCGCGGCGGCTTTGAGTACCGCGCTAACCCTGCATGATCTGCGAAGCCGATGATGATGACGGCGGCTAAAACGGGCGACTGGGAGCTTAGTGTGCGTCCATATCTGACGCCGTATTTTGCCTACATCGCCGCATTCTTTATTGCAGCGATCCATATCGTGGCGGGCTTACTGCTGAAAAACCAATCCAGCGGGGTAGTTTTTCGCACAGCTGATCAGGTGGCCATCGCGACCTTAGGTCTGGTCATCGCCGGGGCGGTATTGATGTTGGCGCTGCCGCGGCTGCGCGTCGGTCCTGCTGGGATTTCGGTACGTAACTTGTTGAGCTACCGCCTAATTCCGTGGTCCGATGTGGTCGACGTCTCTTTTCCGCACGGTGCCCGATGGGCGCGGGTCGACCTGTATGGCGACGAATACGTCCCACTGATGGCCATTCAGGCGGTCGACAAGGGCCGTGCGGTAGTGGCCATGGACAACCTGCGCACGCTGGTGGCGCGATATCGGCCCGACTTGGGCTGATCCGCCCAGCTAGCCTAAGGAAATGCCAGATCCTGCAACGTATCGTCCAGCGCCCGGGTCGATCCCGGTTGAGCCGGGCGTGTACAGATTCCGGGATTCGCAGGGACGAGTCATCTATGTCGGCAAAGCAAAAAGCCTACGCAGCCGGCTGACGTCGTATTTTGCTGATGTTGCTGGCCTGCACCCCAGGACCCGGCAGATGGTGACCACCGCCGCCAAAGTCGAATGGACAGTGGTCAATACCGAGGTTGAGGCGCTACAGCTGGAATACAACTGGATTAAGGAATGCGATCCGCGGTTCAACGTCCGCTACCGCGATGACAAATCCTATCCCGTGCTAGCGGTCACCCTGACCGAAGAGTTTCCTCGACTGATGGTGTATCGCGGCCCACGCCGCAAGGGAGTGCGCTACTTCGGCCCGTACGCACATGCCTGGGCCATTCGTGAAACCCTGGACTTGCTGACCAGAGTGTTTCCGGTGCGAAGTTGTTCATCTGGAGTTTTCAAGCGGCACAGCCAGATTGACCGTCCGTGTCTGCTTGGCTACATCGATAAGTGTTCGGCACCGTGCGTTGGCCGGGTGAGTGCCGAGCAGCATCGGCAGATCGTGGTGGATTTCTGCGATTTCTTGTCCGGCAAAACCGACCGTTTTGCTCGTAGCTTGGAGCAGCAGATGAATTCCGCTGCAGAAGATCTCGATTTCGAACGTGCCGCCCGGCTCCGCGACGATCTCTGCGCGCTCAAGCGCGCGCTGGAGAAACAGGCCGTGGTGTTTGGCGATGGCACCGACGCTGACGTGGTCGCGTTCGCCGATGATGACCTGGAAGCTGCGGTGCAAGTGTTCCATGTCCGCGGCGGCCGGGTGCGTGGCCAGCGTGGCTGGATTATCGAAAAATCTGATGACCCTGGAGATTGTGGTCCAGCGCGACTTGTCGAACAATTTCTCACCCAGTTCTACGGAGAACAAGCCGAACTCGGCAGTGCGTTAACGCCAGCAACAGACGAGTCGGCTAACCCGGTGCCACGCGAGGTGCTGGTGCCGTGTCTGCCGGCCAATGCCGATGAACTCACGAGCTGGCTGTCTGCTTTGCGCGGATCGCGGGTAGCGCTGCGAGTGCCTCGTCGCGGCGACAAACGGGTGCTGGCCGAGACTGTGCAACGCAACGCCAAAGAGGCTCTGCAGCAACATAAATTGAAGCGGGCCGGGGATTTCACCGCTAGATCGGCAGCGCTGCAGAACATTCAAGATGCCTTGGGGCTGGCTGAGGCTCCGCTCCGCATTGAGTGCGTCGACATCAGCCACGTGCAGGGCACCGATGTGGTGGGCTCGCTAGTGGTGTTCGAGGACGGTCTGCCGCGCAAATCAGATTATCGGCATTTCGCCATTCGTGAGGCCGCCGGGCAAGGCCGCTCCGATGACGTTGCCTCAATTGGGGAGGTGACTCGCCGTCGTTTTCTGCGGCACTTGTCTGAGGCCAACACAGAGCTTGCGCCCGAAGCCAAATCACGCAAGTTTGCCTATCCGCCTAACCTATATGTGGTTGACGGCGGTGCTGCACAGGTCAACGCGGCCAGCGCTGTTCTTGCTGAGCTCGGCATCGTCGACGTCGCTGTGATCGGTTTGGCTAAGCGATTAGAAGAGGTGTGGGTGCCTAGCGAACCAGACCCGGTCATACTGCCGCGCAACAGCGAGGGGCTCTATTTGCTACAACGAGTGCGTGACGAAGCGCACCGGTTCGCTAGCTCCTATCACCGCAGCAAGCGATCCAAACGCATGACAGCCTCAGCGCTCGATAGTGTGCCCGGGCTAGGCGAACATCGACGGAAGGCGTTGGTGCGTCATTTCGGTTCACTGGCGCGGCTCAAACAGGCCACCGTCGAAGAGATTACGGCAGTTCCGGGTATCGGTGTGGCTACCGCCATGGCGGTGTTGGCGGCATTGGCATCGCCGTCGGATATTGCTCAATCGGTTGCTGACCGTGTTGACGAACAGGTATCACCATGACCGGTCACGATATGGAAAACGAATGGGAAAAGCCGGACAGCACAACCGAATCCGGTATCGACGTGGTCTTAGTGACCGGGTTGTCTGGTGCTGGGCGGGGTACCGCGGCCAAAGTCCTTGAGGATCTTGGCTGGTATGTAGCCGATAACGTACCCCCGCAGCTGATCAGTCGCATGGTCGATTTCGGTTTGGCGGCTGGATCCCGGATCACCCAATTAGCGGTAGTGATGGACGCGCGCTCGCGCGGTTTCACCGGTGACCTGAACGCGGTGCGCAATGAGTTAGCTCTGCGCAACATCACACCGTGCGTGCTGTTCCTGGAGGCATCGGATGAGATGCTGGTGCGCCGCTACGAACAAAATCGTCGGAGTCACCCCTTACAGGGCAAGCAGACCTTAGCCGAAGGCATTACGGCGGAACGCAAAATGCTGGCCCCAGTTCGGGCTACCGCTGATCTGATCATCGACACCTCAACGCTGTCCGTGCGTGAGTTGCGGGAAAATATTGAGCGCGCATTCGGCAATGAGATCAGCGCGCATCGCAATGTGAGTGTCACTGTTGAATCCTTCGGTTTTAAGTATGGTCTCCCGATGGACGCCGACATGGTCATGGACGTGCGTTTCCTGCCTAATCCGCACTGGGTTGATGAGTTGCGCCCACTGACCGGTCAGCATCCGGCGGTATGTGACTATGTGCTCAGCCAAAGTGGCGCTACCGAATTCCTCGACGCCTACCACCGGTTGCTGTCCCTGGTTATCGGCGGCTATCGCAGGGAAGGGAAGCACTATATGACGGTTGCCATCGGATGCACCGGCGGCAAGCATCGCAGCGTTGCTATTGCCGAAGCGCTGGCGCGGCGGCTGGCTTCTGCGGAATCTGCAGCGCATTTGTCGGTGCGGGTGTTGCATCGAGACTTGGGCCGCGAATGAGCCAATCCATTGTCGCCCTGGGTGGCGGACACGGGTTATTCGCAACGTTGTCGGCTGCCCGGCGGTTGACTCCGCACGTTACCGCCGTGGTGACAGTCGCCGACGACGGCGGTTCCTCTGGTCGACTCCGCGGTGAACTCGAGGTGGTGCCGCCTGGCGACTTGCGTATGGCATTGATCGCCTTGGCATCCGACAGCCCCCATGGCCGACTTTGGGCAACCATTTTGCAGCATCGATTCGGCGGCAGCGGTGCGTTAGCCGGACACCCGATCGGCAACCTGATGCTAGCCGGCCTCAACGAGCTACTTGCTGATCCAGTTGCCGCGCTTGACGAACTCGGTCGGATGCTGGGTATTCATGGCCGGGTGTTGCCCATGTGCCCGATCGCGCTACAGATTGAGGCCGACGTCTCAGGCT
>JAIENC010000232.1 GCA_019751635.1 Mycobacteriaceae bacterium
CCGCTTAGGTTGGTGAGGTATCCGGTTAGACCAGTTACCTTAGATAGGGCAATCGCGGGGATGTTGGCGATGTTGGTCAATTGGCTTGCATCGAACAGCCCAGAAGCATTGAGATACTTCAGGATCGAAGTGGCCTGGTTGACGAATCCTGCCGAAGCGTCGTAGAGACCGGTTCCGCTTAGGTTGGTGAGGTATCCGGTTAGACCAGTTACCTTAGATAGGGCAATCGCGGGGATGTTGGCGATGTTGGTTAGTTGCGCGGCATCGAACAACCCAGAAACGTTGAGATACTTCAGGATCGAAGTAGCTTGGTTAGTGAAACCGGCCGACGCGTCATACAGGCCTGTGGCGCTATCCAGCTTTTTTAGCAGTGAATTAGCTTGGTTGATGAACCCTGCCGAGGCGTCATACAGCCCTGTTGAACTGCTGAGTCTCTGTACCGTGTTGGCTAGGTTGGTAACCGAGCCAATCGCGATCGCCGGGATGTTAGCGATGTTGGTCAATTGGCTTGCATCGAACAGCCCAGAAGCATTGAGGTTCTTCAGAATCGAAGTGGCCTGGTTGACGAATCCCGCCGAAGCGTCGTAAAGACCGACGGCCGATAAATTGGTTAAAAACCCGGTAAGACCTGTGACCCCATTGATCGCGATACTGGCCAAGGCCGAGTTAAGTTCGCCGATAATGTTTGACGCCGGCAGGCGTTGCAGGAACTCTTGCAGGTTGTTGCGGACGGCGTTCGGGGTGAAACCGGTACCGGAGATACCGAGCGCGTTGACGATCCCATCCCGCAGAGCATGGTGATCATCGATCAGCGCAACAAGGCCCTGCACGTTAGGTGCAGGAATGGCAGCCAAGGCATCATCGAGCTCGGCCACGGTAGTCCCTATGGCCGCGATTCCCCCACGGAGCCGATTAACGATGGTGTCCCGGGTGGCTTGCGCGGTATCGACAATGTCTTGTAGCCAGGAGGGATTGCCTTGCTGTTTGAGACTGCCCGCGGTGAACCACACCGTTCCCGCTGTGGCACCCGAGGTCACATCAAGTTGGGTCGCGATCAGTGCTACACCTTGGGGAACCGTGTAGGTTCCAGCAAGTTCGGCCCAACCTGTCGAGTTGCCAGAAGGTGAGGGGATCGCGGCAACAAGCTGGGTGCTAAGCCAGTTTCGGTTGGCATCAAACAAACACACCGACAACCGGATTGCTTTGCTATTTGGCGCTGCGGCAAGCCCGGTGTATTTAACATGGATTTTCATCGGCCACTGCTGGCCGGGGTTGGCCGCAACCGTGTTGGATATCAGGGTTTTCGGCCTACCATCAGCGATAACTTTCGCCGACCCTAGACTGTCGTATCCGACGGTAGCGTCCCATTCCCATGGTGGACTGAGCGAGATTGCACCCGCATGGTCAAAACCGGGATTGTGCAACGCCTCAGTGGGGTGCGCCACCACCGCCGACAGTGGGATATTGCCCAGATGCATGCCGTTGGTTAGAACGCGGGCAGCCGATTCCAGCGCAATGTCTAGCGAAGGGAATTCTCTACCGACGCCGTAAAGGCGTTGAACAAACGCTTCAGCTAAACCATGCACCAATGACACTGGACTACCTGGTGCGCCTCGGCGTATTCCGGCCCATACCGCGTTAGCAGCCGCGTTCCATGCCGGGTTTTGCAAAACCAGATCCTGTTTGAGCGCTTCGGTAACCGCTTCCCTGGTGCGCCCTACTAGGCCGGTGATCGAACCGTCATTGCCGGTAACGCCAAACTGGATTCCTGGAGTCAGACCATCAGGCCCATTAGGCAGCGTCACGGAAGGTCTTCCATAGCGACCTTGCTCAGCTGGGCTTGAGCTTGAGCGATAGCTTCTGGGTATCGGTCGCGTATTTCAGCTAACAGTTCTTGCTTTTGACGTTCGGTTTCAGCTGCATCGATTTTGGCGGCCAATTCGGGATCGAATTGACGGATGATTGCCATACCGTCTTGGCGTAAGCGGGTAGTGGTGATGTTCACCAATCGCGGAAGACGGTGCTCCCCCAAACCCGCGGGCCCCTGCAATTGCACTTCTTTAGTTGCCAGCTCCGGGTGTACCCGCACGCCTAAGCTGTAGAGTCCGCTGGCGATTTCACCACGTACCGGTGCCGGTAAAAACCACAACGACTTGGCCAGCATCTGGCACTGATCTAAGTGATCGATGTCAGGCATCACAGCGAGTCCATTGCTTGCCATGTGGTGACCTGTAGCCCGTTGGTCAACTGACTTGTCTGCCAGGCCAATCCGAGATAGGTGTATCCGGGGCCTTGCGGCACGTCACGCGAGTAGTCCTGCCAGGAACCCAGAGGCGTCAAATTCGCGCCCTGATACACCGACAACGTGGCTGTCGCATCATCGTAAGAGATCGTGTAGTCGTTGCCGTCTTGAACTAGGTGGGTGATCGCATTTCCCTGAAAAACTAGTGCGTTCGGCGCCCCGTTTGCTGTGCAGAATCGGATTTGTCCCTGATGTTGACTTAAAGCGTTAGCGTTGAGGAAGAAATCAACACCCAGAAAGCTGGTTAACGACGCGTCCGCACACAACAAAACGGTGCAGTGAGCAAAGCCCAGCGGCAAGAAACTGTGTTGATCGAGCATGCTGATTTTGACTTTGGGGCTGCTGGTGGCCAGCGGCTCAAACCAGCGGATCGCATTAGCCGATTGCCCTACCAGAATGTAGGGAGAACCCACACCATTGGGCAGCGAAGCACCAGAATTATTGTGCACAACCGTAGATCCGAGGATCGGTATCCATGACGAACGCAAACCTGTGGTAGGCCAAGTGTCCTGGAAAGTTAAGGCTGTTGCTGCGATATCTGGCGGCGGTTGGGTGAACCACGCCTCTTTGCGGATCACTTTGCCGTAGCGAATCTGATACGGCGCGCCTGAAACTGTCAGAAAAATTTCGTAGTTCGCGCCAGCAGGAATCGTGTCCATCATTGCTGGTGATGCGGTAAAGGTGATTTTATCTGGTGCAACGGTGCCGTTCACCGTGGCCAACACACCACCCGACGAGTCGTAGAAAACCGCTTGCGCTGTAGCGCCCGTCGGCCATAGGGTGCCGTGATCGGCCAACAGGTAGGGCGGCTCCCATGGAATGGGATTCCAGGTACTGCCCCGGGAAAGCACCAGCGGCGCTATACGAGGGCTATACATTGCCGGCGCAGGCCTTTGGAGTGACAGGCATGAAAATCTCGCTTCCCATGTCAGCTGATGAGGTGGACACCAAGATCGGATAACTTGTTAAGGACGAATTTCAATTGCTGGGCGGTGCGCTCACCAGTAGTTTTCGCGGCCTCGTTTTTGCCGATCTTCATCAGAAATTTCGATACGCCATCATCTTCAGCGGATTCGTTCATTTCTTCGATCTGCCCAACGAACAGCATGTCGATTCCCATGCGTTGCAGGGCACCTGATGATGAGGCGATGCGATCCTTGATCTGGCAATGCACGCCAGGAATTGGCCACGTCGATTCGTCGATGACCATGGTGTGGCAGGTTTGCGCGCTGGTGGCGTTCATGCCGCCCCGCAACGCAGCTAGCGCCGCGAAACTCCAGGCATTGTTTTCTGCGCCCTGCTGGTACACCTTGAATAGATGCACCCAACCTAGATTGGTGCGCCTGCCGATGTTGATCCACTCATCCCACGCCGCGATGGTGCCCACCAGGAACGGCATGATCACATCTGAAGCTATGTCCCCGAGACTGTCGAAGCCGCCGAGGAGAAAATATCCAACGAGGTTGCCGACTGATGAGATGATTAGCTTGGCTATCGCATCGGCGGTCGGGTTGTCGCCACCGACGATGACGCCCGCAGCGGTGGGCGGGCTGTAGGTGACCACCGATTGCAGGTCATTCCACCACGAATCCCTAATGCACACACCGGGAGTGGCGGCGAATGTGCCTAAAAACCCGGATTGCCAATATTCGTCGGCATACAGGGATTCGTCGTCGGTGATCATGCTGAGCGTGTCTTCGATGAAACCGTCCGACCATTGCAGTACTGAGCGCACCAGCCCGGCTGACGAAGTACCGGAGAAGTAGGAGCCGACCGGCAAGCTGAATTGAGAACGGTCCACTATCTCGATCATCAGGGCGCCGTTGGCTACCAGGTTGCCGAACATGTCGACGCCATATTCGCCCTCGGCGGTAAACACGCGCCGGTAGGTTAGCGCCAGCTGTGCATCGTCGAGAGCAGCGGCGATCACCGAATCGCAGGTATTCATCCGGGAAGCGATGAATGTCCATAGCGAAGAGTCATTGATGATCGACGGACATACGATGTGCATTTGCCAGTTCGCCGGGTTGAGCATCGCGATCTGGTTGTTCGCCCACTGGCCGATGTCAAATGGATCAGCAACCAGTGTGATGAGTCCTTGAAGCAAGTTCGCGACGAACTCATCGGCCTGTTCAGCGATGAGATTGAGCCATAGAAAGACGCTGAGGCTCCACACGCTTGGACCGAATTGTGGCCAGTCGCGAGGAAACTGGAAGATATTGACTGGCAGCAGTGGGTTGGGGCGGCCCAGCATGAATTGGATGGTTTGCTTGTCGTCGTTAAACGAAGCCAGCAGATAGTCCACCCCTTCGCGGGTGTAGACCTGCCAGTGATGCATTAACCCGGTCCAGCGCCATTTGCCGCCGAACTTGTCCACCCGGATAACAATGTTTTTGCATTCGTTAGGGTTGTTGGGGACCGATGCGATGAACTTCGCGACCCAATGGGTGGCCCTAATCTCGAACATGCCGGCGCTGGAAACGTTTGCTCTGTCAGGGAATTGACGTTTGGTGGTTTCGTATTGGCTAATGCGGCCGACTGGAAGCAAACCAGCTGAGCCGTCTGGGTTGTTTTTATAGATACTGATGACGGTCTGGGCTCGCTGCAATGCTTTGCGTTGCCGGCGGATCTCTGTGGTGGTCGACATCGAGTTCGACAGCCGGGCAGCAAGCGCGGTGGTCACACTAGCCTCGGGGTGGAGAATGGCTCGTCGTACCATCGCGGTAGCACAAGTTCGACACGCGCTCCACCGCTGTGGGTGACGTTAGCTTGGACCACACATCCCTTTCCGGAGCTGCCTTGCCCCGGGGGGATCGGGTACTCGAAGTCGCGGCCCGCCATTCGCCCAGCGAACTGTGTTTCCAAGCTGGTGACGAAGGTTTCTAGGTCGGGGCGCGTTTGGATGTCAAGGTCTTCATCGTTGAGTAAGCCCGCGAGCCGGACCGTTTTGCCTTTGTCGGCTTTGCCGCGACCGTAGGCCTCATTGCCAAACGAGTAATCCGGCAGTTGGTAGACCGCCCCGCCGGTGAGATGCCATTCAGGCCAAATGTCTACCGAAGCTGGGTTGTAGAACGGCAATGTAAACCAGAAGGTGCCTGGATGATTCACTTCCCACACGAAGGTCTCTGGCGTGCCCACGTAGACCGGCAGCTCAGCGGCCATTGTTTGCACCACCGAACCGAACCCGAAGATATGCGGATCAACGCCTTCAAAATGATTTGCGGAAAAGGGTTTTGGGGATTGCAATGTCCTTAAACCAAGGGTGCGGTCACCGTCAACCGAGGTATAGGTGACGGTGGCTTCAGCCGCTGGGGAGAACATCGCTTTCCAGCGGGAATAATTGACATGCCACAGGTCGGCATCTTGATCGAGCAATGTCCCGGTTTCAGGGTTGACGATGTCGACGGTCCACACCACATCCCGGCGCTTAGGTTTCCATGACTGAAAGAACTGCCCGAAACCGTAGCTACCCCAATTTGTTTGGATCGGCATGTCATAAAGACCGGTTGACCCAGGCGCAAGTTGCGGCCCCCACGAAAAACCCGGCGGACTGATACGGCACCAATCACCGTTAACACCAGTCACATCGATGATGTCCCCTTGGCGGCGAATCATCTACGCCCAGCCCCCGCTAAAGCAGCCTGGTGAGCCTGGGCATCACGAATATCGAGTTCCTGAAAGACCCGATTAACATCCATCCCGTTGAATTGGTTGTTTTGTACCCGCATAGGCGCGGTGTTGGGTGTGTTTTGCTGCGCCCGCAAGGTGCGACCGTAGGCCAGGTCTTGCGTTCCGGTGCTTCCGGGCAGGCTGCCGACCAGGAAACTTGATCCGATGTTGGCGGCGTCGTTGACGATCTTGCCGCCTTCTTGAATCAAGCCGGATACAAACGACCCCAGGCTGCCCGCTCCTGCGCCTGCTAGCCCCCCACCGGCGGCCCCAATACCGGCGGTGCCCGCACCGGCCCCCATCGTGGCAGCAGCCGCAGCGGCGTTGATCGCCATCGCGGCAAGGTTGCCTATTGTGGAAGCCCCGGACTTGATCGCGGTGGAAAGCGCCGGCAGGTTGTGATCCAAGCTGGACGGTGCTGGCGCGACGTCCGGCGGAATGTAGAGCTGCGGGTTCTCTGGTGGGATAGGCGCGGTTGGGGTCGGTGGCGCTGGTGCCGGGGGAATGTTTTGCGGTGGCAAGCTCGGCTGTTGAGGCTGGGCTGGCTGCGGTGGACTATTGAGGTGGCCGGCCGTTACATCAGGAACAGGTGCCGGTGGCGGGGGAAGAGGATTCACAGCTGTTGCAGCAGCCTGTTGGTTCATCAGCGCAGCAGGCAAAATGGGGCCGCCATCGGCATAGCTTGGATAGCGTGTTGCCGCCGTCGCGATTGCCTGCACCGCCTGTGTCTGTTGATTAGTCAGAATGCCTTCAGGCTTGCCGGTGTGGTTAGCTGTCAAACTCAGCCCAGGGGGCAGCCAGCCACCCTGGTCATAAAGGCCAGGTACTGATCCTTGCGCCCGATTGCCCGGCAAGGGCAGATGCCAACGCACAGGCAAACTTTGCGCTCCGGCAGCTGAACCACCATATTGGGTGCTATCGCTGGCACCGCCGGATTCGACGTTGACCCCGTTAGGCAGCGTCAACGTCATGTGGCTGTTGGGGCCGCCTCCGCCGAGCATCAGGCCGATGTTGAGATCGCCAGGCATGTAACCGGGTTGGAATCCCAGTGCAGCGAAGTTGGATTCGGTGGTGAAGTAGCGGGTGCCTTCGGGTAGCCCTAGGGCGGCGGCGTAGATAGCAGAACCGATCCCGGAACAGTCATAGCCGGTAGGGCCTACACCGCCGTACACGTACGGTTGGCCGACCGCGTGGGCTTGCGCATACTGGATGGCCCGTAGCGCCGCCGGGCTCAGCGTTCCGCCGCCGCCGAGGACCGATTGCAGATCAGATGCACTCACCCCTTCAGAGGTGCCGAAAGTGGGGATCTGGATGGTCGACCCATCCCCCAGCGGTATCGCTTGGATGCCTAAACCTGCAACCCCACTCGCCTCGCCGCCGCCTGCTCCCATCGCGGCAGCTAGTGGCCCTTGCTGGCCAAGGTAGAACCCTGCAGACCGCTGGATCGCCTGGTTATAGACGTTGGACGGTGACAAAATCGAATTTTCCAGCCCAAGGCCACTGAGTGCGCCTTGGCCAAGGATCTGGGCGCCGCTCATTGCTGTCTGGGTACCCCAGTTCGCTAACCAGTTAGCGGTCTGTGAGCCCCACGCCGAGAGGGCTTGTGGATTTCCGGCGGCCTGAAAAAGCCCCCACAAGCCGGGGATCGATTGACCACCGCCTGCGCTGCCGCCAAGGCCGGGGATTGCAGACCCCAAAGATCCGCCTATACCGCGGTTGATGAGGTTGCCGCCGAGGCTAATTGCGTTGCCGATAGGGTTCTGCAGCCCCGAGGAAACCGCACCCAGAATTGACGAGATACCGCTGCCGGTTGGATTGGGGGCTATCGGGGCAGGTTCTAACGGCATAGATGGCGCCATGAAACCGGGGCCAGGCTGAGGATCGGGCGCACCCCACGGGTCGTCGACGGGTCCGCCCTTGTCGAACTTAGGCAGTGTCGCCGGGTCCACCACACCGGCGTTGAGGGCATGCAGAAACGAATCCGGCACGCGAGCCCGGCCACGCCCTGAAATCACATATTCGTCAGGGTGGACTTCGGCCAGGTAGCCACCCGTGGGCCCAGGACCACGACCGGTCGGTGTCGGCCCGCCCTTGTCGTATTTTTCCACGAAAGGGGCGTTGAGCGGCACCGTGACCGTTATTGAGCCGTCGGAGTTCTGAATGTACGGCAGATTTGAGGCTTGAAGTTCCGCTTGCAACCCCGGCGTCATACTCGGAGCGGTGATCTTGAGGTCCTGGCCTGAAGAAGCCACCTGGGCATCTGGCCCGAAGAAACCTTTACCCGAGTCCGTAAGACGGTAACGGCCGAACTGGGCTTGGTTTTGCTCGCCGACACGGGCCTGAGCGCCGGGAAAAGCCTGAAGTTGGCGGCTAAGTGCACCGCCGGCAAGTACTGACGCCTGGCCGCTGGCCGACA
>JAIENC010000297.1 GCA_019751635.1 Mycobacteriaceae bacterium
ATTGGTTCCCGGCCGGCACGGATGGAACTCAACTCGGCCGGATTGACTAAGTACACCGCTGGCCACAATGCGCCGGATTACTACAAACGCGCCGAGCTTTGTCGCGAACGCCTCGGGCCGGTGCTGCGTCGGCTCACCGTGAACTACCCGCCGATCATGTTCCACCCGATCAATACCATCACCGCCTACAAAGGCCAGATCATCTACGACACGCCGGCTACCCAAGCTAAATCGGAGACACCGGTTCCGGAGCTGACTTGGCTACCTGCCTCGGATACCCGGCCGGTGCAGAATTCGACAGATCTACAGAACCTGTTGGTCCCGCCCGCGCCAGGGCCGGGGGGTGGCCAATGAGCCGAATCTGGCGGCGGGCCGCTGTGCTGGCGACCGGCAGTGTGCTGGTAGCCGGCTGCCAATTCACCGGGCTCAATTCCTTACCTATGCCCGGGACGGCTGGGCACGGCAGTGGCGCCTATACCGTGACCGCGGAGTTGCATGAGGTGGCTACCTTGCCGCAGAACTCGCCGGTCATGTTGGACAATGTCACCGTCGGCAGTGTGGCGGGTATCGATGCGGTGGAACGCCCGGATGGCACCTTTTATGCTGCGGTGAAGCTGGCGGTGGATAAAAACGTGGTGTTGCCCGCTAACTCCACCGCCCAGGCCGCCCAGACATCGTTGTTGGGTTCCATGCATGTCGATCTGATTCGTCCGCGCAATCAGCCGGCGAGTGCCACGCTGCATGAAGGGTCGATCATTAAGGAATCCGGTATCGAGCGTTTCACTACCACCGAAGGGGCGTTTTCTGCGCTGGGTTTGGTGGTCAACAAGGGCAATGTCGGTGCTCTGCAGGACATCACCGATGAGGTTTACCGGGCTGTGTCCGGGCGACAAACCCAGTTCGCCAATCTGATCCCCACGTTGGCGGAGTTGACTGTGGGGCTCAACCGGCAGGTCAACGACATTATCCAGGCGGTCGATGGACTGAACCGATTCGCGGCGG
This sequence comes from Mycobacteriaceae bacterium, assembly GCA_019751635.1. GTDB lineage: Bacteria > Actinomycetota > Actinomycetes > Mycobacteriales > Mycobacteriaceae > Mycobacterium. Next base: position 1,003 of record JAIENC010000297.1, read on the forward strand.
TGCTCGCTGGCGACAAAGACAATTTGGGGCGTGCGCTGGACACCTTGCCCGACGCGCTTGTGGTGCTTAACAAAAACCGCGACCACATTATCGAGGCGTTTGCTGCGCTGCAGAAAGTTTCGACGGTGGCGGCGCGCATCTTGAACAAAACTAAGGTGGATTTTGCGGAGGATCTCAAGGGCGTGTACTCGTTGGTGAAAGCGGTCAACGACAACCGGAAAGACTTTGTCACGTCGCTTCAGTTGTTGCTGACGTTTCCGTTCCCCAACTTCGGTATTAAGCAGGCGGTCCGTGGCGACTATCTCAATGTGTTCACCACGTTTGATCTGACGTTGCGCCGGATCGGGGAGACCTTCTTCACCACATCGTTGTTAGACCCGAATATGGCTCATCTCGGTGAGATCCTCAATCCTCCTGATTTTCTGACCGGTGAATTGGCCAATCTGTCTGGTCAGGCGGCGGACCCGTTCACGATCCCGCCCGGCGCAGCCTCGGGCCAACACTAGAGACGTGCAGCCATGATTGATCGATTGACCAAGATCCAGCTGATCATCTTCGCGGTAGTCACCGCCGTCACCCTCACCGTGATGGTGATCTTCTATCTGCGGATACCGGCCACACTGGGTATCGGTACCTACCACGTGAGCGCGGACTTCATCGCCGGTGGCGGTATCTACACCAATGCCAACGTCACCTACCGCGGGGTCGCGGTTGGTCGGGTGCAGTCGGTGCAGCTCAACTCCAACGGCGTCACCGCCACCATGCGCCTCAACAGTGGCACCCCTATTCCTTCGAACGTCACCGCCAGCGTGAAGAGCGTGTCAGCCATCGGCGAGCAATACATTGACTTAGTGCCACCAGCGCAGCCGGCGGCATCGACGTTGGGCAACGGTGCTCGGATTGCGCGCAAAAATACTGCTATCCCCCAAGACGTGGCTACTTTGCTTGGTCAGGCCGACACCTTGACCCGCAGTCTCGCGAACAGCCGGCTCAAAGAACTGCTGCATGCGACGTTCGTGGCCACCAATGGCTCCGGCCCTGAACTGGCTCGTCTGCTGGAATCCGCTCGGCTGCTGGTCGATGAAGCTAACGCCGACTACCCGCAGGTGTCACAGCTCGTCGACCAGTTAGGGCCGTTTCTGGACGCCCAGATTCGGGCCGGCGATGACATCACGTCGCTCTCTGACGGGCTGGCGCGGTTCACCTCGGAGGTGCGTCACGCTGATCCGCAGCTTCGGCGACTACTGGATAACGTTCCGGCCGCGGCCGATCAAGTTGACTCCGCGTTTTCTGGGATTCGCCCGTCTTTTCCGGCGCTTGCGGCCAGCATGGCCAATCTTGGGCGGGTAGGCGTCATTTACCACAAAACCATCGAGAGTTTGCTGGTGGTGCTACCGGCGCTGTTCGCTGCAATCACCACCGCAGCAGGAGGTGTGCCACAAGACGAAGGTGCCAAGCTCGACTTCAAGGTCCAGATCGGCGATTCGCCACCCTGTCTCACCGGATTTTTGCCTTCGCCGCTGGTTCGGTCACCCGCCGATGAATCGGTGCGGGAGCTCCCCACCGACTTGTATTGCAAGACCGCGCATAACGATCCAAGCACGGTCCGCGGCGCCCGCAACTATCCGTGTCAAGAATTCCCCGGCAAGCGGGCGCCCACCGTAGCGCTGTGCCGTGATCCGCGCGGCTATGTGCCGATTGGCACCAACCCGTGGCGGGGACCACCTGTCCCTTACGGCACGCCACTCACCGATGGTCGCAATAGTTTGCCACCCAATAAATTCCCCTTTATTGCGCCGGATGCAGACCCAGATCCGGGCATTCCGATAGCCGGGCCGCCCCCGCCCGGTGTGTTGCCAGGTCCTGGGCCGGTCCTGCACCAGCCCATGCAAGTTCCGCCGCCGCCTAATGACAATGGACCGCCGCCCCCGTTCACGTCGTGGATACCGCCGGGGTATCCGCCGGATCCGCCCTTGTTGCCGTACCCGGCCGCTATTGCACCGCCAGCTCCACCGGACGGCACCGGTCCGGCTCCTGGGCCGCAAGCTGGACCGCAACCAGAAGCCAGTGCCACCAGTTACACCACTTATGACCCTCAGACCGGAGCTTTTGTTGACCCGGCGGGTGGCACGGGTATTTTTGCGGCCGGAACTCACGGCGCCTCCAGCGCAGAAAATTGGGTGGATCTGATGCGTGATCCGAGGTCGCTGTAGTGGAACCTGCAGGCATGCGTCGGCGGGCTTCTCGGCCGGCGGGCCCGGCCACGGGTGCGTCAAGCGGACCAGCGGGCACCTTTTCCGGCGCCGCGGTGGTCGAGCCGAAACGGCCGGTCCCGGCAGTCGGGCTGGTCGGCCCGCCGCTGCGCCGGCCGGCCCATCGCCGCCTGGTTGGTGCGGTGAGCCTAGCGGTGGGGCTACCGGCGATCGCGGGATTGGCCGTCGCAGTTGCGGTGCTGGTCAGCCAGCAACGACATGCGGACGCCGAACAGGCTCGTGACCAGCGTTTCGTTGACGCCGCTAAGCAGATGGTGGTCAACATGTTCAGCTACACACCAGACACCATTGACCAGAGCGTCAACCGGTTCGTCGACGGCACAAGCGGGCCATTGCGGGGCATGCTCAGCGCCAACAACAACGTCGAAAACCTCAAAGGGCTGTTTCGGTCCACCCAGGCGACATCGGAAGTGGTGATCAACGGGGCTGCATTAGAAGCGGTTGACACCGTGACCGACAACGCCTCAGTTCTGGTGTCAGTGCGGGTCACGGTGGCCGATATCGACGGTGTTCATAAACCGTCTATGCCTTATCGACTGCGGGTCATCGTGCATGAAGACGAGGCCGGGCGGATGACTGGCTACGACCTGAAATATCCGGACGGGGGTAATTAGTGGTGCGGCTGGCGCGGTGGCGGTGGTTGGTTCGCGCTACCACTGTCGCATTCAGTGGCCTGCTGATCGGGGCTTTTATCGGTTTGGCGGCGGCTGGCGGCTGGTTCTACTGGGATCGAGTGCAGACCCGGGCCGAGCAGTCCGCGCGGGCCGTGCTGCCTAAGCTGGCGGCTCAGGAGATACCCGAAGTTTTCGGCTATGACTACCAGACGGTCGAGCGCAGCCTGGCCGATGTCTATCCGCTGCTGACCCCGCAGTATCGACAAGAATTCCAGGCCAGTGCCAACCAGCAGATCATTCCGGAGGCCCGTAAGCGGGAGGTGGTGGTCCAAGCTACGGTCACCGGTGTTGGGGTTATGGCTGCCACCCGGGATTCGGCCTCGGTGATGGTCTACCTGAACCGCACCGTAACCGATAAATCACGCCAGCCGCTCTACGACGGCAGCCGGCTGCGGGTGGACTACACAAAGATCGGCAGCAAATGGCTGATCGCTTACATCACGCCGATATAGCGGCATCGGCCGGTCACATCTGCGAGATGCCCAACCCGGCTGTACTCGATTCCTGGGCCTCTCAGTAGCACATAGCCAGGTTGTTGCATTGCAACGGATAACGCTGAATAGGGCTGGGCGGCGGCCCGGCGAGCGTCAGGGTGAATGATGTCTTACTCATGCTCGGCTGCATGCCGCAGACCGCGCCATGCAGACTCGTGTGCGTGCCGGCCAGCGTTTCCTCATCAAAGGAGTAAGTTTCCGTCGATGACGCGGTGCTGCCGTCCGGACACCGGGTGCCGTCTGGCTGGCCCACCTCGAAGGCCCAGTGCTGGCCCACCAGCTGTGCTCGGCCGCTAAAGTTTTGCCCCCGGTCGGCTTGGGCGCCGGGGTTGGCTGTCTCGCTGACCACATTGACCACACAAAAATTCGCCTGAATAAGTGGGTTTGCGTAGTCCTCGTAGTAGCGGCTTCCGTTGACCTGGTCGCAGAGTGCTGTCAGGGTCCAGGTGGCTGAAGGCGCTCCAGCCTGGGTGTAGGTGTACCGGCCATCTGGCGGTGGCCCTAACGCCTGGGCGGGGTCTGCCAACCACACGGCTATGCCTAAGGCTAAAGCAGTGCACACGATGGCGATCACTGCGCGCGTGATCATCGCGAGGCGGTTCCTTTTTGCCCATTGGTATAAGGCGCGGCTAGCGCGTCCAGAAAAGACCGCGCCCATCGATCTACATCGTGGGCAAGGACCTGGCGTCGCATCGCTCGCATCCAGCGTCGCCCTTGTTCAGCGGGCTGATTAAGCGCCGCCTCGATGGCATCTTTGACCCCTTCCAGGTCATGCGGATTCACCAGAAACGAATGCTGGAGTTCTGCTGCGGCGCCGGTGAATTCGCTCAGCACTAAGGCTCCGCCTAGGTCACTGCGGCAAGCGACATATTCTTTAGCGACCAGATTCATTCCATCGCGCAGCGCGGTAACCAGCATGACGTCGCTGGCCACAAAAAACGCGATGAGTTCGTCGCGCGAAACCGGGCGATGCAGGTAATGCACCACTGGTCGGCCGACTTCGCTGTATTCACCGTTAATGTGGCCGACTTCGCGTTCGATCTTGCTGCGCAGGATGCGGTAGCTGTCGACGCGTTCCCGGCTTGGTGTCGCCAGCTGAATCAGCACGGTGTTGTCGTGTTTGACGCGGCCTTCGGCGAGTAACTCCGCGAAGGCTTCTAGCCGTACATCAATGCCTTTGGTGTAATCGAGCCGGTCAACCCCCAGCATGATCTTGTGTGGATCGCCAAGTTCGGTCCGGATCTGGCGGGCCCGTTGCCGGATGTTTCGTGCGCGTGCTGTGCGGTCGAGTTCGGCGGAGTCGATGGAGATCGGGAAGGCGCCCACCCGGACGGTGCGGGAACCGACCTGCACCCTGCCGAAGCGTGATCGCACGCCGATCGCGCCGCGGGAAACATCGGTCCCGACTAAGCGTCGGGACAGGATGAGGAAGTTCTGCGCACCGCCCACCAGCTGAAAACCCACCAAATCGGCGCCGAGCAAACCTTGGATCAGCTGGACCCGCCACGGCAGCTGCATGAACAGCTCTACCGGTGGAAAAGGGATGTGCAGGAAAAAGCCGATAGTCAAGTCGGGGCGCAGCGTGCGCAGCATTTTAGGGACCAACTGGAGCTGATAGTCCTGCACCCAGACCGTCGCGCCGTGAGCCGCGGCTCGCGCGGCGGCCTCCGCGAACCGGCGGTTGACATCGACATAGCGATCCCACCATGCGCGCTCATAGAGCGGTTTGACGATGACATCGTGATACAGCGGCCACAAAGTGGCGTTAGAGAATCCTTCGTAGTAGTCGGCAACGTCCTCGGCGTTAAGCGCTACTGGGTGAAGCCGCAGCTCGTCTTTGATAATCGGTTCGTGGGGTTCGTGATAAGGCTGATCGATATCTTCGACCATGCCCGGCCAGCCCACCCAGGCGCCGCGTTGGCGGCGCAACAACGGCTCTAACGCGGTGACTAATCCTCCGGGACTGCGTTTCCAGGTGGTGGTGCCGTCAGCGCGGCGCTCCATATCGATAGGTAATCGATTGGCGACTACTACGAAGTCGGAATCCCCACAGGGAACCATTTACGTCTCGAATTTCGCGGGCCCAATACCGAGCATGGACAAAAAAATCCGACATTCGTCGGCGTCGTTTGCATATGCGGCAACAACACGTCTGGCTTGGCACGCCGTGCTATCGGCGACGGGTTCTACATCGTCGATTTCGTCGTGATCAGATTTCGTTACCATGGCATGACTCTAGGCGAGGTGTTGTAGTGGTGTGCCTGCTGGGGTGGAGCCTGGCAGGGTTTTATGGCCCCCAAATGAGCAGGTCTTCCATCCCGTTATTCATCGTCACAGTGGTAGGTGCTGCACCGGTGACATCAAAATGGATTTTTCCGGTCGCTTGCGCACCTTGTGGGATGGTGGCCCCGCTGATGTTGGTGGGGCTAGCGACAAACCACAGCACTCGGTAGGCGTCTTGGCGCGGAGCGACGGCGTTGAACTGTGAAATAGCTGGAGTGACGCTGCCGCTGATGGCGTTGACGGTCGCGGTGGCTTCCCAGAGTTTGCCCGCGGGGGTGTAACCCGGCGTCTCGTCGGTGCTGGGTTGCAGGTTGCTGACGGTCCAACTGAGCTGGACTTGGCCGACCGAATCGACCATTGTTATCGCGCTGCCAAGTTTGCCAACATTAGGATAAGCCGACGCAGTTGGCGCCTCGGTGATACCGACTAGAGCGATTGCGGTTGCCGCTACCGCTGCTGTCGTGATCTTCGTGGCGATCTTCATTGATTGGTCTCCTGCTCGATAAGGCGCTGTAGTCGCTGTAGTCGATGCAACACGCCCACTTTAAAACTGAGTGCGGGAAATAGCTATCACGACGCGAAAATATCTTTCTCGCTGTCGTGCTGCAGCACGTTCTCAGTGCAACGCACCGATGCGCCCGATGCGGCTGAGCCTTCGCCGACTGTGCAGCTTGTATTCGATGTTGCCCTGGATTGACGTACGCAGCCTACACGGTCGACGCAACTACCTGGGCCGGGACACTCACTTCGAGTGCCGGCGTCTTAATTCACGCAAGGGATGCCGACGCCATCGATGGGTTTGCCCCGATCAGGGGTGGGTTCGGTCTCGATTGTGGCGTCTTGGTCGGCAGCAGAATAGTTGCTTTTTGTTGTCTCGGTGCTGCTCGGATACTGCGCCTGTGGCGTGTAGTCGTCACCGATAAAGATGCGAATGTGATCCGCTGCGACGCTGGAATCGGCTTGATCGGCAGCATCAACGCCAATTAGACCCGCCACAATACTGGCAGCGGCGGCTCCGCCGCTGCCATAATCGACGCTGGTGCTGGTGGGTTCTCCGGATTCCCTGCTGCGCAGTTCGCCGATAGTGTAGCCACTTTTTTTCAGAATGCGCGCTACCTGACTCCCGAGCCCGGTTGTGCTGCTGGCGTTGATCACGTCGATCACCGTCGATGGATCCGGGGGGCTAGTTGGTGTAGCTACTGTGGTGGGTTGGCCGGTGCCGAATGCGGCTGCTACCTCAGCTTTGATAGCAGCTGGGTTGATGATGTTGACGTCTTGGCCGTCGATGTTGTCATAGCGCACCACCGGCAGTGTTCGGTATTCGACTTTGCCGCCAGCGAGTTCCCCGATGCGCTGGAATTGGTGTTCGTCCCATCCCGCGGACAGCACAATATTTTTGCGGGCCACAGCGATCAATTTCTGCAGTTTCGCCAGGTCGGTAAAGGTCCCGGCATCCTGCAGTTGTCGCATTACTGATACCAAGAATGCTTGCTGGCGGTGCGTGCGATCTAAATCGCCGTTATCTAAGCCGTGCCGTTGTCGGACAAATGCCAACGCCTCTTCGGCGTTCAGGGTTTGGCGGCCGGCGGGGAAGTTGGCGCCGGAATACTCGTCGTAGACGGCCTCTTTCAGGCATACTTCAACGCCGTCGAGGCTTTGGGCTAAATCGTAGAAACCGGCCAAATTGATCTCAGCGAAGTAGTCGATGGGAACCCCGG
>JAIENC010000127.1 GCA_019751635.1 Mycobacteriaceae bacterium
TACCGACACCAATTTAATTGACCCGCCATGTGATGTGGCTAAGTCGCCGATTGGTCCGGCGAGCAGTTCGGTGGTGATCTCAGTCAGGCGGGTGGTGTCGTTGGCTTCAGCCTCGACCTGCCAGCTAGCCGGGTCCTGCAGTGCGTCGGTCAGTGCATCGCGAATCTGATCCCCATACTGGCGCCAACTGTTGCCGGCGCTGAGGGTCAGCGCCATATCAGTGGCGCGGACTAGGAGTTCTTCGATGACACCGTCGTGCAGTAGTGCGCCGAGGTGGCCTGGCGCCCGGCGGACGGTGCCTATCGGGGGCAGTGGGTCGGACGCCACCACCCAACGCAGTTGTTGCGGGTTGGCACCGGCTACCGCATGAAGCGGAATCACGCGCCGAGGCCTATCGCAATCCAGCGGGCAGCAAACGCCATCACCCAAGCAAGCACGGACATATACCCGAAAGCGATCGTGGGCCACCGCCACGAATTGGTTTCCCGCCGCATCACCGCAACGGTCGACATACATTGCAACGCGAAGATGAAATATGTCAGTAATGCGATGACTGTTGGTGCGGTGAATACCCGATGGCCGTTTGCGTCGGTCATGTTCGCTAATGCTTCGTGGGGGTCGTCGAGGTCTGTTGCCGCAGCGACCTGCCCCAAGGTGGACACGAAAACCTCACGTGCGGATAGGGAGCCCAGGAGTGCGATGTTGATATGCCAATCAAAGCCGAGTGGTCTAAATATCGGCTCAATTGCTTTGCCGGCGGCGGCGGCGACGCTGTGGTCCATCACGTAAGCGGTGGCTTCGCTGGCGGATAGTTGCGCGGTCTCGGCGGCCCGGGACGGCAGGTTGAGGAGCGCCCACAGCGCCATGGAGGTGACCAGGATGATGGTGCCGGCCTTACGCAGAAACATCTTGGCCGCGTTCCACATTGCGGTCAGCACAGCTTGCGGAGCAGGAAACCGATAGGGAGGCAGCTCCATGGAGAACGGCAGCAGATCGCTGCGCAGAATGGTGGACTTGAAGACCCACGCGGCAACCAGTGCGGCGGTACCACCGGTGATGTACAGCAAAAACATGGTGACGCCTTGCGCGCTAAAGCCTCCCCATCGGGTGTGTGGTGCAACCAACAATCCGACCAGCAAGGTGAATACGGGCAACCGAGCCGAGCAGGTCATCAGCGGTGTGCTGAGAATGGTGGCGATCCGGTCCCGCGATGACGGCAATGTTCGGGTGGCCATGATGCCCGGTATTGCACAGGCGAATGACGACAGCATGGCAATAAAAGCGCGGCCATCTAGCCCGGTGATGGCCATGATCCGGTCCATCAAAAACGCCGCGCGGGCCATATAGCCCACGTTCTCCAGCAGCGCAATAAGCAAGAACAGCAACACAATCTGCGGGATGAACTGGAGGACCGTGCCCACCCCGCCAATGATTCCGTCGCCAAGCAGACCTGCCAGCACGGTATTGCTGGTGTGTTCGGCGACGTGTTTACCGAGCCAGGTGAGCCCTTGATCGACCAAATCCTGCAAAGGCGCCGCAACGGTGAAGACGACCTGGAAAAACGCGAACATTACTGCAAAAAAGACAACCGAGCCCCACAGCGGGTGCAGCACCACTTGATCAATCCGGCGTGTGCGCTGATCCGCTTGGGGCGCAACGTAATCAGCCGCATGGAGCACGGAATCTCCCCAGGCGTCGATAGCTTCTGGAGTGGCCGGTGGCAGAATCGGTGGCCGCCGCCACTGGCTGCAGTTCTCCAGTTGGGTGCGCATCCCAGCGATGCCGGAACCTCGGTGCGCCACAACCACGGTTACCGGAATGCCGAGCGCGGTAGCCAGGGCATCGGCATCCACCCGGCCGCCGCGTGCGATTAATTCGTCGCTCATGGTCAATACCAACAGGCATGGCAGATCAAGCCGGAGAGTCTGGGCCACGAGCACTATGGAGCGACGAAGCGTTGTCGCGTCGGCAACTACCACGAGCGCATCCGGGCGGTCAATGCCGTCGAGTTGCCCGTTGAGCAGGTCGGTTACTACCTGTTCGTCGGGACTGATCGGCTCCAAGCTGTAGGTTCCGGGCAGATCCTCGAGAGCAATAGTGCCGCTGTTGACCTTGATGGTCCCCACGCAGCGGCCGACCGTGACACCGGGGTAGTTGCCCGTTTTTGAGCGCAACCCAGTCAGATGATTGAACAGCGAGGTCTTGCCGGCGTTCGGGCTACCGACTAGTGCTATCCGCCGCGTATGCGCTGTGGTCGCAGTCTTGTTTTCGGTGTTGTGGCAGGACGTCATCGGATGGCCAGCGGGACGACTTCGATGAGTTGTGCTTCTGTGCGGCGAAGGCATAGCTCGGTGTCTTGGACCCGATAGATGGTCGGATCACCTAGCGGTGCACGACGGATCACGGTGATCGTTGCTGCCGATCGAAAACCCAGTTGCCGCAGTCGGTTTGCCACCGTGGCGGTGGCGTGGCGGGCCACCCCTAAAATGGTGGCTTGCTGACCGGGGGCAAGTTCGGCAAGCGGGGTTGCTGGGCCGGACTGGCCCGCAACGGATTGCTTCGGTGAGTTCCGCCTCCGCCAGCGCATGCTCTACTCCCTCGGTGTGATGTCAGCGGCGTAGTTAGTAAGGCCTGCCTAAGTAGCTGATGGGCCAAGCATATATCCGCCCCGTTGCAGCGTCTAACCAAGCGCTCGCACTACCCGGCGGGCCGGCGCCGGGTAGCTGCTTGGTGAACTCACATGATCTGGGTGAGGAGCGATTCGATTGCGTCGGTGGCGTTGGCGGATAATGCCTCATTGGCTTCTGCGCGAACGATTGTTTCTTCTGGTACACCCGCGGCTTGTGCGGTCTCGAGAATGGTTAAGTTAGCTTGCCGCCGGGCTGCATAGAGTCGTTGCGCCAAGGTGGCGCCCGGAGCTCTGGCTCCACGTGTTATCAGCTCGTCGTAAATGCGGCGCACTGTGCCAAGTATCTTGATTAATTCCGGAGTTATCCGGTTAGCGCGGCTTGTTTGCAGGATGATCGATTCGAGCTTGCGTAAATCGATCAGGATGGGTGCCGCCCGTTCGTTGAACCCAGAATCATGGGCCGGCGGCAATGCCGCGACCGCCAGACCACAGCCATTGACGGCTGCGGTGACGGCCTGGGTGATCAACGATGTCGGATCATCGGCAGGTAAAACTTCGGCGGCCGCTTTGCTGCAGCCGGCATGCTGTCCGCGGCGGATCCGCGCGATGGTGCCTGGAGGCCAACGCAGCACCTGTTCGAGTTTGGTCCGGGTTCGCTCGTGTGGCCAGCTACGGCCCTTTTCGAAAGCGATGAGAGCTCCGGCGTTGATGATTCCATCGGCGGCGAGGCTGCGTTGGCTGATGCCAAGTTCGCGGCGGCGTGCAGCTACCGCTGCTCCCGCGCGAACTACGCCCGGGTACTGCTCACTGGTGTCGTCGTTAGTCGCAGTAGTCTCTGGATTGTTGGCCTGTTGCAGTTTCTCGGGCCTGGATAGTGTGGCAACCTCAAAGGTCAGTGCCTTGCCGGTGGTGGGGTGGCCTAACCGCACGACGGTTTTTCCGGTAACCGTCACGGTATTGTGTCGCAATCCGTCGATGAACATGCCTTTTGTGCTGTGGTCGATGACTCGCCATTGCCCGTCGGCGGATTCCACCTGCAAAGGTGTGTGGGTGAGGGGGGCATCGCCGATCTGTTCGCTGTAGGGGGTCTCATGGTCAATGCTCACCACCCCGTGGCCGGGCTCGATGACGTGCAAAATCTCACCGTTGTGCACTACCAACAGGGCGCGCTGGCCGGTTGGCTCAGTGTTCGTCCTGGGTAGCTGGCGCATGGACTCGATGCTACGACTTAGCTGGAGCCGGCGCATGTCAAACACCGCAACCGCCGGGCAGTAACCGTAGCGAAAAAAGCAGCATATTCAGAACAACATCTTTGTGATTTGGTCTTTATCCCACACTGGTTCCTGTTATAGCCTGTTCATGCAACATCGCTACGTTTGATGCTCAGGTGAGGTGAAATGACAGCCGAGTACCAGTTCTTGCTGGCATGTACCCAAGACCCTGACCGTTGGACGTCCGCGCCTGATGAGCAGGCTAAGGCGATGTGCCGGGCATGTTTTCGGCGTTGGGCATGCGCTCGCGACGCTTGCGAGTTGCCGGGATCGGAAGGGCTATGGGCAGGGGTAGTGATTCCCGAAGCCGGTCGCGCACGGACATTTGCGTTAAGTCAACTGCGATCTATGGCTGAACGCAACGGCTATCCCGTGCGTGATGAAATCGACATGATCCGCTACCAGTCGGCCCGGCCGCTTTTCGAGGGGTAAGCGGCTGGGGCGCCGGTATGGGGTTGTCAGCTGGATGCTCAATCGTCGAGGTTGTCCAGGTTGCGGCCCACTTTGAGATCAGTGTTGGCATAGCTCTCAGCGGCGCGCCGTACGGTCTCGGTGAGATAGGTGGCAACCGCGACCAGGGCGTTACCAGCGGCGCAGCGGACGTCCTCGGCCTTTTCTATCGCGGCATTGCTTTGGTGACAGACCACACCATGGCTGACCCAGAGCCACGTGTGATGCGGAAAACCGCTGCCATCGGTATTAACTAAGTTATCCCAGGATAAAGACCAGGTGCCCGGCACGATGTCGGTGGCAGATTGCAAGTATTCAGCTGCTGTCTTCAACGCTACGGACAGGTTGTTCTTGAGAAATGAGGTGGTGACTTCTAGCGGTGCCATAATCCGTTCTCCTTGTACTTCGCTAATCAGGTATTAAGGGCCCCAGAGGCGGGAATCTGCCGTTACCCGGCCTGCGCTGTTTCGGTGCCATGCCAATAGGAGATTTCGGATTCGACGGGTGCTCGCTGCGCATAGTGATCGCCGGCTTCGTCGGGTGTCTTTCGTTGCTGCTTTTCTGATACGGATAGCTGGCTGACTTGGGGGTTGCCCGGCGATCTGAATTGGGCAGTATGGCGCTTTACCGGTTGGGCATTGGCTAATTGCTGGTTGGGAGGCGGCACCGCTCTCGGTAGCCCGGTGTTGACAAGTTGTGTGGGTGGGCGTGGCGTGGCCTGCGTTTCGGTATCACTATGGACTTCGTTAAGAAGTTGTTCGAATTCTGCGGTAATGGAGTGATGAGCCGATAGCGGACTAGTCAATACTTCTGGTGCACTATGCGAATCAAGCCGAGCCTTGGGCAAGTTCGATGCGGACCCGAGCACTTTCTGGTATCTCTCGGAAAGATTCTTTACTGTAGCCGCGTTTTTTGTCGATTCATCGGCGGTTTTGATCAATCGGTCAGAAGCCAGGGAGAGCGCGCGGCGGGCAACCATTTTTTGGAATGTTTTAGACATTGCTGGCCCAACGATGGGTTTAGCGTAAAGCGCTAAGGCGATGGGCGTTGTCAATATTACGGAATACATCACTGCCCTATGGAACGAATGGGCAGTGTCGACCTGCTCGGCCTCGGTGGTTAAGACGGATTTCATCTCCCGATCCACCTCGGCCATCTCCTGGATCAGTGCAATCAGCTGGCGCCGTAGAGAGGTGTAAGCCCCGGACGCTTCGCCCTGCCATTCATGATTGGGGTTGACCCGAGAAAGAGTGGCGACGGCAGTGTCGAATTTTTTAGCTCCGTCGTCAAATATGTCGCCTTCATCGGGCGGCAGAGAGCCATTGAGCTGATCCACTATGGTCAATATATAACTGGTTATTTCGAGCACAAGTGTTGCGCTCTTTAAATACGTCTTATCGGTCTGAAAGAATTTTTTCTGTTGGATCTGGCCGCCGACTAGATCGGTCATGGCCCAGGCCGCTGCGGCACCGGATTGCAATGCCATTAAATAATTGCCCTGCTGCATGTCGGCTACCAGATTAAGCATGGCCTGGGTTGCGGCAACCTGATCTGCAGCCCCGCGAAAAGTTCTGCCTAGCTTATTAGTGCTAGCAAGAGCGTTCGACTGCGGTGTCTCGCTCATGGGGTAACTCCAATTCTATAATTGTTGACTGAATAACTGCGATTTTGATGCGTGAAGAAGCCGGAAAATGTTTCATGGAAACAAAATTTCCGGTGCTAAAATGAAATAGTGCGAACAGATGACTTTTCGCAATAAGGCGAAAATGTCGAAATGAACAATATATTGCCTGCCGCGGCTAGCGGTTATAGCGGGATGAATGGTGCCGGTGGCGGTGTTTCTGTAAACAGATGCGAATATTTCTCTATAGTGCTGGACATGCCGGACGAATCCGATGAGGGTGTTCCGCTCATATTATGATCCTCCGCTCAATTGCGGGTGGGCACCTGGCGGTCGTTACGGATTAATCCTAACCGTGGCTCTGGGATGCTCCGAACACTTTTTTCGGGGCGCTTCGGTCGGGGCTCGTATCCGCTGGTGAGCCAGCGGGGAAGCCCCGACATCAGGTGCGGTGTTAATGCCGTAGCGGGGCTGGGCTCCATAGCCCGCTGTGGGTGTCTAGGCCCAGGCGCAGGGGGGCAGGCCGGGCGTCTGGGTAGTAGGGGTTCAGTTGTTGCAAAGCGCCCCAGTCGCGGAACCAATCATCCTTGAGATAACTAGGCACAGTGGTGGCGTGCGTCAGCAGCTCGGTGATGCCCAGCGGGCCACCACCGTTGTTGTCCATCACCGGGGAGTTAGCCTCGGCGCCGAACCGATCCGGCAAAATCCGCCATTTGGGTGCTTCGATCACCCCATTGCGATGTCCAAATGGTCGCTGGCAGGGGAACGCCAGGCCTACCAGCCAGTCCAGTAGCACCGGATCGGTCGAACCGACGACCTCTTGCAGCGTGCGCAACCGGGGAATTCGCGGCGGGGTCACCGCGATCCAATGTTGTGCCGCCAGGTCTTCATCGGTGACTACCAACCGGATCTGGGTGGCGGTAGGCGGTATCGCCTTGAGCGATATCCGCAGATTTCGCCAGGCCGGTGCTGCCCCTACATCGCCGAAACTCATGGATCCAGCCGGCTTCCCCTGGGCCGCTTCGGCCGCAGTAGCCCATTGCACTTGCACTTCCCGAGGAGTGAACCGGCCGGCGGCCGACACCACGAGCAGCGGTTCAGCCTGATTGCGTGTGGGTAACCGATACCAGGCTGACCGCAGCATGGCTGGTACCTGTACTCCGGCCCGCCAGCTGCCCAGCACCGGGGTGCGGGCCGGGTCCAGGCCGTAGGGCAGGCTTGCTCGGGAACCGTTGACTGTCGGTCCGACGACTGTAGCGCCCGGCGTTGTGGCCTCGTTGTCGGGAGTTAACCCGTCGTCGCTAAGGGCACCGTGCTCGCCGGGGAGATCCAGTACCGGGTCGGCGCGCACCTCAGCGGGAATGCCTTGGGGGCTGAAGCCTTCGACATGTCCGGCACTGAGCGCGTCTTGAGCTGACGTCCCAATGGGTGACAGTATGCCGGCCTCCGCATCCTGCTCTACCAGGACGTCGTCGGCCAAGCCGCAGGTTTTCCCGCTGAGTGCGGCCAGGTTGGACCGGCCCACTGACCAGGCTGGGTACTGCACGATCATCGCCGAGGTCAGTGATGCGACTTCAAAGCACACCAACGCCCAAGAGATGACCGCCAACGGCGACTGGATAACTCGTGGAAGGCGCCGGCTCGGCGTGGATGCTGCCTCCGCGACGGTATCGCTGAAGTGAAACCACGCTGCAACCAGCAGTGCCAGCACCGTGCACCCCAATAACACGGTCGCAAACGCGAATTGCCATTTCGGGAAGGAGTTTGACCATGGCACACCAAAGTTGGAGACGTACCACCAGCCGTTGACGCTGGCGAACGATAACGCCACCACGAACAGCACGACGGCGGTGAACATGGTGCGGTTACGGCGGGCTCGCATGGCGGCTGCGCTGGCCGCGACCGCGGCCAATGCGCCCAGCGAGCCAGCTAGCCCGGCAAACACCCCGAAATGGTGCGTCCATTTGGTTGGGGTGAGCATCATCGCCACAAAAGAAATGATGGTGATGCCAATAATGCGGCGACTTGGTCCTGCTGCGGTGCCCGGAATGCGGCCTTTGCGCAACGACATCGCCACCGCCACCGCCAGCGCCACGATCAACGCCAGTACCGCGAAGCGGCGGGCTACCGACCCATCTGGGGTGGCCATAAACAGCCGCTCATAGCGCAGGTGTTCGTCGAACCAGCTTAAGTTTGGGCCGACCACGCGTTTGAGTGCGCTGGCCTGGACTTCTCCAGCCAAAGTTTGGTCACGGAAGATCAGGAATGCGGTCGCCGTGACGGCGGCCAAGATGGGCGCCACCAGCGGCAGCACCCCGAACTGTCGAGAACGGCGATGCACAATGGTGCGCAACGGCCCGATGGCAACCAGCAGCGCGCCGATCGACGCGATCCCTGTGGGTCCGGAAAACAACGTCAGCGCACCGATAATGCACGCGACCGCTACCGGCAACAGCCGGCTGGTGGCCACCGCGCGTTCCACGGAACACCAGGTGAGCAAGATGCCCAGCGCAATAATTGGTTCCGGGCGTAGTCCGTTGTTCAGCGGCAACCAGAC
>JAIENC010000234.1 GCA_019751635.1 Mycobacteriaceae bacterium
AGAACCGTCCATTTTGCGGCCCAGTTTTCGGAACTGGGACCATCCGTATCGCCGGCAGATCTTCTGTGGTGTTCGGCTTGCCTGGGATGTCGGCTGATGTGCCGTCATCTGGGTTGGCTCGGCAGCGAGGTCACGGTTTCCTCCATCGTGGTGGATCCGCCGCACAGCCTGCGGGTGCAGTCGTATGCGCCGCGTCGACAAACGCACGGGTTACTCAACGCGGACGGCTGGGGGGTGGGATTCTTCGATGGCGTGACACCGCGACGCTGGCGCAGCCCAGCGCCGCTGTGGGGCGAGGAGTCTTTTGCTTGCGTCGCACCAGTGTTGCGCAGTCACTGCGTGGTGGCTGCAGTGCGCTCGGCGACCATCGGTATGCCGATTCATGCCAACGCGACGGCACCCTTCACCGATGGCCAATGGCTGTTGTCGCACAACGGTGTGGTCGATTTCGCGGCGTTGCCGGCGACTGCGTCGGCCGAGCCAATGTGTGACAGTGTGGTGCTGGCAGCGTTGATCTTCCAACGTGGGCTCGATGTACTCGGGGACACCATTATCCAGGTTGGCGCCTTGGACCCTAAAGCGCGGCTAAACATCTTGGCGGCCAACGGTTCTCGACTGTTGGCCACCCGATGGGGAGAGACGTTGGTGATGTTGCGTCGCGGTGACGGTGTGGTGCTGGCTAGTGAGCCTTATGACGATGATCCCGCTTGGGAAGATGTGCCGGACCGCCACCTCGTTGAGGTCACCCCAGATCGCGTCACGCTGACCAGATTAGATGAGATGAGAGGACCTCGATGACGGTGTCACTGTCGAACCACCTGGCCGCCGATTCGGCGTATCACGCGCTGCGCCGCGACGTACTCGACGGCTTGAGTGCGACGCCAAAATCCTTGTCGCCCAAGTGGTTCTACGATTCAATAGGCAGTGATTTGTTCGATCAGATCACTCGGCTACCGGAGTACTACCTGACCCGCGCGGAGACGGAGATTCTGCGTGCCAGGTCGGTGCAGATCGCGGCCGAGAGTGGGGCGGACACCGTGGTGGAACTGGGCAGCGGCACCTCTGAGAAAACCCGAATTCTGCTCCATGCGCTACAGAAACAGGGATCGCTACGCAAATATGTACCGTTCGATGTTGACGCCAGCATGCTGTCGGCGTCCGCGGCTGCTATCCAAAATGAGTATCCAGGTATCGAAATCGCCGCGGTCTGCGGCGATTTCGAAGAACACCTGGCTGAGATCCCGGCAGGTGGTCGTCGGCTCTTTATCTTCCTGGGGTCAACGATCGGCAATCTGCCCTCGGGGCCACGCGTGGAGTTCCTGGCCGGTTTGGCGGCGGTGCTGCAGCCCGGGGACAGCTTGCTGCTTGGCACCGATCTGGTCAAAGACAGTGACCGATTGCTGCGAGCCTACGATGATGCCGCTGGGTTGACAGCCCAGTTCAACCGTAACGTGTTGGCGGTCATTAACCGGGAACTCGACGCTGATTTCGATGTCGACTGCTACGCCCATGTTGCCCGCTGGAATGCTGCCCACGAGCACATCGAGATGTGGCTACGTGCCGAACGAGAGCAGCGGGTCTGGATCGGCGCACTGGGGTTGGCGGTGGAGTTTGCTGCCGGGGAGGAGATGCTCACCGAATATTCCTGCAAGTTCCGTCCCGAAGGCGTGGCTGCTGAGCTCTCGGCTGCTGGACTGCGCCCGGTGCGGTGGTGGACCGACGTGGCCGGCGACTTCGGCTTGTCCTTGGCGGCTAAGTAGCCCGCAGCGTAAATCGCCCGTGCCGAGCACGGTCTGTGTGGCGTTATTTATGCGCGCTCAACAGAAAAGCCGGATATTTCACTCGGCCCTTTTCGTCGCGGTCGTGCAGGGGAAAATCGAACGGCATATCCGGCACCTGCGGCACGTTGGCATGAATGTAGGCCGGTCGAATCTCGTCGATCTGCCAGTATTTACTGACCGCGGCCCGGAGTTCATCCGCATCGACCTCATTCGGGGTCATCTCCATCTCCGCCGGGAACGCGCCCTTGGCAAACACCAGCACGTAATAGTGCGCGCCCGCCGCTGCAGCCCGGTGAATTGAGCGCAGATAGCCGTCCCGCCCCTCAACCGGTAGCGAATGAAACAGTGTGCTGTCGATCACCGTGGAAAAACGATTGTCATAGCCGGAGAACGTGGTGATGTCGGCCTGGACAAAGCTGGCGGTAGTCAAACCCCGTTCGGCGGCAGCTTGAGTGGCGGCTGCAACGGCTGTCGGGGTGAGATCAACGCCCACCACGGTATGCCCCTGCGCGGCCAGCGCCAAAGACAGCTCGGCGTACCCACACCCGGCGTCCAGCACGTCGCTGCGGATTTTTCCGGACTCAATCAACCGGGCCAGTTCTGGTTGCGGCTCACCAATATTCCACGGTGGTGGTCCTTCGAAGGCGCCTTGCTGCCGATACGCGCTATCCCAGTCCATGATCTCCTCGGCCATGGGCATCAACTTACTCGGCGGTTCGGATAAATCCCACGTCCGATGGGACGGGGGTTGCGGTGTATGGCTAACCGGTGTCGGAGATCCAGCTGGGGTGGTGCAGCATGATGAACGTTGACAACCACGTTCCGGAGGAAACCCAGTTGGCTGAGTTTGTTGCCGCCATCGACCAGGGCACCACCAGCACGCGCTGCATGATCTTTGATCATGATGGCGCCGAGGTTGGTCGCCATCAACTGGAGCACGAGCAGATTCTGCCCCGTGCCGGTTGGGTGGAGCATAATCCGGTTGAGATTTGGGAACGTACCGCATCAGTGTTGATGTCGGTGTTGAATACCACCAATCTCACCGCTAAAGATATTGCCGCGTTAGGGATTACCAACCAGCGAGAGACCACGCTGGTGTGGAATCGGCGAACCGGTCGGCCATACTGCAACGCCATTGTCTGGCAAGACACCCGCACCGACCGCATTGCCTCGGCGTTAGACCGCGATGGCCGCGGTGATGTGATCCGGCATAAGGCTGGTCTGCCGCCAGCGACCTACTTTTCAGCCGGGAAACTGCAGTGGATTTTAGCCAACGTCGACGGCGTGCGTGCCGCCGCCGAACGTGGTGAGGCGCTCTTTGGCACCCCGGACACCTGGCTGTTGTGGAACCTGACCGGTGGTACACGAGGCGGAGTGCACGTCACCGACGTCACGAACGCTAGCCGGACCATGCTGATGGATCTGGAGACACTGGACTGGGATGACGAGTTGTTGTCGTTCTTTTCCATTCCCCGCCAGATGCTTCCGACGATCGCGTCGTCGTCACCGCGGCAGCCTTACGGAGTCACGCTGGACAGTGGGCCGGTGGCCGGGGAAGTGCCCATTACTGGGGTCCTCGGGGATCAACATGCGGCGATGGTTGGCCAGATCTGTTTGGCCGCCGGTGAAGCGAAAAATACTTATGGCACCGGCAATTTCCTGTTACTCAACACCGGTGAGACGATCGTGCGGTCACGTAATGGTCTGCTCACCACCGTGTGCTATCAGTTTGGTGACGCGAAACCTGTTTATGCCCTTGAAGGTTCGATAGCGGTGACCGGTTCGGCCGTGCAATGGCTACGCGACCAGCTCGGTGTGATTAGCGGTGCGGCGCAGAGCGAGGCGTTGGCCCGCCAGGTTAGCGACAATGGTGGGGTCTACTTTGTGCCGGCATTTTCCGGGTTGTTCGCCCCATATTGGCGATCCGATGCCCGCGGCGCGATAGTCGGGCTCTCGCGGTTCAGCAACAATGCGCATGTGGCCCGCGCAACGCTAGAAGCAATCTGTTATCAGAGCCGCGACGTGGTGGACGCGATGGAAGCCGATTCCGGTGTGCGCCTTGAGGTTCTCAAAGTTGACGGCGGGGTGACCAGCAATAACTTGTGTATGCAGATTCAAGCCGATGTCTTGGGGGTGGACGTGGTTCGGCCGGTGGTCGCTGAAACGACCGCCCTCGGAGTCGCCTACGCGGCAGGTTTAGCGGTCGGTTTTTGGGCAGACCCCAACGATCTTCGGGACAACTGGCGTGAGGATAAACGCTGGACGCCGACCTGGAGCGCGGATCAGCGTGCCGCTGGCTATGCGGGCTGGCGAAAAGCGGTTCAGCGGACACTGGATTGGGTAGATGTGACGTAAAGTTTTCCGTCCGCTATCCAACTCCGCATGGGTCGCTGGCAAACAAGCCTGTGAGCTATCCGGTGACTTGGTTACGGTGTTGGCCAATGACGCCAATGGAAGAAGCCATCTTCTAGCATGCAGGAATGCTCATCTGGAGGCGGCCAATCCCGTCAATGATCGAGTTCTTAGGCATCAATGACCCGGAGCGAGAAGGGCTGCGATACGCCATCCGTGCGGCGGTCATGGTGCCGGCTGCCACCATCTTGAGTTTTTGTCTTTTCGGAATCACGCCGGGCGTATTGTTTGCCTATCTGGGTGCGTATTGGTTGATGGTGTTCTGTGATTTTCCGGGAAATCGGCAGAGCCGTGCGTTGGCCTACTTCGGGCTAGGGGTTATCGGGTGCGTCTTCATTGCCATCGGCACCTTGGTCAGTCCTATTCCTTGGCTCGCGGTGTTACTGATGTTTGTTCTCGGCGTGGTGCTGACAGTGGCTGGTGCGGCCAGTGCGACCATCTCCGCCGGTCAACATGCGGCTTTGATGTTGTGTCTATGCCCGGTGCTGATGCCGGTCGGGTCAATCAGCGAACGCCTTTCGGGTTGGCTCGTGGCTTTGCTGATCTGCGTGCCGGCGTCGTTGTTTTTTCTGCCACCACGACATCACCGAGAGCTGCGCCGCCATGTGGCATTGGTGTGTGCAGCGCTGGCTGAGCGGCTGGAAGGTAGTCATTCGAGCACCGAAGTGATGCGGGCGTTAGATGCGTTGCACACCGATTTTCTCGCTGCCAGCTCTCGGCCAGCCGGTCTTGGGGCCGGTAGCCGAGCATTGGTACGTGTCGTTGACCACCTCCAACTCGTTGGCGATTTAGCTGACGACCACACCGCGACGGTGTTGGGTTGCCTGCGGCAGCCGACTATTGATGTGCTGCGGTGTTGCGAACTCTTGCTTACCGATTTCTGCGTCGCTCACCGCGCGACGAATCAGGCCGCTCTCGAGCAGGCACTGATCAACTCTGACGGCATTGGGACGTGGCCGTGGCTACGACGACGTAGCGCTGATACTCGCCGATTCAGACGATGCTGCCGCGATAACAGTTGCCCAGGATCTGCTGACACGTCAGTTGGTTGTTACCGCTGTCGGGCTGATCGGCAAAGCTATTGCCGCGGCTGTCGCAGCCGATTTTCGGCCGGTCTGGGCGAGGGTTCTCGGCCTGCGACTACCACCTACGGGTTTCGCCGACCGGTTGTTGCCGGAGACGATCGCTCCGGCCGCTATCTCCGCCGGTTTGTTAGCCAGGGGTTCGGTGGCAGCGCGTAACGGTGTACGAAAGGGTGTCGGGCTGGTGCTCGCCGTGGCTGCCACGTATGTGGTTACGATGCGGCAAGAGAGCTGGGTGGTCGTGGGAATGATCACAGTCCTGGGTAGTAGCGCACTCACCACGAGAACGAAGACAATCCAAACTATCGCCGGTACCGCTATTGGCGTCATGATCGGTGGGGCTGTCGTTGCTATTTTTGGTTCACAACGGGGGATCTTGGTCTTGCTGTTGTTGCCCCTCGCCGTGTTCGGGTCGGTCTATCTCGAGCGGGTGTTTTCCTTCGTCGCTGGTGAGGCCATGATCACCGTGACAGGTTTGATCTTCCTCGACATGGCGGGCTCTACCGAGTGGTGGATTGGTCTCCTGCGGATCGGCAATATCGCCCTGGGCGCGGGGATAGCGATCCTTGTGTCATTGCTGTTATGGCCGCGAGGAGCTACCGCGGCGGTATTCGCCGCGATCCATACCGCGCTTATGACTAACCTGCGTTATCTGCACGCGGCCGTCTTACGAGTCACTCGGGGAGACGTCGACCCGCGCGAGGCTGGTCTTGACGTCTTGAGTCGTGAAGCGCTCTTACTTGCGGTGCTGGTTGACGACGCTATCCGTCAGTACCTCTCCGAGACTGGTAGCAGTGTGGATATGCGCTCTCCGCTGATTAAAGCGGCCAACCGTGTCACCTGGGTACGTGTGGTTGCCGACACGATTACCGGCATTGAACAGTTAGCACGGCCGGAAACATATCCCTTAGTCCGGGAGGTGTTGCTGGCCCACACCAGGGCGATCTCTGAGTGTCTCGCCGGGATAGGCGTGGGTACGAGCCAACCAATTACCGGGGAGTTTGTGCGGGCGCTGCGTGCCGAGGCCAGCGATGTGGACAGAGCCGTCGAGGCAGCATTACCCCTGGCTGCGGTGGCAGCTAATTTAGCCGAGCTGGAGTCGATTAGTGCTTCCACTCGAGCAGAACCAACTCTTCACGCTGGGACAGGCCCACGCTCTTACCGGGACGGCGGCCTCTTTTATGACCGAGTAAGATGAACCCATGCCGACGGTACTGGTGTCCGGCGCCAGCGTGGCCGGAACGGCATTAGCGTACTGGCTTGAGCGCCAAGGCTTTACCGTAACAGTTGTTGAGCGATGCTCGGGGCTGCGCCCTGGCGGTCAGGCAATCGACGTGCGTGGGCCGGCGCTGACGGTGCTCGATCGGATGGGGCTGCTCTCTGCCGCGCGGACAGCTAAAACCGGTATCCGCGGTATGTCCGCGGTTGACGCGCAGGGCAACGAAGTACAGCGCAACGACGAGGTAACCGCGACCGGCGGGATCATCGCTACCCCTGATATCGAGTTACTGCGCGATGACTTGGTTGCTCTGATGTATGCGGCCAGCACCGAGGTGGAATATCTCTTCGATGACACCATCACCGCTATGGACGAAAGTGTTGACTCGGTGTTGGTGACTTTCGAACATGGTGTTGACCGCGTGTTTGACCTGGTGATCGGTGCCGACGGCCTGCACTCCACTGTGCGTCGGCTCGTTTTCGGGCCGGAGGCGCGGTTCGCTCGTCGAATGGGGAAGTTCCTGGCGGTCTGTACCGCGCCCAATTTTCTTGATCTAGACCACTGGCAACTGTGGTACAACGACGACAATGCTCGGCAATTCGCTGGTGTCTATAGCGCCCGCGGCAACGCGGAGTGCCGCATAATGTTCGGATTCACCGACGAGACGCTTAACCTGGACTATCGCGATGTGGCGTTGCAACGCAACGAAATTGAGCGACGTTTCAGCGAGACCGGGCGCTTTACTGAACAGCTGCTCAGGGCTATGCGCGATGCTTCTGATTTCTACTGCGACGAAATGTCGCAGATCGTTATGGACAGGTGGTCCGGCGGCCGGGTGGGGCTAGTCGGGGATGCGGCACACTGCGCCTCTCCGATGTCAGGGCAGGGCACCAGTCTTGCGCTCATTGGCGCGTACGTGCTTGCTGAAGAACTCGCGCTGGCAGGTGGCAATCAGCGGAGTGGATTTTTGCAGTACGAAGCGCGGTTGCGGCAATACGTGCTGGACACTCAGGAGCTGGCATTTGCCGACAGCAGTGACGACGAAGCGTGGTGGAACCGGTTCTATTCGGTCATCAACTCATTCACGCTGACATAGGGGCGAGATACCCGACGACGCGGTATCTGATCTCGTCCCAGCAAGAAGCCCCGACGGCCAGTAATATGCCCTGCATGGACCACGACTGGCTGCTCGTGGAGACATTGGGTAATGAACCCGTTGTGGCAGCGCAGGGGAGCGAGCCGAAAGACCTTGTCCCGGTGAGCAGATTCCTGCGGCGTAGTCCGCACCTGGCGGCAATCCAAACGGCTATCGCTCAGTCGGTGGAGACTGGGCAATGTCTCACCAGCATCACGTCCAAGCACGACTACGTGATTCGCACCGAACCGGTGGTGATGTCTGACGGTCGCATGCACGGCGTTCACGTGTGGAGTGGCCCTGCTGATGCTGAGCCGCCAGAGCGGCCGATCCCTGGACCGTTGAAATGGGACCTCACCTTGGGCGTGGCCACTGATACTCCAGAATCACTAGCCAACAGCGGCAAGAACCCCGAGGTTGAAGTCACCCATGGTCGAGCGTTTGCCGAAGACCTGCCATCGCGTGACCTCAACCCCCGAGAAAACCAGACTATTGGGGCGGTGATCAATGAGGAGCCGGGCCAGACGGTATGCCGCACATGGGATGTCATCGATTGGCAGGGTCACCCCATTCGGGTGGGGCTGGTCGCACGTAACGTTATTGAGCAAGGTCCTGACGGCCGCGATCATCTCGTTGCCCGGGCCATCAACTGGCGCGTTGAATCTCAAGATTCATTGCCGCCG
This sequence comes from Mycobacteriaceae bacterium, assembly GCA_019751635.1. Lineage (GTDB taxonomy): Bacteria > Actinomycetota > Actinomycetes > Mycobacteriales > Mycobacteriaceae > Mycobacterium. The sequence continues at coordinate 8,313 of JAIENC010000234.1, forward strand.
GATTAAGAGGTTGCATCAGCCGGGCCGGCTCGTGCCGCGGCGTGTGCGGTGCCGGCAAAAGCGGTGGCTACGTCGACCCTGACAATGACGTCCAGGTGCTCTGCTTGGCAATGGATGGTGTCAACCCGCATTACGTGCGCAACCGCGGTTGCGTCAGCGCAAGCGGCGGCGGTTCCGGCAGGTAAGCGTGCTCCCGCAGTCAAGGCAGCCAGATCTGCGGCGGCCTGAGCGCGGTGGCGCGCCACCACAGCCGATCCCAGGTATACG